>NZ_JBHFAB010000031.1:0-94699 GCF_042510955.1 Streptacidiphilus cavernicola
GATCAAACTCATCAAACGGCAGATGTACGGACGAGCCGGCTTCGCCCTCCTACGCCACCGCATCCTGCTCAGCTGACGGCTAAACAATTCGATCAACGCCTACGAAAATCTTGTAAGACCCAAGATCAAGACAGACCCCCGTCAGCCACGTCCAAGTGCGCCCATGCAGGCGAACCTCTGGCTAACCTGGGAACGTGATCGACAATGAGCGCTGACTGAAGGTCAAGAAAACGCAAAGGCGCCTCTACTGAGGTTGTAGCTGGGATGTCGTAGGGGGCTGACGAGGTGTGATCGTCGCGGTATGCCGGTTGTATGAGGTATCCGCAGGGTGGTGGGCTGACGCCGGAGAGACAGGCGTTTCGTGAGCGGATCCGCATGGAGGCTGCCGAGCGGTTCGCCGCCGGCGTCTGCAATGCGGAGGTCGCCAAGGACTTACGGGTCACCGTCCGTTCGGTGCAGCGATGGCGTCGGGAGTGGTTGGACGCCGGAAGTGACGGACTCCGCTCGGCCGGGCCAGCCTCGCTGCCCAAGCTGAGCGAGGCGCTGTTCGCCGTGCTGGAGCAGGAACTGGACAAGGGACCGGTGGCGCACGGCTGGGACGACCAGACCTGGACCCTGGCCCGGATCAAGACCCTGATCGGGCGCCGCTTCCATAAGAGCCTGACCCTGTCCGGCATCAGCCAGATGCTGCGCCGCCACGGGTGGAGCCACCAGGTCCCCGCCCGGCGCGCGGTTGAACGCGACGAGGTGGCCGTGGCGGGCTGGGTGAAGGAGACCTGGCCCTCCGCGGAAGCGCCGCGGCGGCACTCGACGCCTACCTCGTCTTCGAGGACGAGGCCGGCTTCTCGATGACGCCGCCCACCGCCCGCACCTGGTCCCGACGTGGCACCACCCCGGTCATCCACGTCCGCGCACGCTCCCAGCGCCGCATCTCCATCGCCGCCCTGACCTGCTACAAACCGGGCGAACGCTCACGGCTGGTCTACCGGCCCATCGTCCATCCGGACCACAAGGCCGGCGGCCGACGCAGCTTTGCCTGGACCGACTACCGCGACCTGCTCGTCGACGCCCACCAGCAGCTCGGCAGGTCCATCGTGCTCGTGTGGGACAACCTCAACGTGCACCGCGACGCCCGGATGCGCGCCTTCATCGACACCCACGACTGGATCACCGCCTACCACCTGCCCCCGTACACGCCACAGCTCAATCCGGTCGAAGGCATCTGGTCGCTGCTCCGGCGCCGCTGCCAGACCAACACTGCCTTCACCGACCCCGAACACCTGATGCGCGCCCTGCGCCACAGTCTGCGCCAGGTCCAGTACCGCAGCGACATCATCGACGGATGCCCCACGGCAACCGGACTCACCCTGACGACATCCCAGCTACAACCTCAGTAGAGCGGTTGCGAGATTGCTGCTCCCCGCCGACGCCGTCATGGAGTGCTCCTTCGAGACGCTGGACCCGCACCGGGTTGATGGCATGTCCCCCAGGCCCGACGGAAAAACGAGCGCAGCAGGGAGTGGTCCCCGGTAGGTCAGTTGTGATCGCGGTAGATGCCGGAGAGGTCGGCGATGATGGAGACGGGTGCGGTGCCGCCGTTGTAGATGTCGATGTAGCCGTCGGTTCCGACGGGGGTGACGGTCATGTTGGCTACGGTTTGGCCGTTGCTGTAGTTGACGTTGGATGCGGTGGGCTTGGTGCCGCCGTCGGGGTAGGCGGTGAGGTATCCGGGGTGAGTGCCGCCGGTAGCGGTGAGGTTCAGTGCGGCTGCGGCGGCGGCACCGATGTGCAGGCGGATGGTCTTCCCGGCGCCGAGCTGTCCAGTGCCGTTGCGGGTGTCCAGGATGCGGACGGGTGCGGACGGCATGAAGACGGTTCCGTTGTCGGTCTTGTCGTAGTAGCCGACGAGGTCGGCGACGAAGTCGACGGAGCCGCCGCTCTTGCTGTTGCGCAGGACCACGCTGCCGTTGGTCAGCGGGACGGTGACCAGGGCGGGCACGGTCTGCCCGGGGGCCCAGTTCGCGTTGGAGACGGCGGGCTGGGTCTGCCCGGCGCCGTAGGCGGTCAGGTACCCGGTGGTGTGTGTGTTGACGGCGGTTACGTTCAGCAGGACTCCGGCCGCGTTCGCGGGGACCGTGTGCGTGCCGGCCGCGGCGAAGGTCACCGCTGCGCCGCTGGCGACGGGGTGGCCGGTGGTGCGGGTGTCCAGGATGCGTACGGGTCCGACCGGGTTGTAGGTCAGGCCGTTGGGGGAGGAGCCGCTTTGGGTGCCGGCGGTGTCGACGATCACGTCGACGGGTTTCGTGCTTCCGTTGTAGACGTCGACGTACCCGTCCGCGCCGATCTCGACGGTGGCCTGGTTGGCGACGGTCTTGCCGGTGGTGAAGTTCAGGTTGGACGCGGTGGGCCTGGTGCCGCCGTCGGGGTAGGCGGTCAGGTAGCCGGTGCCTTTAGTGTCGGTGACGGTCAGGTTGAGCTGGGCGGCGTCCGTGCCTGCGGGGGCGTGGAGTTGGGCGCGTGACAGCCGTACCACCGTGTGGGCGGGGATGCTGTCGTGTCCGCGGGTGCGGCTGTCGAAGGCGCGTTGCGGGCCGCCGGCCAGTGGGACGAAGGCGTCGCCGACGGTGACGGTGACCTGTCCGGTGCCGGTGCGATGGAGAACGTCGGTGGCGGTCACGGTGGCGGTGTAGGTGCCGGGGTGCGGGTACAGGTGCGTGGGCGCGGACGGGTCCAGGGTGCCGGTTGTGCCGTCGCCGTAGTTCATGGTCAGGGTCGGGAAGCCGCCGGCGGGCTGGCCGGTGACGGTGAAGGACACCTCGCCCGAGGTCAGGGTGCTGCTGGGTGCGCCGTGTCCGATCGTGGTGGCGGTCAGGACCGGTTGGGGGGCGGTGGGGGGCAGGACGCGGATCGGGACGGTGTTGCTGAGCTGGTTCCCGTCGGCGTCGGCCACCGTGGTGACCGCGTCGTAGGTTCCGGGTGTGGTGTAGACGTGGGGGGCAGTGGCTCCCGGGGTGACTGCCTGCGGTGCGCTGCCGTCGCCGAAGTCCACGGTGGCGTGCAGTGGCTCGCCCCATGAGGTGGCGACGTCGGCGGGGAAGGCGCGGAACTCCTGGGCGTAGGTGAACGGTGCCGCCCCCGACCAGGTGGCCAGGACTCCGCTGGTGAAGTCCTTGATCTGGTCGACGACCTCGTAGGCCCCGCGGTCGAAGTACGCGTGCGCGCCGGCCCCGGTGTTGGGGGAATTGGGGTCGTCCACCCGGGAACGCCCCACACCGTCGGTCGACAGCTCACCGGGCGCGTCCGCGTTCGCCGAGTCCACCAACGGGGAACCCTCGTAGACCAGCGGATAGTCCTCACCAGGGCCGTCGATGTCATCGGCGCCCTGCCCGGTCGCGGCTGTGAAGGCAGCAAGCGAGCCATACCCCACACCGCCCCACTGGTACAGTCCGCCGGTGCTGAGGCGCTGCTCGAAGGCGTTGTAGTCCGCGGTCACGCCTGCGGCGGAATCGGTCGAGACCGTCAGCGCGGGCGTGCCGCCGACTGCTCCGACGTTGTTCTCGGCTGTCCCCGATGAACCACTGTCGAACGCTATGTCCGCCGCCCCGATCACGGACAGCGAATTGCTCGTCACATCGACATCTGTGGCAGCACTGACCTGCACCAAGGGCAGGGGAAGGCCGATGTCCGACGTGAGGTAGTTGGTGGTGATCACGATGTGCTGCGCGCCGGGTTGCACGCGGATGGTGTTCCCGGCCCAAGTTCCGCTGATGTTGGAGCGGGAGACGGTGACTTGGGAGGAGGTTCCGTTGATGTCGACGCCGTTCGCTCCGAGGACGTCGGAGGCATTGTGCAGCGTGACGCGGTCGACGGTCACGTCGCTGCTGTGGTTGACGGTGATGCCGTTGCCGGTCGCGTCCACATGCAGTGCGGTCAGCTGAACGTGTTGAACGCCGGTGAGTGTCACCGTGCCTCTGACGTACTGCGTTCCCGCGGTGGTGATGGTGATGGGAGCGTTCTGGGTGCCGGAGCGGGTCAGAGTGAATCCGGCGTAGGTGGAGCCGTCGTCGTCCGCGCTACCTACCATGATCGTCTGCCCAGGGGCGACTACGTCGGCTGCGGCCTGGATGCCGCAGAACGGCAGTGCCTGGGAGCCTGCTGACGGGTTGCTGTCGCTGCAGGTGCCCGTCTTGTTGACGTACAGCGTCGAGCTGCCGCCCGCGGTGTCGGCGCCGGCAGGCGGTGCTGCGAGGGACCCCAGCGCGATCGATATCGTCACGAGCCCGGCAATACGTGAGACAGTGCGCACGAAGTCTCCCCTGGTTGCGCTGAACGGCCCGGACGCTGGGGCGGGTACCAACCCACGGTGCGTCAGGCCTGGCGGATATTACGCGATCCTTGCTGGATGCGGCGAGATCTCTCCTCGGACGTGTGTCCCCTGAGGAGTCGGGATGGGACTGCTGGTTCCCCTGTCGCGAAGTCAAGGATGTGACGTGACGAGACAGGTCCGTGGGTGTACCGCAAGCTCAGGGGCTTGGTGCTCCCACGAAGGGGGCGGGGGTCCCCGAACTGAGGACCGCCCACCTCCTTCGGATGGTGCGTTGCAGGGTTACTTCAGTTGTGCTGCCTGAATGGCGGTGAGGGTGTAAGGGAAGGTGCGGACGTCGGCGATGGAGCCGGTGAAGGAGCTGTAGTCGGTGGTGCTGGTGGCGGTGTGGACGCAGCCGCCGATGGTCAGGGGCAGGGTGGAGTCGTACTGGGGGGTGGCGTTGGCGGCGGTGGCGACCAGGGTGCCGTTGACGTAGAGGGTCATGAAGCCGGCGACGGTGCTGCCGTCGGGGTTGTGGGTGGGTGCGGAGTAGGTGGCGACCAGGTGGGCCCAGGTGCCGGGTGTGGCGCTGTTGGCGGGGCTTTCGGCGGTGGGGAAGGCGGCGTTGGCGTCGTTGGTGGTGGTGGTCTGGTAGAACCAAGCCTTTTGGGTGCTGTCGTAGCCGAGGTAGAAGGCCTGGTGTGCGGTGGTGCCCTGGCCGATGGCAGAGCCGGTGGCAGTGGCGCTGCTTGTCTTGACCCAGGCAGACACGGTGTAGCTGCTTTGGGTGTTGACTGCCGGGGCGCTGGCCTTCAGGAAGGTGCTGGTGCTGCCGGTGAGGTTGGCCGATCCGCCTGCGGCGGTCAGGGCGTTGGGCCCTGCGGGGACGTCGGTGGCGCTGAAGGTGACGCTGCCGAGGTTGGTGGCGGGGTGCTGGCCGTTGGCGTCGGTTCCACCGGTGGCCAGGAGCCATTGGTCGTCCGGGTGAGTGAGTCCGGTGACGGCGGTGGTGGCGGTTCCGTCGGTGGTGGTGCCGTTGAAGACGGTGATCGCACCGCTGCCGGTGCTGGCCCACAGATCGGGAGTGCCGGTGCCGGGAGTGGCGCTGGTTCCGCTCAGGTCGCTGTCGGCGCCGATCAAGGGATAGGCGGCTGTGGCGAAACCCGTGCCGATGGTGGTGGGGGTGCCGACGCCGGTGATGCGGGTATAGGTGCAGACCGGGTAGCCGTCGGAACCGGTGTTGCAGGAGACTCCGGCGCCGGGCTGGGGGGAGGGGATGCTGTTCGGGGCCACGATCTGTGGCTGGTAGGTTGCGGCGGTGTCGACGGTGATCGGGAACTGGATGATGTCGCCGGCAGCGTGGCCGCCGACCGCGGTGCGGACGCGGGCCCAGATGGCGGGTTTGCCGGTGGCGGTTGCGTCGCCGGGGACCATCAGGTCGTAGTGGGACCAGCCGCCGGAGGCGACCAGGGTGGGCGGGGCGAACCTGGTGGCGTTACTGCCGTCGCCGGTGCTGGTTCCGGCGCCGTCGGCGAGGGCGTAGTACCAGAGGTTGTCGCCTTCGACAGCGAGCAGGCCGTTGGTGTCGCCGCCGTCCGGGTTGGGGATGTCGCCCATGGAGCCGATGGGTGTGATCTGGCTGGTGTTGGCCCAGGTGTCACCGTCGGTGAAGCCAGCGCAGGAGCCGGCGGCCGGGTCGCAGTCGGGCCGGTGCAGGGCGGTGCCGCCTGCGGTGAAGAAGCCGGGGTCCTGGGTGTTGTTGGGGTACCAGTACAGCTGGCTGCCGCCGAGTTTGGTGGTGCTGGTGTCGGTGGGGCTGGCGTCCTGGTGGACGAACAGGTCGTCGACGTTGGCGGTGCCGGTCACCGAGCCGCGGTGGGTGATGTGGAAGCCGTTCCAGCCGTTGGTGGTGGTGTCCGCGTTCGGGTCGCTGGGCGGGGCCTGGGCGGCGGTGGCGGCCGGGTCGTTGGTGGCGGTGGCGGGAGTGAAGTTGCGGGCCTGCTGGTAGTCCAGGAGGTTGCCGGTGGTGGGGTTGGCGGCCAGGACGTCGGGGACGCCGTCGCCGGTGACGTCGCCGTAGGCGAGCTTGCCCGCGGTCCACGGGACGTAGAAGGAGTAGGGCTGGATCTGGGACTGGTTCCCGGCGGCGTCCATGACCTGGGCGAAGACGATGTTGGTGCCCCAGTGGGCCGGGGTGGTGCTGATGCTGCCGGTGGGCAGCTGGCTGCCGCACTTCCAGGCGTCGCTGGTCAAGGTGGGGTCGTTGCCGTAGCGCATGCACGCGACGCCGGATACCTGGGCGGGTTGGGCGGTGCCGGTGTAGTTCACCGGGGTGGCGTCGCCGTCGGTGAACGGGATCGTCCCGGTGTCGCCCAGGTGCTTGGTCGGGGTGGTGCCGCTGCCCGAGGGCGGGAAGTCAGTGCTGGTGCCGAAGGTGAAGGTGGGGGCGGTGGCATCGACGCGGAAGTGGCAGACCGAGGAGCCTGCGGAATTGGGCACCAGGCCGTCGGACGAGGCGGCGTCCCAGCCGTAGAGGTGGCCGTCGATAAGGTTGGCGCCGTTGTTGACCACGGCTCCGGTGGTCGGGTCGACGTACTGCACGGTCTGCGCCTGGGAGGGGGCGTTGGTGCCCTTGTTGACGTAGCCGGTGGTGAAGTCGTAGACGTCGCTGGTGGAACTGACCGAGTCGTCCCACAGACGGTAGGCAGCCGCGTACTGGGCCTGGCTAGGCCCGGAGGGGGCGGCGTTCAAGGTGGTGCCGGCGGCGTTGATCCAACCCCAGGTGCTGTAGGCGCTGTTCGCGGTGGCGGTGCAGGTGTCGTTGGCCGCCAGGGCGCCGCTGGCGTAGGACCCGGCCTGGGCCTTGCTGGTCTTCAGGCCGGTGGGCGGAGTGGGGGTGCGGTCGTAGGTGATGGTCAGGGTGGGGTTGGCAGTGAAGCGCTTGAAGCCGAGGTCGTTGCTCTCCGCCCCGGACATCAGCCCGAACGTGAGCGTGTTGTGAGCAGTGGTGCCGTTCAGCAGGGACTTGACGGTGCCAGCGATGTTGTAGCCGTAGGCCACGTCGGTGCCGCAGTCACCGCCGGCGCCGGCCATGTCGATCGTGCCGACCTTGGTGACGGTGGCGTCCTTCATCGAGTTCCAGGTGGTGCTGGAACTGATGGGCGGGGTGGTGTAGAGGCTGACCGGGTAGGTCGTGGTGCACGACCAGTTGGCCGAGGCATGCTGTTTGACGTTCAGCCAGGCGGTGTGGATGATCGCGCCGTTCCAGGCCGTGGTGTTGAACTGGTAGTAGGTGCGCTCGGTGTCCGAGGGGCTGCAGCCGCCCGCGTAGTCGTTACCGCAGGTGCCCACCGCCGGGTACAGGCTGGTGGAGGACCCGGTGTGGTAGTTGCTGGCGCTGCTGGGGCTGGCCGACTGGGTCCAGGTGAAGGACTGCAGGGTGCGGTCGTCGGGGATCCACGAGGGGTCCAGGTACACCGGGTACTGGGTGTCCGCACCGGTCAGGATGCTCTGGTCGGGGGTGAGGCTGATCGCGGAACCCGACACGGTGGCGGGCATGGCCGCGGTCTGGGCGTTGGCACCGGGGCCCTGCGGGCTGCTGGTAGCGGGATCACCGTCCACCGCACCATCGGTGTCGGCGGTCGTGGCGGCGACGAGCTGGGAGGTCGTCCGGCCGGCCGGGGACGCCTGCACCTGGGGCGCGGGGGTTGCGGGGTCGGTGCTGGAGTCCCACATCATCGGGGTGGCGGCCGAGAACACGGTGGCACCGGTGCCGTCGACCGCGCTCAACGCGCCCTGGGCGTCATTGGCCAGCGTCAGACCACTGGTGGCGGTACCGAAGACGAGGCTCTTCAGCACCGGATTGGACGCGGCCGCAGCGGACTTGACCACGATCACCGTGCTGAAGCCGCCGGCAGTGTCAGCCGTCACGTCCAGATCGATGCCAGGCGCGATTGAGGAGTAGACAGCTGTGGCCCCCGACAGGGTGGGAGCGGGCAGGGCGAAGGGCGCGCTCAAGGACAGGGACTTACCCGTACTCGTGGTCATCGTGGCCAGCGGACCGGAGCCGCCTGCTGACAGCACCAGCGAGGACACTGCAGCCTTCGGCGAGATCCCGCCACCGGCGTTCGCCGCCAGCGTCGCATCCACCGGCGTCCAGGAACCGTCCTTCTGGACCCGCTGGGGCTGCGCATCGCTGGTGTCGGTGAAGGTGCCGTCCGGATTGGCGACCGTGGTGCTGAACATCGTGGTCATCGAAGGAACCGGCACGCTCGTCCCGGTCGCCTTCGCCTGCGCCAGCGCCTGCTGAGAAGCAGTGAGCGGAACCTGCGGACCGCCGGCGATGTGCGCGGCCTCCACCGCCGTGGGATCCGTGCCCGAATCCGCCCACGCAGCAGGCGCGCCCAACAAGGCACCCCCCAGGGACATCGCGGCAACGAGAGCGGCCAGCCTCCGGGCCCGCTGCCGTGATGACGGGCTGTGGGTACTTCTAGGTGGAACGGTGTGCATCGCAGACCCCCGGTATCTCGTACAGCGCGTAGGCATAGACCGAGCACAGGGTTCAGGGAGCAAAGGGACAGGTCAAGGGAGTTGATTTGCGTACGCCCGGATAGATCGGGTCATGTCCCAATCAAGTGGACTGTGTGAGAAGACGCACACATCCTTCACGTGCCGGATTGCCCGATGCTCCCTTGACCCGGTGATCGCCGATCGATGAGAGTGCCTGGCGACCCGCCATGTCACCTGGCATGTGCGGGCGGGGGACTTGAGGGGCGGACTGTGCGTAGTCGGGGAACAATGCAGAGCATCGACCGCTGGACGCGCGGGCGGCAGGGGCTCATCGGCGCGGCCACAGTGCTGGCGCTGGCAGTGACGCTGCTCGGCCCGGCCAGCGCCGAAGCGCTGAGCGCCCGGCTCCCGGTCGCACCGGGCACGCTGTGGTCCCCCCCGGACGCGCCGTTGTCGACGACCAAGTCGATCCACGGCCACCCGGTGACCAAGCCCGCTTCGACCAAGCCGCACCAGCCCGTCCCCCCGCAATGGATGGGGCCCGCAGCCGTGAGTACCCCGGTGGCGGGCAGCGCCACGGTCACCCTGCCAGCGCCACCCGCCACCACGCCCAGCCGCACCGCAGACAGCAAGCCGCTTCCCGGCGCGGTGCGTGCCGGGAAGCTCCCCGTCTGGCTGGCCACCACACACAGCACCGGGACCACTCACACCGATACCGGCGGAGCCACTCCACCCGTGGGCGCCTCTGCGTCGGCGGGGACGGTTCAGGCCACCGTGGTGGACACCGCTCACACCAAGGCTGCGGGCATCCACGGCCTGATGCTCTCCGTGGCCCGCACCGACGCGGCAGCGGGGGCCGTCAACGTGCAGCTCGGCGTCGACATCAGCTCACTGGACTCCACCTACGGGGCCGACGCCTCCTCGCGCACCAAACTGGTCGAACTGCCCGCCTGCTCGCTGACGACACCTCAGGTCAAGGGCTGTGGCAACGCCACCGCGGTGACTTCGCACTACGACCCCACCAGCAAGCGCCTGCTCGCCGATCTCACGCTGCCCGCAAGCGCGACGACGAAAGCGCCCACGGCGACGACCCCCGCAGTGGGTGCCGCGCGCGGTGCCACCGTCGCGGCGGCCCCGATGGTGCTGGCAGCTCAGACCACTTCCAGCGGGGGCAACGGCAGCTACGCGGCCACCAGCTTGCAGCCGAGTTCCAAGTGGACCTCCGGCAGCACGGACGGCGGCTTCTCCTACGGCTACCCCATCACCACACCGCCTGCCCTGGGCGGGGCGGCCCCCCAAGTCGCTCTGTCCTACGACTCCTCCTCGGTCGACGGCAGGACCTCCTCGACCAACTCCCAGAGCTCCATCGTGGGCGACGGATGGGACGTCAGCGCGGGCGGGTTCATCGAGCGCTCCTACAAGTCCTGCTCCAAGGACGGGCTGACCTACTCGTCCGACGAGTGCTGGGGCGGCTACAACGCCACCATGTCCCTGGACGGGCACTCCGGCGAACTGGTGCGCGACGACACCAGCGGCAAGTGGCACCTGCAGGGCGACGATGGCACCACCATCGAGTTCGTCACCACTGGCCTGACCGGCGGCAACGGCGGCACCTACGGCGAGTACGCCAAGGTCTCCGACTCCACCGGGATGGTCTACTACTTCGGCCTGGACCACCTGCCCGGAGGGGACGGCACCGACCCCTCAAACAACTCCCTGTGGACCGTGCCGGTCTACTCACCCAAAACAGGCGACCCCTGCAACAGCACCACTGCCACAACCGGCTCCTGGTGCCAAATGGGCTGGCGCTTCAACCTCGCCTACGCCGTAGATCCGCACGGCAACATGATCAGCTACAAGTACACCCCCGAGAAGACGAACTACTACGAGCGCGGCGCCGGCCAGAACCAGGGCACCGGCACCCTGACCGGCTACATCCCCGGCGGATCGCTCACACGCATCGACTACGGCCAGACCCTGGCCGGGCAGGTCGCGGCCAAGGGAGCCGCCACTCCAGCCGCCTCGGTCCTGTTCAACCTCGCAGCGGACGGCCGCTGCGACACGGTCGGCAACTTCACCTGCACAGGCACCACCATCGACGCCAACACCGCCGCGGTACAGGCCAAGCAGTGGCCCGACGTCCCCTACGACCAGCGCTGCGCCGCAACCGGGGCCTGCACCAACTGGGGCCCCAGCTTCTGGAGCAACCAGCGCCTGGCCACGATCACCACCCAGGTCCAGTCCGCAGGCAAGCCCGTACAGGTCGACCTCTACAAGCTGACCCAGACCTTCCAGGACCCGCTCGACGGCACCACCCCCACCCTGTGGCTCGCTTCCATCGGACATACCGGCGAGGACGGACCGGCCCTGCCCCCGCTGCCCGATGTCACCTTCACGCCCGTCATGCTGGCCAACCGCGTCGACGGCATCAACGTCGTGCCCCTGCCAGCCGCATTCGACCGGCCCCGGATCCAACAGATCCACACCGAGACCGGCGAGAGCATCAACGTCGACTACAACCTCCCCGCCTGCTCGCGCACGGCCAACGTCATGCCCGCATCCCCCGACACCGACACACTGGCCTGCTACTCGGTGCTGTGGTACCCCCCGGGCTCGGCCGTCGACGCACCCCCGATCTCGGACTGGTTCAACCGCTACACCGTCAAGGACGTCACCGAGAACGACGAGGTCGGCGGCGCCCCCCAGCGCATCACCAGCTACACCTACGGCAACGCAGCCTGGCACCGCGACGACAGCGAACTGACCGACAAGGCCGTGCGAACCTGGGACCAGTTCCGCGGCTTCGACAGCGTCACCGCGATCACAGGCTCCGACCTCGACAGCCCCTCCTCCGAGACCGTGACGTACTACGCGCAGGGCATGGACGGCGACTACAAGGCCGACGGCATCACCACCAAGTCCGTCAAGACCGTGGCTGGAACCCTCGCCGGCTCGATCACCGACTCCGACTGGCTCGCGGGCCAGGAACTGGAGACCGACACCTACAACCACGCCGACATCCACAACCCCGACGGCACGGTCACCAAGGGCACGGTCGCCAGCTACACCTACACCCGCACCAGTGGAGAGAGCGTCACCGCCACCCACGTGCGCGGAACCGGACTGCCCAATCTCGTCGCCCGCTACGACTCGACCACCAGCACCACAGTCAGTAAAGCCCTCAAGACTGACGGCACCTGGCAGACCAGCAGTACCACCACGATCACCGATCCAACAAACAGCAACCGGGTAAAGACCACCGACACCACCGCTGACGGCCTGCCGGAAACCTGCACACGAACCAGCTACGCAACCAGCACCAGCAACGCCCTGCTCACAGGACTGGTCGACGAGACCAGGACTCTTTCCGGGGCAGCCGCCTGCACCGCTACCGCCACCAAGACAAACACGGTCTCCGACGCACGACAGTTGTACGACAGCCAGCCCTTCGGTACGGCGGGAGCATTCGGCGATGCCACGTCCGCCCAGGCCTTGGACCACTACGACACCAGCGGTAACCCGGTCTACCTGACCACCAGTGCCAGCACCTACGACAGCTACGGCCGGGTCGTCACCTCCACCGATCCGAACGCCACCGACACCGTCCACCCGGCAGGCGCGGTCACCACCACCACCTACACCCCCGCCGCGGCTGGCGAACTGCCCTCCACCATCACCACCAGCACGTCGGCTCCCGGCACGGCGACGAACTGGAACACCAAGGCCACCCTGGATGTGGGCCGAGACCTCGCGCTGACCAGTACCGACGTCAACAACAAGACCAGCACCGCCACATATGACGCGCTCGGGCGCATCACAGCGGACTGGATGCCTGGTCACACCACCAGCCAGCCCGCCGATGCCACTTACACCTACACGGTCAACGGCACCCAGGCCCCGTCGACAGTGACGACAGCAACGCTGGGCCCGGCCGGCACCAAACGCCTGTCGGATATTCAGATCTACAACGGATTCGGACAGGTCACCCAGACCCAGTCCACCCCTGGTCTGTCCTCCTACGCCGGCCGGCTGATCAGTGACACCCAGTACGACTCCCAGGGCCGCACGGCCGCGGCCGACAGTGCCTGGTACAACGCGGACTCCGCTCCCAGCACGAGCCTGTACGCCACCGACAGCGACCAGGTCCCCGCGCAGACCACGACCACTTATGACGGCCAGGGACGCCCTCTGGTGTCCACGCTGAACTCTCTGGGCCACTTCCAGAGCAAGGTCACCACCAGCTACCCCGGCGCCGACGAGACCGACGTCACCCCGCCAGCAGGCGCCACCCCCACCACCACGATCACCGACGCCGCCGGACGCACCAGCCAGCTGTGGGAATACCACACACCCACAGCCACCGGCCAGGCCTCGGACGCCGACGTAACCAGCTACACCTACACACCCGGTGGACAAACCGACACGCGCACCGACGCCACCACCAAGGACAAGTGGACCTACAGCTACGACCTGTACGGGCGACAGGCCTCAGTCACCGACCCCGACACCGGCACCAGCAGCAACACGTACACCGCCGACGGGCAGGTAGCCACCACGACCGACGGCCGCGGCCAGACCCTGACCTACGCCTACGACCTCCTGGGCCGCAAGACCGCCGAGTATAAGGGCACCGCGTCCGCAGCCAACGAGCAGGCTGCCTGGACCTACGACACCGTCACCGGCGGCCTCGGCCAGCCCGCGACCGCCATCCGCTACGTGGGCGGCTCCACCGGGACCGCCTACACCCAGGCGGTGACCGGCTACAACAACAACTACCAGCCCACCGGCAACACCACTACCATCCCTGGCAGCGTCGTCGGCCTGACCACCCCACTGGTCTACACCACCAAGAGCTACTACGACGCCTACACCGGACAGACCACCGGCCTCCGGCTCCCGGCGGAAGGAGGCAACCCGTACGAGACTGTCAACTACAGCCTCGACAGCAACGGTCCGATGATCGAAAGCGACGGGGCTTCCACCTACGACCTGCAGACCAACTACGACGCCTACGGGGACCCGACCCGCACCACCATGAACCCGTGGGGCAGCCAGGTCGTCTCCACCTACACCTACGACCCCGCGCTCGGCCGGGTGCTCTCGGACTACATCGACAAGCAGACCGCCACCACCGGCTCCGTCGACCAGTACAACTACACCTACAACCAGGCTGGCCAGCTCACCTCCGCCGCCGACATCCCCGACAACAACCCTGCCAACACCGACCTCCAGTGCTACAAGTACGACTACCTCGGCCGACTCACCACTGCCTGGACCGACACCGGCACCACCAGCACCGCACCCACCCCCTCCATCCCCGGCATCGGCGGCTGCAACAACAGCAGCCCCACCGCCAACCCCGCCCCGGGCAAGGCCACCACCGTCGGCGGACCGGCCGCCTACTGGACTGACTACGGCTACGACCCGACCGGCAACCGGACCAGCGAAATCCAGCACGACCCTGCTGGCAACACCAGCAACGACATCCGTACCAGCCAGGTCTTCCCCACGCCCGGTACTGACAACACCCCCACTACCGCACCCAACACCGGTGGGGGCACCGGCGGCCCACACGCACTGATGACCACCACCAGCACCGGCCCCAACAACCCCGGCGCCAGCAGCTACCAGTACGACGCCGCTGGCAACACCACCGCCATCACCACCACCGCCGGCACCACCGCCCTGAACTGGGACGCCGAAGACCACCTCAGCAAAGACCAGGCAACCGGCACCAGCGGCGCCACCACCTACCTCTACGACGCCGACGGCAACCTCCTGGTCCAGACCGACCCCACCTTGACCACCGTCTTCCTCGGCTCCGACCAGATCACCTACGCCCCCGCCAGCGGAGCACCCCTCCAGGACACCCGCTACTACGCCCAGCCCAACGGACTGACCATCGTCCGCCAGGGTGCCATCGAGAACTTCCAGGCTAGTGACCCCCACGGCACCGCAAGCCTCAATATCGACGCCAACAACCTCACCGAGACCCGCCGCTACCTCGACCCCTTCGGCAATCCCCGCGGCACCACCCCCGCCAACTGGACCACCGCCAACGGCTTCGGCGACCACGGCTTCGTCGGCGGCACCCAGGACCCCGCCACCGGCCTCACCAACATCGGCGCCCGCGAATACCAACCCGCCACCGGACGCTTCCTCAACACCGACCCCGTCCTCGACCCCACCGACCCGCAACAGTGGAACGGCTACGCCTACAGCAACAACGAACCCACCAACGCCAGCGACCCCACCGGCCTCTTCTGCGACGGCTGCGGCAACAACGACGGCGGAGTCGGAGACACGGTCGGCTGCTCCGGCGACACCGGCGTCGCAGGCTGCCCCGGTGGGCCGCCCGTCAAAAAGAAGAAGCCGACCAAGCCAAAGACCACTACCCCGACCGTCACAGTCAAAAATGGGACTGCATACCTGGACGGAATTCGGGTCCCTAGCTACAAGGAACTCGCAGCTCGATTCGTCGAATACGCAGCGTATCCTTCCACCAGGCCCTTGAGCTATGCGCAATTGATCGGTATATGGGCAGGAAATCTGTGCTCAAACACCGAAGGTGATCCGTCCAATGAATTGGCGCTCTGCGCATCCCTCGGCGCTAGCGGTGCCTTGGACGACGGACCTGACCCGTGGGGAGTCTCAGACAGCATCAGCTGCCTGAGGTCAGGAAAAAGCTGCGGGACAGCGGCCAAGAAGATCGGCATGGATCTCCTTGCCTATGTGGCCGGCGAAGTCTTCTTCGGCGGCAGTGCACTTGCAGATTCCGCAGACGGAGCTGTCGCGGCGGCAGGGGACGCGACCACAGCCGCTGCCGCAGACGACGCCATTGGAGACCTCGTACTCGACGCCTGCAAAGTAAACAGCTTTCCCGCAACGACACAGGTTCTCCTTGCAGATGAGAGCACCAAGCCGATCAGCGCCATCAAGATCGGAGACCTTGTCGAGGCCACAAACCCCCTCACAGGCCGTACGCAATCCGAGCAAGTAACCGCCGTTATCAAGACCACCACCGATACCGCCTTCACAGACCTGACCATCAGTACCCCCCAAGGTGATCAACCCATCACCTCGACCCAGCACCACCCATACTGGGACAAAACCTCACAACGTTGGACCAATGCCTCCGACCTCCACGTCGGCGACCAACTCCGTCAACTCAACGGGGAGCCTGTAACGGTCAGGCGCATCCACGACTACATCGGCCACATCACGACCTACAACCTCACCGTCAAGCAAATCCACACGTACTATGTACTCGCTGGCGCAACTCCCGTTCTCGTCCACAATGACGACGGAACCATGGTCGGTGCGAATGGCACGCAGATCACGAGTTCGACAGTATGGCGAGGTCCGAGTGGGATGCGCATCGATGTAGAGAATCCCAGCCCTGGCGGCCGACCTGGCCAGATGCACTTGCAGGTTCAGGTCAATGGGATGAAATCATCTGACGCCCCCAAGTACCAGTACAATTTTGAGACTGGTCAGTTTGATGGATTGCCGAAGAACCTGCAGAAGGATCTGGCAAAGACTGACTTTGCGAAGGGTGTCAAGAAGGGGCTCAGTTTCCTTGGCGAGGCGTGCTAGTACCGTGCCGGGCGCGGCAGGTGGAGTCTACGTAGAGACGGAAGAATCTCGATGGCATGACTGGATTGGATAGGCAAGTGAAGTTCAACGCGATGTTCTCGGATTTGGTTCGGCCAGAGTTCCTGGAGCAGGTGACCAAGGGGGACGTTCCGGAGCTCTTCCAGTCCGCTTTGGACGCGGGATGGGCAGCTGATCCCAGCGGGGCATGGGTTCTTCGATTCTTCTCCGACGGCTATAAGGGCGATCGATCGTCGTTCACTGACCTGACTGGATACGAAGCCGCGATCAATGGTCGAGCCATTCCGGATTTCGATCTAGCAGAAGATGATCCAGCGCGAGTCGAAACATTGGCCAGGCGTGCCTATTCATTTGCGCACGGCGCGCTCTTTGCTCTGCGTAAAATCCCTGGCGCTCCGCCTGGAAGTGCGTACATCTCGATTGGCCCTACCCTGTATGACGAGAATCTCGTTACGGGGAGTGTGACATTCTGTGTGCGGCATGATGAGGAAGAGCCCTATCTGGCTGATATTTCGCGGATGACTCTGTCTGGCGTTCTAGTAGTGGATTCTGAAGACTGTGTCAGTCCGTTGAATTAAGTCTGCCGGAGGCTATCTTTGTGTCGCAGGACTGGTAGTTTAATAGCTTGGCCCAACTGTAGTTGAGCAAATCAAAGAGACCCCGCCAGGAGGAATTCTAGCGGGGTTTCTTGGCGCCTTGACGGCAACGGTTGACGGCAACGTCAGCGGACGGGTGCTGCACAAAGCGGCGGATCGTCGCTGTCGTCGGGCTCGGCTGTGGTGTCTGTGGGGTGTCGAAGGGCGTTGCCGAGGAGGTCGATGGCGTCGCGTTGGGGACGGAGTCGGACGTGGGCGTACGTCGTGGCGATCACGCCTATGTGGGCGTGGCCGAGGCGTTCCTTGATCACGGCGAGGTTGGTGTCCGGCTCGTGGGCACGGTGCACGGCGCGCGGAGCTCTGGGGCGCTGGGGACCTATCGAGCAGCGTTGAGCAGGGTCATGACCGGCGTAGTGCAGTCGGCCAGATCATGATCGGCAAGAGGGGAGGGTGGCCGAGGTGTTCAAAGTTTCTTTCCTGGTTCAAGGCGACCCGCTGGCGCGGGTCGCGCGCGGCCGGGCCGGGGCCGGCTGCTCCGGCTTCGCCCCGCTTGCCGGACCGGCCCTGGCCGCGCAGGAGGCGTGGCGGGGGACTGGTGCCGCGGCAACGGTACTGACGCACCCTCATCGTGTAGACGACGGACGCCGTGATGCCTCCGGCAGGGCCGCCCCCACCAGTTCTCCGCCATGGTCGGCGGGCGGCTCGCCGCGGCTGAGACGTCGGCCAGGTGCCCGGGGGAGACGGGGTGCGCGGTGGATCGGACAGAGGGCGACCGGAACTGCTGCCCTCCCTCCGAGGGGCCGGGGCCGAGCACCGGTGCGGCATCGTCGTGGTGAGCGTCGGGGTCGCGGGGGCGGTTCCCTCGTCGCCCGGCCCCCGGAGGCGTACCAGGAACCTCCGGGGGCCACCAAGGCCAAGCGCAAGCGTCACACGGTGAGCCTTGGCGGCCCCCGGAGAACCCTGGTACAGCGAAGCTGCTCGACCGACGAGGGACCCACCCCGCTCAGGCCCGCAGCATGCCGAAGGCATCGGCAGTCTGCCGAGTCCGCGCAGGGGCGGTCAGGACGCCAGTAGTTCGGCGACCTCGGGCACGTCGCGGAAGCCCGCAGCCGGTCCAAGACGATCCGGGTGCGTTCCGCCGTGCGCTCACTGCCGCTCTGCCCCAGAGCGAGCATGCGGCCCGCCGTCCCGGCCGCGGCCTCGGGTTCATTGGCGTCGGCGTAGGCCACGGCCAGCCAGGACAGGTACAGCGCCAACTCGCGTGCATGGCTCGCGTCGTAGCGGCCCAGTACGTTTGTCAGAAAGGGTACGGCGCGCAGGGGCCGCCGCAGCTCGGTGTAGACGCGGGCCTCCATGACCTGGAGCTCCCCGGCGTCCATCCAGTAGAGGTATGAGGGCGATTCGGTGTCGGGCGAGTCCTGGGCCAGGGCTTCACCCGCTTCCCCGAGGGCGGTCATCGCCGGGCGGTCCTGGCCAGCGCGCGGGCCTTTGGCGGGGCATCGGGTCCGGCGCTGTCCAGGGCGGCGCGGGCCAGGTCCACGGCGTCGTTCGCGCGTCCGGTGTTGCTCCACTGGTAGGCCAGCGAGCCCGCCACGTTGCCGGACAGCACGCCGTCTCCCGCCGCGTGGGCAGCGCTCATTCCGAGCCGGTAGATGCGTTCCGCCTCGGCGTGCTCGCCCGCGTCGGAGGCGACCCATCCGGCGATCTGCGCCAACTCACCGATAGCCCGCAGCAGTTCGCGACCAACAGCGTCGGTGTGTGTCCCTTCGCGGTAGAGCGTCACGGCCGCGCGCAGTTCGCGCAGGGCCGGGCCGATCAGGTCCTTGCCGTACACCACGTCGTCGGCCAGCCGCAGGCCGTGGACCCGCTGGGCCAGGTCTGCCACCTGTCCGGCCCCGATCCGCCGGCCGGTGCGGGAATGCAGTGGGGCCAGCAGGTCGTCGTCGGGCAGGAAGTCGGCCACGGTCAGTACGCGCGGCGCGGGCTCGGGTGACTGGACGGCCTTCGCGGCTTCCAGCAGCTCGCGCGGGACCTCCAGTACCTGGGCGAGGAAGGGCAGCCACTCGCGCGGGGATCGGGTGCCGATCTCCCAGCGGGAGACGTCGTTGCGCGTCGGCGGGATACGTCCGGGGGCAGCCTGGGCCAGCGCCTCGGCGAGCCGCTGCTGACTCCAGCCGCGCGCCAGGCGTAACCGCCGCACCAGTGCACCGACCGTCTCCCGCACCCAGCCAGCTTGGCAGACACCGGGGCAGACGCGCTGGCTCCTCCGAAAGGTTCAGGCGAACGAGACCCTGATCAAGAGAGCCGAGCGGGAGCGAAGGAGCGGGAGATGGGCGAAGAGTTGGTGCAGTGGCGGGAGCGTCCCGGCCCGGTGTGTGAGGAGTGTGGCAGGCTCCGCGAGCAGGCCCGTGCCGCTGTGCTCTGCGGGGATAAGTCCCGGCTCAGCGACGTGCGCGTGATGCAGGGCCGCCACCGCCAGACCGAGCACGGGCAGGCGGCATGAGCGTGCGCAAGCGGATGCGGTTCCGCGAGTACCACGTGCGCACCGACGACACCGCCGCACCCGTCCGGGAGGCAGTCTGCGTCACGGACGAGGAGCAGTGCCAGTGGGCCAGCGGCGAGCGCACCCGCGCTGACGACGTCACCGCCCTGATCGCCAAGCACGCCGCCGAGACCGGCCACCAGTGCTACCGGCACACCGCCACCGACTACGCCACCGCAGAACCCGGCGCGTTCCTCTGACATGACATCGAGTGGTCTATACCTATGACGGCAGCGGTGACGGCAACAACCACGCACGCCAGCGCACAACCACGGACCCCGACGGACCGTCATATCGCTGCTGACCTGCGAAGAAGCAGGTAGAGCAGGGGACCGTGCCACACGTACTATGTGATGGCCGGAACCACGCCGGTATTGGTGCACAATGATGGCGGCGCTGGCTCGCCGCTATTTCGGAGCGACACGCGAGATCCAAGCGAGATATTTCGTACTGGATTCGAACCCAGAGGCAGCAATATGGATATTATGGAACACGCCTCGGGGTGGTCCGTGGACTCCGGATATGTGGCTACTACTACGTCCCAGTCAGTTGTAGCTGGCCGCGGTGGAATTGTTTATACAATCCGTGGAGCATCTGGGGTTGATGTGAATGCGACGTTCCCTGGAAACCCATTTGCCCATGAATTGGAGGTTGCCGTCCCAGGTGCAGTACCGTCATCCCAAATCGAAGGGGCGACGCTGCGGGATGGAACTTGGGTTCCCAATCCAAACTATGTTGGAGGGTGCTGATCATGCCTGAGTCTGTGACACTTTCAACGGTTAATGCCAGCGGAGAGCAAGCTCAGGTCAAATTTGAGATCTCCGACCAGCCGCCCGCGAATATCAAAATGAGCGACAATGATCTGGGTATCGTGGAGTTTGGTGGCGTTGATCTCTTTGATTGTTTGATCAATGTGCGCAAATTCCTAGAACTGAACGGACGGCTCCTATGTTGCCAGGGGGCCTGTCCCAGCGTTCTTCCTTCGGGTATGACCAGGCAAATGACTGATGGGCGAATGGCCTACAGGCTCAGGGATGATGGAGTAGCTCTTTCAGACGAGGATCTGGTGGATATCTTCGCTCCGGCTGAATGTTTCGAGGTTGTAGGTGTGGTGGAGCATCGTAGGGCTGTCATTGACTTCTATGGGTTCAAGCGAAAGAATTCATGATGAGGCGATGGTATCTGCTTGCCAATTTTTGTGGTGTCATCATTGGAGCAATGCGAGCTATTTCTCCGAACTAGATATAGCCAGGAGGAGATCTAAAGCGCGATCGGGCAGCACCGCCACCGACTGCGCCACCACGGAACCCGGCGCGTTCCTCTGACCGTGACACCGATTGGTCTGTACCTCTGACGACAGCAGTGACGGCAACAACCACGGACATCAGCGCACTACCACGGACCCCGGAGGACCGTCATATCGCTGCTGACCCGTGAAGGAGCAGGTGGACCGGCCCGCCGTGCCACACGTACTATGTACTCGCCGGGACCACGCCGATCTTGGTTCACAATGATGGCGGGGCGCCTCCTGGCGTTTGGACTATTGACCCCGGTCGATCGACAAAGATTATGCGTGGCGGACCCTTTGGTGCCAATTACTATCAGCAGGCCGCTGACGCCAACGGTGATGTCTATTGGTGGAGTCCGGATAAGGCTGGGCATGGTGGGTCTGCATGGAAGGTCTTCCGCGAGACCTCGACGGGCCTGGACTGGGTCGCCGATGCGGGCCGGATGGAACTTTCATTCAGGGGAAATTCAAGGGCAAGACGGGGAAGTTCATTTCATGGAATAATTTGTCGACCGTGAGGGGATGCTGACGTGATCGAGAGCGCTGACGAGTTCGTCCAGTTGAGACTCAGCGGTGGCAATGCCGACTACCAGCGGATCAAGCAAGAAGAGGCCCCGCTTGCGGTCTGGCTTGAGATCGCAAGGGACCATCCGGACATGCGTTTCTGGATGGCCTTCAATCGGGCCCTTCCCGAGGAAGTAATACGGCTTCTGGGTGAAGATGAAGATTGGCGCGTGAGGGCAAAGATTGCGAGCAGGCGAGATATTCTTGAATACCTTTCCGGGGATGACCATGATGCCGTGGTCTCATCTGTCGCCAGCAATCCTGGAACGCCGAATGATGCTCTCGTGAGATTGGCCAGTCATCACTGGGGACAGGTGCGAGATAGGGCTTCCAAGCAGATTGAAGAGCGAGATCCTAAGTAGGGCCCGATTGGCAGGCAGAAGCCCCACCGGATTCAGTTCCGGTGGGGCTTCTTGGGCGTCTTGACGGCAGTAGTTGACGGCAACGTCAGTGGACGGGTGCTGCACAAAGGGGTGGTTCGTCGCCGTCGTCGGGTCGGATAGCGGGCTGGTCGGGCTCGCGGAGGGCGTTGCCGAGGAGGTCGATGGCGTCGCGTTGGAGGCGGAGTCGGACGTTGGCGTACACCGTCGCTGTCACCCTGACGGGGGCATGGCCCAACAGCTCTGTGAGCGGATCCGCCGTGAAGTAACCGTGTTCCAGGGTGAAGTTGCGCAACAAAGCCGCAGGTCACAACCATAGCCTGAGATCTCTATCGAACCCGGAACGGTTCAAAGCCCTGCACCGCCCGCCCGGCCAGACTGTCGAGTACACCGACCGAGCCGCACTGATCCTCGGCTACCTCGCCGAACACCTCAGCGGCCAACCCCTCGACCAACTCGCCCGGAGCCGGGTCTGGGAACCACTGACCATGGCCGACACCCGCTTCGGCCCCATGCCCACCGACCTGGTCAACCGCTGCGCCCTCACCGAACTCGACCAGGACACTGGCGCCCACCTCCAGGGCACCGCCCACGACTTCTCCGCCCGCCTGCTGGGCGGAGTCTGCGGCATCGCCGGCGTCTTCTCCGTCCTGGACGACCTCACCACCTTCCTGCGCTACCTCCTCGACCCGGCCACCACCCCCCACCGGCTAGGCTTCGACGCCGACTGGGTCCAGGAATCCCTGACCGTTCACACCGGCGAACTGGTGCCAGCCCGTGGCCTGTTCTGGCACCCCGCCCCCGGCACCGACCTCGCCGACCAGGCCTGGGTCCACTACGGCTTCACCGGCACCGGCATGTGGCTCGCCCCCAAGCAGGGCACCTGGGCCGTCCTGCTCACCAACAAGATCCGCCTCACCCGCGACCGTGAACCCCTCACCACCATCCGCAACCAATTCCGCGAACTCGCCTTCGGCTGACCGCCGGGCTCAGCGCAGCGCATCATCGCCAAGGCAGGGCCCTTTGAAGCGAGGCGTTGACTTGACCGGCCACGTCCTGGCCGGCCACCAGAGCGAGGACGCCTGCGACCACGAGAGTCCAGCGCAGACTCCCGGCGATCGGAGGTTGCGCGGCGATGGCGGGGATGAGTGGGAGGAGAAGACCTGTACCGATCAGGACGGCGACCGGCCACACACGTAGGAACAGCCGACGGAGCGTGCTTGGTACGTTGACCTGGGCCGGTGCGTTGACCAGAAGCGCTGAACGGTCTCCCGAGGCGAGCGCCTCCATCGCGGCCACCAGAGAAGCCACGATCAAGTCTGCGTCCGAAGGCCGGGCCGCTGTCGCCAGCGGGACCTGGTGTGCGCGGATCACCGCGGCCACGCGCAGCGCGTCGGGTCGCAGCTCCCTGCGGACCGAGCGTGAGACCCGGCCGGGCAGCGTGAGATCCCGCTCGGCCAGCAGGGCCAGGCGCTCCAGTTGGATACAGGAGATCTGACAGTCCTTCGGGGCGGTGCGGCCACGGGTCGTCACCTGGATCTCCGCGGTGATCGCTGCCGCTGTCAGGAGGAGCCGATCCAGCGGTCGGCAGCGGTGGCCGGTGGTACGGCGGACGATCACGGCTTGCAGCCCGCGGCAGAGGTTGTAGACGAGCACGGACAGATAGGTGTAGATCCAGCCGTCCCAGCAGCCCCGTGCGAACGGGTTCGCGGCGGCAGCTGGGTGGGCCAGGGGCGACAGCGCGAGAGAGAACGCCGGCAGAACACAGCCCGCGGCCAAAGTGGGGCCTGGAGCGGTGCCGAGGCGGGATCGGTCGACCAGAGTGTTTATGTACCTCTGGCATGCCGCTACCAGTAGCGTCCCGAGCAGGAGGCCGATCAACGACCACCCTGCAACGGCGTAGGCCGGCGAATCCTGGGGAGCGTCGAACCCCGGATCCTTGAGGATTCGGATCCAGCTCTGAGCCATGGCAGGGCCGATGAGGGCGATGGTCACGACCATCGCCAGACACCAGTCGAACCGCAACCCCAAATCCTCGGCGCCACATAGCCGTAAAGACGCGAAGTGGATCTGTTCGCGAAGACGTCGATGGCGGGTGGCCTCCACGATCGGTATCACGTCGAAAGACCGAAGATCAGCTGCTACCTGGCGCTGCAGGCCGCGGCGTATCGCACGCAGATATACCTGGTCCAGCCAGGCCCCCAGGGGTGTCCGCCGTGGGTTTCGTCTACGTGGATTCCTCGCGGCCGGCGGCTGCCAAGGCACCGCACGTCTCACCCGTCGTATCACACGGCAAAGCTAGGGCTGCCCAGGCTACGGCCGGAAGGGTGCGTCCAGAAGGCGGGAGGCACTTGTGCCAGAGGCGTTGGTCGCGTCACAGCGAAGCAGTCCTCGGGCAGAACGGATATTTGGCACGCGGCGCAGCTATGGCCCGAGCACCTCACCTCCCCCTAGTTGATGCGGTAGATCTTGATGAAGCCGCAGGTCAGATGATGGTTAGGTGGCTGCGGCCCCGAGGTCCGGGAGATAGGAGACCAATGAATCGGCGGCAATCCGCTACCCTGTCTTGAGTCAGGCACTGTGCAGGCCCGGCCCCGGTTTCGGCACCCTTGCCGCAGGTCGGACCGAGCTGATAAGTAGGGCTTGACCAGGACGTTTGCCGGACAGAGGTGTTGATCCACTCACTGGGTTTTCGCCAAGCTTTTCGGCAAGCCCCAGCGCTCGTAGCTCAGGGGATAGAGCATTCGCCTCCTAAGCGAAGGGTCGCAGGTTCGAATCCTGCCGGGCGCACAGCAGTACTTCAGGGCCGGGTCGGTTCACCCTCAGAGGGCGGACCGACCCGGCCCTTCTGCCTTCCGGGGGCTCGTTGCTGTGCAACGACAGCTCCTCGACGCGCCAGAAGTCGAGTGAGTCGCCCACGCGCAGGCGGTGCGGGGCCGCGGCCCGAGCAGGGTTCGTGGCGGCAGGCGCCTCCGCGCCCTCGAACCCGGGGCCGCTGCCGAGGGCAGTGAACCAGATGGGCAGTAGACGATGCGCCAACGATGCACCCGGCGGGAGGGGTCTAAGGGAGTCACCATGGACCCAGGATCGAGAACCCGGGAGGTCGTCATGTCCGGTGGTATCGCCCGCACGCCGCTGGTGCAGCCCCTTGCCCAACCTGAGGAGACACCCGAATGCGAGTCGTCGACCTGCCATGGCATTTCGGTCCACGATCCGGTCTACCAGCACGATGTCTGGTGGAACTGGGTGGGCCTGCTGGGTGTGGCGTTCTTCACGCTGGGAGCCGTCGGGTTCATGATCGGACGGGTTGTCGCCATGTGAGTCGCCAACGATGCAGGAAGTGATCGAGCCGAGGACAGCCATGACGCACGATAGCTCCGGCGGCGAGACCGGGGCCGGTTTTCCGACCGGGGAGGTTGCCCGTCGGCTGGGTGTGTCCGCGGTGACGCTGAGATCGTGGGAGCGCCGCTACGGCATCGGCCCCGCCCAGCGCGCCGAGGGTCACCACCGCCGCTGGACCGCAGCGGACATCGCCCGACTGGAGGCCATGTGTGCGCTGACCGCACAGGGCCTGCCACCCGCCGAAGCCGCACGCGTCGCCGCTCGTGCTGCCGTGCCCGCACTGTCTGCCGAACCTCCGTCTCACGAGGGCGAGGAGCAAAGCGAGGTCGCCCGCTCCCGGGTCCGCGGCCTGATCCGGGCCGCCGACCGCCTGGACGCCCCGGCCATCGACGAACTCCTGGTTGCGGCGCTCGACCGCTGGGGCGTTGAAGTCGCTTGGGAGGAGCTGATCGCGCCCGCGCTACGGGCAGCGGGACGCCGCTGGGCGGCGCGCGGTGAAACCGCCATCGAGGTCGAACACCTGCTGTCCTGGCATGTCTCCGCGCAGCTTCGCCGACGAGCCACGCCGGCGGCCCGGACCGCGTCGCTCGCGCTGCTCGCCGCGACCCCTGGGGAGGACCACACGCTGCCGCTGGACGCCGTCGCTGCGGCGCTCACCGAACGGGGGATCCCGTTCCGCATGCTCGGCTCTTCCGTCCCCCCGGCCGCGCTGGCCCACAGCCTGCGCCGACTGGGACCGGCAGCCGTGGTGCTGTGGTCGCAGTCCCACTCCACAGCCGCGCCGCAGATCGCCGCCGACATCCTGGCCACGCCGTTCGGCATCGCGGGCGCGCGCCACCGACCGCTGCTCCTTCTGGCCGGACCAGGCTGGCGCCACCTCAACCCCCCGCCGGGGGCACTGAGGCCCCCCGGCCTGCGTGCTGCAGTCGAGCGCATTGCCGATGCCGTGACCGGTGCCGTGACCGGTGCCGGCGACCTGTCCGCGAGACCGGTGCCGGCGACGACTGAGGTCACTCCCTTCGTGCAGACACCCTGACAACGGACCTTGTGGGTCCGGAGAAGGGTGTCCTGGTGGGACGGTAGTCGGGTCAGGGCAGGACGGCAACCCGGTCCAGCTCTACGACTGCTACGGCGGCGGCGGAACCCAGTCCAACCAGGTCGGGAGCTTCCGTTAGCGCCGGCCCCTGCCGTCCGGCTCCCTCAGCCGTGCGTCGAGTCGAGCCCCTGCGCCGCCGCACGCAGCCCGGTGGACGCCGACTCCAGGAAACGGGTCACCACGGCACGCTCGGCGTCGGTCAGTTGCCCGGCGGCGTCGTCGACCGCGGCCACCAGCGGCTGCAGCGCGGCAACGATCTCGTCGCGGGCGTGGGGAGTGGGCGCGACCACGGTGCGGCGCCGGTCGCTGCGGTGGGCGGCGCGGGTGACGTGGCCGGCCTGCTCCAGACGGTCGACCAGGACGGTGGCCGAAGCCGACCGGATGCCCAGGCGCTGCGCGAGGTCGGCCGGGCCCAGCCCGTCCGGGGCGCCCAACAGGTGCTCCAGGGCGGTGACGTCGTTGAGGCCCAGGCCCAGTCGGCGTGCCAGTGCCGCCTGGGCGTCACGGTTGGCCAGCAGCACCTGGCGCAGCGCCCAGGAGACCGGGCCGCCGAATCTGCGCGCCGCGCCGGCCGGCGGCGCCGATTCGGTCTGCGTGCCTGGGGGTGTCTCGGACACCTTCCGCCCACCACCTTTCCCGTGTGAGGTCGCCCCTATTCTTCCCTGTGCAGCCGACCGGGCCACCAGACGCGCTCACCCATGTCGTGGACCAGCGCCGGGACCAGCAGCGAACGGATCACGACGGTGTCCAAGAGCACCCCGAAGGAGACGATGAACGCGATCTGGACCAGGAAGGCCAGCGGGATCACCCCCAGGGCCGCGAAGGTCGCGGCCAGGACCGCGCCCGCAGAGGTGATCACCCCGCCGGTGGTGGTCAGGCCGCGCAGTACTCCGGCGCGGGTGCCGTGGCGCCGGGACTCCTCCCGGACCCGCGTCATGAGGAAGATGTTGTAGTCGACCCCGAGGGCGACCAGGAAGACGAATCCGTACAGCGGCACCGAGGCGTCCGCGCCGTGCAGGTCGAACACGGCCGGGAAGACCAGGGCGCTGACGCCCAGGGTGGCCGCGAAGTTCAGCAGCACCGTGGCGACAAGCAGGAGCGGTGCGGTCACGGCCCTCAGCAGGGCGATCAGGATCAGGGTGATGATCGCCAGCACGACCGGGATGATGACGAGCCGGTCGTGCGCGGCGGTGTCCTGGATGTCGACCTGCTGTGCGGTGTAGCCGCCGACGAGGGCGTCGGCGCCGGGTACCCGGTGAACCGCGTCGCGCAGGTCGCGCACGGTGCGCTGGGCGGCGCGGCTGTCGGCCGGGTCGCCCAGGACGGCGTCGACGGTGCGCAGGTTCGCTCCGGGCCCGGTTCCGGACGTGGCGGGGAGCAGGGTCGCGGACGCCACGCCGGGGGTGTGCCGCGCGGCGTCGAGCACCGCCGTGCTCCGCTCCGCACGGGTGACCACCACGGCGGGATCGCCCTGCCCGGCCGGGAAGTGGGCGTCCAGGACCCGCTGGGCGGTCACGGAGGGCTCGGTGTGGATGAAGGTCTCCTCCAGGGGCAGCCCGCCGGCCGAGAACAGGGGCAGCGCGCAGGCCGCCACGACCAGGACGCCGAGGGTGGTCGCCCACACGCGGCGGGGCCCGCGCTGGATCAGGCGGGCGATCCGCTCCCACACTCCGGAGCTGGTCGCATGCCCCGCGTGGGGCGGCTTGGGCCAGTACGCGGCGCGCCCCAGCAGGACCAGGACACAGGGCAGGAAGGTGACGGCGGCCAGGGCGGCTGCCGCGATCCCGATGGCGCCGACCGGGCCGAGGGCCTGGTTGTTGGCCAGGTCGCTCAGCAGGAGGGCGAGGAGGCCCAGCGCCACGGTCGTGGCGCTGGCAAGGATCGGTTCCAGCGAGCGGCGCCAGGCGGTGCGCATCGCGGCGAAGCGGTCCGGGGTACGGGTGAGCTCCTCTCGGAAGCGGGCGCTGAGCAGCAGCGCGTAGTCCGTCGCGGCCCCGATGACCAGGATCGACAGGATTCCCTGCACCTGCCCGTCGACGCGCACCACACCGTGCCGGGCCAGGGCGTAGACGATCCCGCTGGCCAGTGCCAGGGCGAAGACCGCACTCATGATCACCACGAGCGGTAGCAGCACACTGCGGTAGACGGCGACCAGGATCAGCAGCACCACCCCCAGGGCCACGCCGAGGAGCAGGCCGTCGATCCCGCCGAAGGCATCCACCAGATCGGCCTGGCTGGCTGCGGGACCCGCCAGGAACACGCCCGCCCCCGGGATCTGCGCACGTTCCCGCACCGACGCGACGGTGGGACGGAGTTGCTCGCCCAGGTCCGCACGCAGCGGAACGACGGCCTGCAGCGCCTTGCCGTCATCCGACCGGACCGGCGGGCCCGGTGGTCCGGCCAGGCCCTGCAGCCCGGTCATCCCCGCGAGGGCGTGCCGGGCGCCGGCCGCCGCGTCCGGCGGGAGCGCGGCGGGCGCGGACGACCAGACCACGACCAGCGGGATCGACTCGGCGGTGGCCATGCTGCGCTGCAGCGTCACCACCTCGGTCGACTCGGCGCTGCGTGGAAGGAAGGCCGCGCTGTCGTTCGTCGCGACCTGCCCGAGCATGCCGGCGAAAGGGCCCAGCACCGTACCGACGGCCAGCCAGACCAGGACCAGGACCGCAGGGAGGAGCCAGCGGGGCGGGCGGGGGGATCGACTCATGGGCAGAGCATATCCCTAGACAGACTTACTACCTGTCCCTCTAGGGATGGCGGCGTCGGGCGGAGTCGGGCGGAGTCGGGCGGAGTCGGGCGGAGTCTGGCGGGTGGAGGCGAGGGGCGAGGGCTCCCACTCGTAGTGCCGCGCTCCGAGAACGAAGGCGAGGATCAGCGCACCGACGATGATCACGCCGATCACCACCCCGCCGCCCAGCGCCTCGGCTTCCGTGTACTTCGATGCGAGTTCGAACATGGGATACGCACCTCGATCCTCCGGGGGTCTGTTGCGGACTCCTTCAGCGTCGATCCGCAACGGCGACCGCGCAGAGCGCAGCGATGGTGCAGCGTTTCAGGCCCGTGGGCCCCGGGCGCGGTCGGCGAGGACGTCCCGGGCGGCCCTGGCGCCCGAGGCGAGTGCGCCCTGCACCGAGCCGGTGGCCCGGTGGTCCCCGCAGACGTAGCGGCCGTGCCCCAGCCGGGTGCGCCGGGTCAGCGGGTGCGGGGCCGGCATGGCGGGCAGGGCGTCGGTGACGGTGCGGGTGGCGAGGTGTTCCCACCCGCTGGTGTCCGTCCGGTAGAGCTCGGCGAGCCGGGCCCGCACCGAGCCCTCCTGCGCGGGTGCGTCCCCGCCGAGCACGGAACTGGACACCAGCGCCCGTCCGTCGGTGCTGTAGGTCGGCGCGACCTCGGTCAGGACGCAGGTGTGCAGCAGGGCCCGGCTGCCGTCGACCAGCAGGGTCGGTTCGGCCAGCGGTGAGTCGGCCGCCGCGTGGTAGTACGTGGTGACGGTGCGCCCGGCCGGGACGGCAAGCTCCGGAAGCAGGGCCGCGGCAGCGCGCGCACCGGTCGCCACCACCACGCTCTCGGCGGTCAGTTCGGTGCCGTCCCGCAACAGCACCCCGTTCTCTGCAAGGCGCAGCACCGGGGCCTCCAGTCGCAGCGAGCGCGGCGGCAGGGCCGCGGCCAGCTGGTCGGGCACCGCACGGATGCCCTCGGCCGGCAGGCACGTGGTTCCCCGCAGCATGCTGCGCAGGACCAAGTGGAAGAAGCGGCTGGAGGTCTCCAGGGCGTCCTCCAGGAACACCCCGGCCAGGAAGGGGCGAAAGAGGGCCTCGACGAGCTCGTCGGAGACGCCGGCGGCAGCCAGGGCGGCCTGGGTGGTGGTCTCCGGGCCCCGGCGCAGCAGGGCCGGCGGTGCCAGCAGGTCGCGTCCGCCGAGCAGGGCCAGCGCCGCCAGGTCGCGCGGCGCGGCGAAGCGTCCGGGCAGCAGGTCCGCCAGGTCTCCGGCATGCCGGGTCGGATCGCCGAGCCGCACCCGTCGGTCGCCGTGGTCGAGCAGGATGCCCGGGGTGAACCGGCGGAGCCGGAGCGCGCGCAGGTCCAGGCGTCGTCGCAGTTGCGGATAGGAGGTGTTGAGCACCTGGAAGCCGCGGTCCAGGTGGAAGCCTGCCTCGGTGTCCGTGCGCATCCGGCCGCCCACGGCGTCCGAGGCATCCAGTACCTGGACGCTGAGCCCGGCCGCCAGCAGGTCCGCGGCACACGCCAGGCCGGCGAGCCCGGCGCCGACGATGATCACCTCGCTGTGCGGATCTGCGGCGGCTGCCACGGCGCGACCTCCAGGCGAGACTCCAGACGGTAGTGATCACACTACCGTCTGGCACCGGCGTGTGCGCTGAGGCAGTGCGGTCTCGTCTCTCTTCTGGTTCCAGCGCATCAACAACGGAATCCCGGCTGCGCGGGCGGGGTGGGGCGCAGTCGGCCGGGCCGGCTGCCGGGGCTCAGCGGCAGCGCGCGGTGAAGCCGGCGCCGTCGAGCAGGTTGCAGAAGGCCGTACGACCCTGGGGGTACTGGCTGAGAAGGGAGTTGACGTACCAACCGCTGCTGGGGGGAAGGGCGGGCGGGCTGTCGGGGGAGGTCTGGCCGTCGAAGCCGTAGCGCCAGTCGACGTCGATGTAGGTCAGCGCCCGTACCACGTGGGAGAGGTCGTACCCGGTTCCGGTGAAGTGGCTCTGCGTGCCGTCGACGGTGCCGTTGGGCAGCGGCCCCTGGTAGGTGATCAGGGTTTGCAGGCGCTGCATCCAGGCGGTGTAGTCGCTGTCGGCCTGGGTGCCGCCGGAGGTGAGCGCGTCGCTCATCCGCTGGACCCCGGACTCGGCGATGATCACGGGCTTGTTGTGCTGCTGGGCCCACCACATCATCCGCAGGATGTTGGTGTCGGCCGGGTAGCCGTGCGGGACGGCGTTGAGGTTCCCGCCCACGTAGTCGTCGTAGTAGCCGGAGCAGGTGCGGGCGGTGGTGTCCTCGGTGCCGTTCCAGTAGGTGGTGCCGTTCTCCCGGTAGGGCTGGCACAGGTCCTGGTTGAAGACGCTGACGCCGATCCAGTCGGTGACGTCGTCGCCCGGGTAGAGGGTGTCGAACTCGCCGCGGACCGGGTGGTAGACGAACTGCACCCGGCTGCCGGCGCCGGTCTGCGTCCGCAGCAGTTGGACCACGTGGCGGAAGGCGTTCTTGTAGGGGGTGCAGTCGGTGCCGTTGGTGCAGAAGAAGGCGGAGCTGACCTCGTAGTCGACCCGGATCAGGAAGGTGGCGGCGGGGTAGCGCCTGATGAAATCGGCGAGCTGGGTGAACTGCGCGTCGTAGCTTCCCGCCGCGATCGCCGCGGTGGCCTGCTGGGAGGCGGTCTCCTTGTCGGCGTTGTCGCCGTCCCAGCCGGGCGGGTCGTCCTTCCAGCTGACGCCGACCTCGATCTGCTTGCCCTGGGCGGCGAGGAACTGGGCGTAGTCCTGTTCGCAGCTTCCGCCGCAGGCTCCGGAGAAGGCCCCGTCACGGACGCTGTAGTAGACCGAGCCGCCCTGCGGGGCCGCGCCGGTGGAGCCGGTCAGGTCGTTCCAGGCACCGGTGTTGCTCTGGCCGACCAGCAGGGCCCGCTGGGTCGCGGGGTCGGCGTGCGCGGAGGGGACGGCCAGTGTGCTCAGCAGCAGGGCGAGCAGGGCCAGGAGTGCGGCGCGGACGCGCCGGATCGGCGGCATGGGGCTCCTTCTTGTCTGGCGGGAGGTCAGTGGTTGCGGTAGGTGGCGTGGTCGAAGTCCGCGTAGCCGCCGTCGGCGCCCAGGTCCTGCACCCACAGCCCCAAGAAGGCGCCAGTGAAGGCGGGACTGGCGGAGCGGCCGTCGGGGGCGTGCTTCTCGCCGGCGTACTCGTCGGACAGGATCGTGGCGTCCAGGACGGCGTCCAGCTCGTGCCAGGTGTCGGGCTCCGTCTCGTAGGCGAAGCGCAGCTGGGGGCCGTCCATGGTCGCGCGCAGGCCGACCCGGGTGCCGGGCCAGAGGGGAACGGTCGCTTCGGGATAGCTGATCCTTCGGCCGTCGTCGCAGGTCAGAACCTGCAGGACGGTGCCGCCCAGATCGTCGCGGGTGAGGTAGGCGTAGTGCCAGTTGCGGCTGTCGTAGTAGGCGGTGATACCGGCGAGCTGCTGGAACCCGGCCGGGGTGAAGTCGATCGCGGCCTCCAGCGAGCAGTGCCTGCTGGTGGCGCGACGGGCGATCAGGCTGGGGGTGCGGCGTCCGCGCGGCGACTGCCCGCCGTGGATCCGCAGGTGGCCCGGACGGGCGGTGAGGTCGGCCCAGTCGGGTGTCGCGGGCCGGCGCAGGCTGCTCCACTGCGGTCCCAGGGGCGCGCTGTCGAAGTCGTCCCGCTCCGGCTCCGCGGGCAGCGGCGCCGGGGGCAGGTCGGGGGCCGGGACGGCCTCGGCGGGGATGCCCCCGGCGACCCGGGGCCAGCCGTCGTCGCTCCAGCAGACCGGCTGCAGGGCGCTCTCCCGCCCCAGCACGCAGCGGCCTCGCGGCGTGTCCGGGCGTCCGGTGAGATGGGCCAGGTACCACTCGCCGTTCTGGGTTTCGACCAAGCTGCCGTGCCCGGCCTTCTGCAGCGCCAGGTCCGGGCGATCGCGCGAGGTGAGGGTCGGTCCGGCCGGGTCGGGCAGGTAGGGGCCGAGGAGCCGGCGCGAGCGGGCCACGGTGACCTGGTGCTCCCAGGAGGTGCCGCCCTCGGCTGTGAGCAGGTAGTACCAGTGGTCGCGCCGGTACAGGTGCGGGCCCTCGGTGACCCCGGCCGCACTGCCCTGGAACAGGTTGTGGACCCGGCCGCGCAGCCGGCCCGTCGCGCAGTCCCACTGCTGGGCCTGGATCCCGGCGAAGGGCGTGGTCCCCGGGCGCCAGTCGCCGGTCAGCGACAGCATCCAGCACCGGCCGTCGTGGTCGTGGAACAGGGACGGGTCGAAGCCGCGGGCATGCACCGGGACCGGATCCGACCAGGGCCCGGTGATGTCGGCCGCGGTGGTGAGGTAGTTCTGCGCGTCCCACCAGCCGCCGTGGTGGTTGTCGACCCGGGTGAACACCAGGTGGAACCGGCCGTGGGCGTGCGACAGGCAGGGTGCCCAGACACCGCCGGAGTCCGGCACCCCGGTGAGGTCGAGCAGGTCGGTGCGGTCCAGGATGCCGCCCAGTGACTGCCAGTGGACCAGGTCGCGGGAGTGGTGCAGCCGCACACCGGGGGACCACTCGAAGGTGGAGGTGGCCAGGTAGTAGTCCTCGCCCACGCGCAGCACCGAGGGGTCGGGGTGGAAGCCCGGCAGCACCGGGTTGCGGATCAGCGCAGCGGGTTCGGCGGGCGGCGGGTCGCCGTCCCGGGTACGGGCGGTGGCCTCGGTGGTCATGGAAGCCTCTCGGGTCGGGGCACGGATGCGGGACGGTCGGGGCAGCGGGGCCGGGCACGGCTACTTGCCGAACCCCGCGGTCAGGCCGGACAGCAGGTGGCGGCGTCCCACCAGGTAGGCAGCCAGGAGGGGAAGCAGCGACAGCACCACGGCGGCCATGGTCGCGGGCACGTCCACACCGTGCTGGCCCTGGAAGTTCCACAGGCCGAGGGTCAGCGTTCGGCGCGCGTCGGACTGGGTCAGCACCAGCGGGAAGATGAAGCCGTTCCAGGCGCCGAGCGCGGTGTAGATGCCCACGGTGACCAGGCCCGGCCGGGTCAGCGGCAGGACCAGGGAGCGCAGCACCCGGGCCGGGCCCGCGCCGTCCACGGTCATCGCCTCGTAGAGCTCGCCGGGGACGTCCCGCAGGGTGGAGCTGAGCACCAGAATGGCCATCGGCAGCGAGAACGCCGCGGTCGGCAGCACGATCGCGGTCAGCGTGTCGTACAGGTGCAGCCGGGTGATGACCAGGTACACCGGGACGATGGTGGCCTGGGCCGGGATCGCCAGCCCCATCAGCATCACCGAGAACCCGCCCGCGACCAGTCGGCTGCGGCTGCGGACGATCGCGAACGCCGCGGGCACGGCCAGGGCCAGCACCAGCGCCACCGTGCAGCCGGTCACCACGATGTTGTTCCAGAGGTAGCCGGCGAAGCCGGAGTCGAGCACGGTCCGGTAGTTGGCCAGCACCGGACGGGTCGGCGGCGCCAGCGGTCCCGCGTCGAGGTAGTCGCTCTTCAGCCGCAGGCTGGAGGCCAGCACGTAGTACAGCGGAACGCCGACGACGACCAGCCACACCAGCGCGCCGAGGCCGCCCAGGACGTCGGGCCGCCCGCGCGGGATCCGTCGGGCACGGGTGCTCACAGGCCCTCCCGCTGGCTGGTCATCCTGCGGAAGCCGGTGACCCGGACCACCAGCAGGGACAGCGTGGTCCCGGCGACCAGCAGCAACACCGCCAGCACACTGGCGTAGCCCATGTCGAAGCTGCTGAAGCCGGTGAGGTACATGTGCAGCGGCAGCACCCGGGTGGCGGCGCCGGGGCCGCCGTCGGTCAGGATCAGCACGATGTCGAAGTAGGTCAGCGACCCGACCAGCATCAGCACCGAGGAGGTGATCACGGTGTTGCGCAGCTGCGGCAGGGTGATCGAGGCGAAGGCGCGCCACCGGCCGGCGCCGTCCACGGTCGCCGCCTCGTACAGGCTGACCGGCACCTGCCGGGCGGCGGCCTGGTAGAGCAGGGTGTGGAAGGGGGCGAACTGCCAGCTGACGACCGCCATCACGGTCCACAGCGCCAGTCGCGGGCTGCCGATGAAGTTGCCGTCCGGGACCCCGAGCCAGGGGCCGATCATGTGCGCCAGGCCGAAGTTGGGGTCCAGCAGCGCCGAGAACAGCAGCGCGACGGCGGCGCTGGACATCAGCAGCGGTACGAAGAACACTGCGCTGAGCACGGCGCGGGAGCGCTGCGGACCGGCGCACCACACCCCCAGCGGCAGGCAGATGAGGGTCTGCACCAGCCAGGTCACCGCGGTCAGCAGCAGCGACAGCCGCAGCGAGGGGCCGAGTTGCGGGTCGTGCAGCAGCTTGGCCCAGTTGCCCAGGCCGGTCCAGTGCGGACTGCCCAGGCCGTTCCAGCGGCAGAAGCTGAGCACGACCACCAAGGCCATCGGCACCAGTGCGAACAGGGCGAAGTACACCAGCGCCGGTGCCGCCCACCAGCCGCCGGGCCGCCCGTCGGCGGCACGCGGGCGGGGGGCCGCGTCCCGCCCGCGGGAGACGCTGCTCCGCCCGAGGAGCGGGCGGGTGAGGGCGGTGCCGCCGGTCATGCGGCGCCCATCGCGCTGACGAACTGCTGCGGGGTGCTCTGCTTGTTGAAGACCTTCTGCAGGTCGGTGAGCAGGTTCTGCGCGGTGGCCGGGTCCAGCGCCTGGTCCCAGGACTGGGTGAACGAGGGTGCGTTCTTGACCAGGCCGTAGACGAAGGTGGTGTAGTCGGCGTTGGGGCCGGACTGGAGCTGGGCGTCGGCACCGGCGACGGCGGGGACCTGGCCGATGGCGATGAGGTCCTTGACGTAGTCGGGCGAGGCCACGGTCTTCTCGATGAAGTCCACGGCCGCCTTGGTGTTCTTGGACTTGGCGGTGACGGAGAAGAAGTTGGACGGGTTGCCCACCACGTCCTTGGGGTCGCCCTTGCCGTCCGGGACACTGGGGAAGGTGGTCCAGCCCAGCTTGCCGCTCTTGACGAAGTCGGGCGCGCCGGCCAGTTGGCCCGCGTACTCCCAGGAGCCCATCAGCTCCATCCCGGCCCGGCCCTTGGCCAGCAGCGCGTCCGCGCCGCCGGAGTCCTGGCCGACCGAGCCGTAGTTGGTGCCGAACGCGCCGCGGTCGACCAGGTCACGGATCATGGTGAGCGCGGTGAGCACGGCCGGGTCCTTCCAGGCGCCGGGGGCGCCGGCCTGGATCGCGGCGAAGACCTTGGGCCCGCCCACGCGGTCCAGGAGGTACTCCATCCACATCAGCTCGGTCCACGCCTGCGACCCGGCCAGCGCGATCGGCGTGACCTTCCTGGCCTTCATCGCGTCGATGTCAGTGAGCAGGTCGGCCCAGGTCGCCGGAGCGGCGGTGATCCCGGCCTCGGCGAAGACGTCCTTGTTGTAGAACAGGGCGACCGGCTGCACACCCTCCATCGGCACGCCGTAGTTCTTGCCGTCGATCTTCCCGCCGTCCAGGACGCTGGGCAGGAAGGCGTTCAGGAACGCGGGGTCGGTCTGCAGGGCCCCGGTGAGGTCGGCGACGTCCCCTGCCTTGACGTAGGTCGCCAGGTTGCCGCCGCCCCAGTTCAGGAAGACGTCCGGGGCGTCGGGAGAGCCCAGCGCTGTCTGCAGCTTCTGCTTGTAGGGGTCGTTGACGAAGGTCTGCATCGTGACCTTGGTGCCCGGGGTCGCGGTGTCGTAGGCCTTGATGGAGGTCTGCTGCACCGGGTTCAGCGCGGTGTCCTGCAGCGACCACACCGTCAAGGAGGCCGAGCCGCTGGTGCTGCTGCCGGGGCCTGCGGTGCCGCCGCAGGCTGACAGCCCCAGGGCCATAGCGGAGACGGCGGCCAGGGCGACAGCCGTGCGTACGGATGCTCTGCGGTGCATCATCGGAAACACGCTCCTTGTGGATCGCGAAAGTGAAAGAAAGTTGCGATACTTTCTAAGTCGAGGAACGTAGGGTCTTCCCCGGACGGCGTCAACGCCGACGGACGTAACGGTGTGGTTTCAGCGGGCCCGCGGGGGTTCCGCGGGACGGTCCCGGCGCTTTTCGAAAGTTTCTGCGCGGCTGCGCTACGCTGGCTGCGACCGACCAGACAGCGAGGTTCCCGTGTCCCGCAGCGGCCGCACCCAGCCAACCCCACCGGCTCCGACCAGCGCCGATGTCGCGCCCGGAGCCGAGACCCCCCGGGTCACCATCGCGGACATCGCCCGCGAGGCAGGGGTCTCGGTGCCGACCGTCTCCAAGGTTCTCAACGGCCACGCCCAGGTCGCCCAGGGCACCCGGGATCGGGTGGAGGCGCTGCTGGAGAAGCACAACTACCTGCGCAGGCGCAGCCGTCCGACCCGGAGCGTCGAACTGATCGACCTGGTCATCAACGAGATCGACAGCCCCTGGTCGGTCGAGGTGATCCAGGGCGTCGAGCGCGAGGCGGCCCGGCACGGCGTCGGCGTCGTGATCACCGCGGTGCACGGCCGGCCCGCGGACATCCTGCGCTGGCTGGACAACCTGACCCGGCGCGGCTCGGACGGGGTGATCCTCGCCGTCACCGCACTGCCCGCGGGGCAGCGGCGCAAGATCCAAGACCTGCGCGTGCCGCTGGTGGTGGTGGACCCGGTCGGCAACCCCGACCCGGCCATCCCCTCGGTGGGCGCCACCAACTGGCCCGGCGGCCTCGCCGCGACCCAGCACCTGCTGGCGCTGGGCCACCGGCGGATCGGCATCATCACCGGACCGACCGACATCCAGTGCGCCCGCGCCCGGCTGGACGGGTACCGCGCCGCACTGGAAGGCGGCGGCATCGCCGTCGACCCGGACCTCATCCGCCGCGGCGACTTCCACCACGAGACCGGCTTCAGCGGCATGCGCGAGCTGCTCGCCCTGGACCGGCCCCCGACCGCGGTGTTCGCCTGCAGCGACCTGCAGGCGCTGGGCGCGTACGAGGCGATCCGGCAGGCCGGGCTGCATGTCGGCACGGACGTGAGCGTGGTCGGCTTCGACGACGTCGCCTCGGCCGCCTGGGCCTCGCCGCCGCTGACGACGGTGCGTCAGCCGCTGGGCGAGATGGCCGCGATGGGCGCGCGCATCGTCCTCAAGGGCGTCGACGCGGTGCTGCCCGGTGGCACCCAGCGGTTGGAACTCGCCACTGACCTGGTCATCCGCGAAAGCACCGGCCCGGCCCGGGGCTGAGCCGCTGCGCCGACGGCGGCGCCGACGCGCTGACCTGGGCGCCCTGCCCGGCCGGGCCCGTCGCCTCCGGCCTGAACCCGTGCGCGTTGTGTGCAACCCATTGACGGTGAGCCTGCCCGCTCCTACGGTGCTCCATCGGAAACACAGCGACAGTTTCGGTTGCCCCGGAGCCCTCGCGACCCCGCGGCGCCGGCGCCGCGGCATGGCACCACTCAGCCAAGGAGCACCTGTGCGTATCCGATCACGCCTGGCGGCCCTCGCCGCCACCGCCACCGCGGCCCTGACCGCGGCCCTTCTGGCGCTGCCCCCCGCCACCGCGGCCCACGCTGCCACCACCCTGAGCGCCCGCAACCTGCCCGCCGGGGGGAAGGTCCTGGCGGTGATGGGCCAGGACAGCGACACCCTGTCCGACTACAAGACCCAGGTCCTGGGCAACGCCGCGCTCGGCGCCCCGCAGCCCGGCGGGGTGACCCTGTACACCAACCTGATCGAGGGCGGCAGCCCGGCCCCGCTGGCCGGCATGTTCTCCCCGGTCGACTACGGCAGCGGGACCTACGACTTCAACCAGACCCTGAGCCAGTACCCGAACTCCGCCCTCGCGGTCGGGCTCTACCTTTCCGACGCCTCGACCGGCTGCACCAACCAACCGTTGCGCGCCATCATCGGGACCGCGGACGCCGACATCACCCCCCAGCTGACTGCGAAGTACCGGGCGGACATCGACCGCATGGTCAACCAGTTCAAGTCCTGGGGGCGCCCCACCTACCTGCGCATCGGCTACGAGTTCGACGGGCCCTGGAACTGCTACAACGCGGGCTACTACGTCAAGGCGTTCCAGTACATCAAGGGCCGCATCGACGCGTTGGGCGCCTCCAACGTGGCCACGGTCTGGCAGAGCGCCGCCTGGCCGCTCAACTCCTCGCCGGACCACCCCGAGTACAACTACACCGTCACCGACCCGAACCACCTCGACCCGTGGTACCCCGGTGACGCCTACGTCGACTACGTCGGCCTGTCCGACTTCTACAACGCCGGTTCACTGTCGACCCAGTGGGGCTGCAGCAGCTACGACATCAACCCGGTCACGCTGCAGAACCGGGTCCTGGACTTCGCCCGCGGCCACGGCAAGCCGGTGATGATCGCCGAGGCGTCCCCGCAGGGCTACAGCACCTCGGGGCTGACCAAGAGCTGCATCATGCAGAAGAACCCGCAGGGCACAGACGCAGCCACGGTCTGGAACCAGTGGTACGCGGGCTACTGGAACTGGATCGAGCAGAACAGCGACGTCATCCGGGTCGCCTCCTACATCAACACCGACTGGGACGCCCAGACCTCCTGGCAGTGCGCCGACGGCGCCTCGGCCGGCGGGGCCGGCTGCTCCAACGGCTACTGGGGCGACGCCCGGATCCAGGCCGACCCCACCATCGAGCAGAACTTCGTCAACGAGCTGAAGAAGTGCCTGTTCGTCAACGCCCCGGCCAACTGCACCGGAAGCACTCCGACCTCCGGTCCCAGCAGCAGCGCGAGCCCGACACCCACCCCAACCGCCACGCCGACGCCCACGCCCAGCACCACACCGTCCGCCACCACGAGCCCGACCGGCAGCAGCGGCGCCTTCACCCAGGGCGTCGCCACCGGGACCGGCGGCAACGACACCATCTGGTTCAAGCCGGGCAGCGGCAGCTGCAGCTTCGTGGCGGTCCACTACACCCTGGACAACGGAGGCCAGCTCAACTACATGGCCACCTGGAACGCCGCCGCGGGCCGCTGGGAGCAGTCGGTGACCGTCCCGGCCGGCCACACCCTGAGCTACTACTTCGACTACCAACCCACCACCCAGACCTACCAGGACACCACACCGCACTACACCTTCCAGGGCAGCTAGACCAGCTGCTCCCTGGACTCCGACGGCTCGCCCGGCGAGCTCGATGGCGACCGCCCGCGGCCACTGCTTGAGGCCCAGGCTGGAACGGCGGAGCCGGCCGTTCGGCCAGGGTCCGCCAGTAGGTCGGGTGAACGCGTCGGCCCAGAGGATCACGGGAGATCGCCCCGTGTGCCTGTCGCCGACAGCAGCGCGTGGACCTCCCGGGTGATGCCGTCGACGTCGTCGAGGCCGAAGGCGACTCGTTGCAGGATGACCCCGTGGGCCAGGGCCATGACGAGGCGTGCGGCGGTGTCGGGGTCGACTTCCGGGCTGAGGGCGCCGGTGCGCCGGCCCTGGCGCAGCAACTCCGCCAGGCGGCTGCGGACTTGCTCGAAGCCCTCGGCGGCTTGCCGGTGCAGGGCCGGGTTGCGCAGGAGTTCGCCCCAGGCCTGCACCGCGCAGCGCAGCACCTCGTCGATGGGGACGGGATTGCCGGCGGCGTCGGGGGCGGGGGCAGTCGCGGTGAGCGATGCGGCGACGATCTCGCCGAGCGCGTGCGACACCGGGGGTGCGCTGCACGTCGCGCTGGCTCCGGCGGGGCGGGCGAGGTGTTCGAGCGGGGCGAAGACCAGCCGGAAAGCGTCGCCGGCGATCTCCAGGACCAGTTCCTCCTTGCCGGCGAAGTAGCGGTAGGAGGCGCCGACGGCGATTCCGGCCTCGCGGGCGATGTCGGGCATGGAGGTCTGGTGGAAGCCGTCGCGCGCGAAGCAGCGGCGTGCGGCGGCAACGATCTCGGCGCGCTTCGCCTCGCGACGCGCGTCGCTGATCCGCGGCATGGACGGTTCCTCCTCGATGTGCGGCTGGTGACCGGGACCGAAGGCAAAGTGAATGAAGGTTCGCGTTGACTCGGTGCCCTGCTCTCGCTAGCTTAATAGTGAACGGTTATTCGCGGAAGCTTTGCCCGAGGAGGGCTCGCCATGCACGACGCCGATCTGTCTGTCAGCACCTACCGCTACGAGCACACCGCCGCCCTTCTCGACGGGGCCGTGCCCATCGAGGGGGTGGACGCCTCCTTCGCGACCGAGCCGCTGGTCTCGGACACCTTCCGGCGCATGGTCCAGGGCGAGTTCGACGTCGCAGAGCTGGGACTGACCTACTTCCTGCGCACCTTCGACCTGGAGGATCCGCCGTTCCTCGCGCTGCCGGTCTTCCCCAACCGGAACTTCCGCCACAGCGCGGTCTTCGTCAACTCGGCTTCGGGGATCGTGACTCCGAAGGACCTGGTCGGGCGCACCGTGGGGGAGTTCGCCCTCTACGGCCACGACCCGGGTGTGTGGGTCAAGGGCATCCTGGCCGACGAGTACGGCGTCACCCCGGAGCAGTGCCGCTGGGTGATCGGCGGGACCGACCATCCGATCCCCTCCTTCGACTGGATCCCGCAGCCCGTGCCCGCCGTCGTGGAGGTGCGGCACGCGGCAGACGGCCAGACCCTCGGCGCCATGCTCGAAGCGGGCGACATCGATGCCCTGATCTCGGTGGACGTTCCGCAGGCGCTGCTCGACGGGTCGCCCAGGATCGCCCGGCTCTTCCCCGACTACGAAGCAGTGGAGCGCTCCTACTACCGCCGCACCGGTATCTTCCCGATGATGCACGTGGTGGCGGTCCGCAAGGAGCTGGCCGACCACACCGAGCTGCTCCAGGCGGTGTACCGCGCCTTCTGCACCGCCAAGGACGACCTCGCCCGCCGCCACCGCGAGGGAGCGACCAAGCAGCACATGGCCTCCATGACCCCCTGGTTCAGCGAACTCTTCGACGAGAACCGACGCCTGCTGGGGGAGGACTGGTGGCCCTACGGCATCACGGCCAACCGCCACGCCGTCGACACCTTCCTGCGCTACCACCACCAGCAGGGCCTCTCACGCACCCTGCTCACCAGCGACGACATCTTCGTCCCTGCCCTGCTGGACACCTGAGTGCCCGTCACAAGCCCTCGCCTGCGCCTGCGATCGCGCCCACCAGCACGCTCGCGACGCCGGCCCGAGGGAGCCGCCGGTGCGCGGCGCGCCGCGTCGGTGACGGTGCCGCGCCACTGCAGGCGCGCGCAGGCACAGGCTAGTGCTGCGGGCCAGCCGTGGGGCTGCGCCGGCGCAGCGACCTCAGTGCGGACGGGCCCGTGCCGGCATCAGGGGCGAAGCCCACGCCCAGGGGCTTGGCGCGAGCGAGGATCAGAGCGGTGGGGGTCAACATCCTCCAGGTCCTCACTGCCCACGGCCAGGTCTTCATGCGGCCGAACAGCGGTCTGCAAGATTTGGTCCGCATGGTCTGCCACCGTAAGCGTGAGCTCGCCGAGCAGGAGGCCAAAGCCAGTTGAGCCGACTCCGCGGCGGGCCCGCATGGCGCTGCGTGGTGGATATGCCGTCGCGGCGCCGTTGGGAGCCAGCTGGCAGGAATCCTGAGGGTGACGATAACCGGGCGATGCTCCGCAAACCGCAGCAGCGAATCCGGGGAGCATGGTGCTGGGTGATCCATAACGCTAGGGTCAGTGCCGCAGATCGTCATCGCACATCATCGGCCAGAGCGGCAACCGAACGAGCTCCTGGCTCCTGGGGGGACTTCGTCATGCTGCTGCGCCGCCGTGCCGTCACCGCGACCGGAGCTCTCGTGCTGCTCCTGAGCGGTGTGGCGGGTACCACGTCAGCCCACGCCGACCCGGCCCAGGACCTGTACGTCAATCAGTCCGCTGCAGCCTGCACCGACACGGGCGCCGGTACGCAGTCCGTCCCGTTCTGCACGATCCAAGCCGCGGCTGACGCGGCGCTGCCGGGCCAGACTGTCCATATCGTCCCGAGCCTGGGCAAGCTGTACACCCAGCCGGTGACGATCACTCACTCCGGCACCCCCGGGGCGCCCATCACCTTCGCCATGGCCGCCGACGCCGAAGGGGACGACATCCGGCCGGTGAAGGCCGCGGCATTCACCGTCCGCAACGCGCACGACATCGACTTCTCCGGCCTCAGCGTGGGAACCTCGGCCCCGTTCCCGGGGTTCCAGCTGATCGGCGCCCACCGAATCCGGCTCGATGACGAGCTGCTGTACGACGCCGGCGACGACTACGTCGATCCGCAGGACGCGATTGACGTCGACGGCACCTCCTCGGATGTGACGGTCGCCAGGACCGAGGTTCACCAGTTCACGGGCTGGGGGCTGAACGTGCAGGCCGGGGCCGGCAACATCGTGGTCACCGACTCCATGTTCAACTTCGAGGGAGGACGGGGCGAAGGCGGGATCCACGCCGATGGGGTGGCCGGGATCGTGGTGACCGGTGATTCGCTCTCCTCGACGTGCGGCCGTGCGGTCGACATCACCGGATCCTCCTCGGGATCCATCGAAAACGTCGTCGCCCAGTGGGCGGGTGGGCAAACCGGGTGCCCGCTGGCGGCCTCGCCCGCCGAGATCGCCGTCTCCGCCGACTCGGTCGCCAACGTGCGCAGCGACTACAACGCGGTGCAGGCGCAGTCTCCGGGGGAGGACTATCTGTGGGGTGGTGCGCCGTATGCGAGTAGTGCGGCGTTCACCGCGGCCACCGGTCAAGGTGCGCACGATCTGGACCACATGGGCGTGCAGGACTCCTACTGGCCCACCGAGGGCTCGCCGCTGATCGACTCGGGGGATGCGGACGCCCCCGATGAGTTGGCCAGTGACCGGTACGACCGGCCCCGGGTCGACGACCCACTGGTGCCCGACACCGGCGTCGGTGTGGTGGACCGCGGCGCGGTCGAGTTCCACGCGCTGCAGGGGCTGAAGCCCGTCATGTCGGTGGACAAGGGGCCGGCTCCGCTGGCTGAGACGGTCACCTTGCAGGTGACCAACCCCTGGAACGCGGCGATCACCGGGTACCGGTTCGACTTCGGTGACGGCAGCGCCCCCACCGAGACCACCACGCCCAGCGCCACGCACACCTACACCGCCGTCGGGTTCCCCACCGTGACTGTGATCGCCACCAACGCGGACGGCACCACCTTCCAGGGCACCACCACGTTCGACGTGTCCCAGACTCTCCCGCTGGTACCGGAGATCGGGGTGAGCCGCCAGGGCCTGACCGTCTCGGTGTCCGGCAACGCGAGTGATGACCGGGACATCGCCCAGTACACCTACGACTTCGGCGACGGCAGCGCCCCGCAGACCGCTTCCGCCACCCCGTCCCTGTCCCTGTCCCTGTCATCACCCACACCTACGCCGCGCCCGGCACCTACACCTTCGCCGCCACCACCACCGACACCGCCGGGAAGACCGCGCACACCACCCAACTCCTTTCGGTCGGCAGCACTCTGGTCCCCTTCGGGCCGGTACGGCTGCTGGACACCCGCACCAGCACCGGAGGCCACCGAGGCGCGGTGGGCCCGCGGGCCGTGGTGCGCCTGAAGGTCGCCGGGGCCCAGGGCCTGCCCAGCACCGGACTCACCGCCGTCACGCTGAACCTGACAGGGCTGGACGCCACCGCCGGCACCTGGATCGCCGCCTACCGCGACGGCGCCGCGACCCCGACCGCGTCCGACCTGAACCTCGCCCCCGGCCAGATCACCCCCAACCAGGTCACTGTCCCGGTCGCGGCCGACGGCTACATCGACCTGTACAACTACGCCGGGACCGCCGACATCCTCGCCGACGTCCAGGGCTACTACACCACCGCGGCCCTCCAGCCCCCCGCCGGGTATGTGACCGCCAAGAACCCGACCCGGATCCTGGACACCCGCAACGCCACCGGTACCAGCCGCCACGCGGTCGGCCCCGGCTCGACCGTGACCTTCAGGGCCGCGCCCCCGTACACCCAGGCCTCAGCGGTGGTGCTGAACCTCACCGAGACCGACGCGAGCGCCACCAGCTACATCGGCGTCCAGCGCGACGGCAAGGCCCCCACCACCTCGGTACTGAACTTCCACACCGGGCAGACCACCTCCAACCAGGTCGTCGTCCCGCTCGACTACACCGGCCTGGTCACCTTGTACAACCACTCCGGCACCGTCGACCTGGTTGCCGACGTCCAGGGCTACGACATCACCGACCCCAGCACCAAGGGCACCACCCACGGCGCCCCCTACGTCCCCCTCACCCCGACCCGGATCCTGGACACCCGCAACGCCACCGGCGCCCGCAAAGCCCCCCTGGGACCTGGGTCCCACCTGGTCCTCAAAGTCGGCGGCACCTCCGCGGTCCCCGCCGGCGCCAGCGCCGTACTGATCAACCTGACGGGCATCACCCCCACCGCCTCCACCTGGCTCACCGCCTACCCCCACGGCAGCACCCCCACCACCAGCTCCAACCTCAACCTCACCGCCCGCACCACCCGAGCCGTCACCGTCCTGGTCCCCATCGGCCCCGACGGATCCATCGACCTCTACAACGCCCACGGCAGTCTCAGCCTCGCCGCCGACATCGAGGGCTACTACCTGCCCTCATGACGGTGAGAACCTGTCCAGCAACCGAAGCCCAGGCCGGGGACATCTCCCGGCCTGGGCTTCAAGGCTGTCCGGCTGCGAATGATGTGCGGTTTCAGCCGCCGTAGTAGCCGAACACGTCCGCGATCACGCCGACACTGCCGGAACTGTGGACGGCGAAGTCGAGCTTCCCGTCGACCAGGCGCACGGTCACCAGGTTGGGGACGGTCCCGCCGGTCAGCCAGTTGAGGTTGGAGGCGGTCGGCTTGGCCGTGCCGTTCGGGTAGACGGTCAGGTAGCCGCCGGCCTTGGCCTTGGTCACGGTGACGTTGAGGACCACCGCGGTGGCACCGGCCGGGACGGTCGAGCCGGTCACGGTCAGCGTGTGCGTGGCGTTCGCCGCGATGGGGCTGCCGACCTCGTCCATCAGCCGGGTCGGGGCGGTGCTGTGGAACGCGGAGCCGCCGGCGCCGAAGTAGCCGAGCACGTCCGCGATCAGGTCGACCGTGCCCGAGCTGTGGACGGCCAGGTCGACCTTGCCGTCGGCTCCGACCGGGACGACCACATGGTTGGGGAGGGTTTCGCCCGCGGTCCAGTTGAGGTTGGACGCGGTCGGCTTGGCCTTCCCGTCCGGGTAGACGGTCACATAACCACCGGCCCTGGTATCGGTGGCGGTGACGTTGAGCACCACCGCCGAGACGCCTGTGGAAGGAATCTTGTCTCTGCCGGCGACCGGGAGCACGACCGTTCCGTTCGCGCGGACCGGTGTCCTGGTGGACACCCCGACGGCGGCCCGGGTGTCCAGCAGCCGTGCGGGACCGTCCGCGGTGAAGCCCGCCCCGGTGCTGTCCGAGGTGTAGTAGCCGGAGATGTCGGCGACCACCTGGGTGGTGCCCTGGCTGTGGTTGGCGAAGTCGATCTCGCCGTCCGCGCCCACCGGAACGACCACCTGGTTCGCGATGGTCACGCCCTTGGTCCAGTTGAGGTTCGAGGAAGCCGGGCTCGGTGTGCCCTCCGGGTAGATGGTCAGGTAGCCGGCGGCGGTCGGTGCGGTCACGGTGACGTTCAGCACCACGGCGCTGACCCCCGACGCGGGCATCTTGTTCACGCCCTCGATGGCCAGCGGCAGGATCCCGCCGGGGCCGAGCACCCGGGCGGCGGGCTGCCCGGTGTCGGTGCGGGTGTCCAGCAGGCGGGTCGGACCGGTGGGGTGGAAGGTGGACGCCGCACCCAGGGTGGTCACCTGGGTGGGCTGCTGGGTGACCCAGGTGAGGCCGTTGGGGATGACGGTGTCCGCCTGCGTCGCCAGGACCAGGTGGTGGCCCACCGTGGCCTCGCGGGTGGTGCCCGGATTGGCGTTGTAGTCCAGCCCCAGGCCGTCCGGCGTCCACTTGGGATAGGTGTGGTTGGTCGAGCCGCTGGTCACCTGTGTGGCAGTGCCCGCACCGGAGGCGTCCTGGGTGAAGATCTGGTCGTAGCCGCCCACGGCCCGCACGAACGCGACCGTCGATCCGTCCGGCGACAGGTCCGGCTGCCGGCCGTTCGCGATCAGCAGCCCTGCGGTGTGGTCGCCGTGATCGGTCCAGATGTCCGTCGCCGCATTCGCGTCGTGCTCGAACAGTACGGCGCCGGTCGCCGTCGACACCGTGGGGTAGGAGTCGTCGCCGCCGGTGTTCGAGGAGAACCACGGCTTCATGTCGCTCGCCGGCGGCAGGCCAAGCGGTGCCACGTAGGTCGAGGGAACGTATCCCAGTTGCTGGAGGTCACCCCAGACCGCGATGTTGCCCACGATGATGTCGGCCCCGTCAGGGGTGAACGTGGGAGCCGAGTCCATGCCCCAGTCCTGGCACACCGTGTTGGTGCCGTTGGGCGTGTAGGTGCACATCGCCGGCCCGGGAGAGGACGTGAAGACGATGCGCTTGCCGTCGGGAGACCAGGCCGGATTCTCACCGTCGTCCTGGCCGCCTCCGGGCGCGGTCGAGACCAGGCGGGAACCGTCCGGGTTCTCGGTCGACGTCTGGGTCATCCCGCCGGTGTACCTGATCCCCGCCAGCAGTCCCGGGACAGTGGGGGTAGCGGCCGGGGCCGCAGATGCGGCCCGCGACGCAGGAGCCGCCAGCGCCGAAAGTCCGATTGCGGCCACCGAAGCGACCGCAAGATGGGCAATTCGCCTCAAGAATATTCGATTCATCCCAACTCGCCCGACTGGAAAAGTATGCGCGACGACGTGATGGTAGATCGATGAGGATACGCCGCGTACGGCCGTGGGAAGGGTGACGAGGCGCAGGGTTCTGCAGGCCCCGGCCAGTGCAATTGATGAAGTGCCAGATCCGTGTGGAGACAGTTCGTATCAGTCGCCGGGCCTTCGCCCTCGATGCCGGACACGCGGTGGGTTGTCATGCGGCGAGCGTGAATTCAGCGGTAAGCCTGGGCCTTGATCGTTTACCGTTGCGCCGCAGGAGCCGAAGACACGCTCTGCCGGGGCCGCGAGGCGGCGGAGTTCCCGAACCCCACCGCGATGACGCGGGACGAACTGGTCGACCCCGGCTCTGGTGCTACCGGGGCGAGAGCCCGCTGGATGTTCTCCTCGGCTATCGTCGTCGGGTGCGCAGCCGCAGTCAGGTCATCGTAGGAATGCCGATCGCACGTGTCGGGGCCTGGTGGCGTGGGCGCCCGCTGCTGGTGCGTGACGGTGCGTTCGCGGCGGTCCTGGGAGCTGTCGCCTTTGTGCCGGGCATCGCCGGGGACGGGGTGCTGCTCGGTGAGTTGACGGTGCGGCAGGTGGACCTCATCGGTGTGCTGGCGGGTCTCGGCCAGTGCCTGCCGCTGGCTGTTCGCCGGGTTGCGCCCGGCGTCTGCCTCGCTGTGATCGGGATGTGCTTCTGCGTCGGCCAGGTGTGCGGTTATCCGCCGAACTTCGGCAGCGAAGGCCTGTTGGCTGCTCTCTACGGTGCCGGGGCCCACCTCGGGCGAGGACGGCGTACGGCTGCGGTTGCGGCCGGTGCCGGGTACGCGGTGCTCGCCTCGGTGCTGCGGGTCGAGGGGTCGCCGGAGCGTGCGGTGGACTTCGTCACCTTCGCTCTGGTGCTGGCCGGCTGCTGGTGGGCCGGGGCGTGGGTGCGGGGCAGGCACGCTGCTGCCGAGCAGCGGCGGCAGCTCGACGTACTGGCCGCCGCGGCGGCCGAGCGCAACCGGATCGCCCGGGACCTGCACGATGTGGTGACCCATCACGTCACAGCGATGGTCGTGCAGGCGGACGCCGCGCAGTACGTACTGCCGCCGGCCGGTGGGCGCGCGGCCGAGAGCCTGGAGGCGATCAGCGACACCGGGCGCCGGGCGCTGGCCGAACTGCGGTTTCTGCTCGATGTGTTGAAGGGTCCGGGCGATGCCGAGGCGGTCACCCGCACGGCCCCGACCCGGACCCGCGTGGCTGATCTGGTCGAGCAGGTGCGCCGGACCGGTCAGCCGGTGGAGTTCGTCCAGCAGGGCGAGCAGCGGGCCGCGGGTGGCGGCCCGGAGCTGACCGCCTACCGGATCGTGCAGGAGGCGCTGACCAATGCGCTCAAGCACGCGCCCGGTCGGCGGACCTCGGTGCTGGCCGACTTCGGCGAGGCGGAGATCGAGATCGTGGTGACCACCGAGGGCGTCACCCGTGCCCCGGGGGCGTCCGGCGACGGCAGGGCAGCGCGGGGAGTCGGGCCGCTGGCAGCCGCCGGAAGCGGTCGGGGGCTGGTCGGCCTGCGGCACCGGGTCGAGGTGTTCGGCGGACGGTTCAGCGCCGAGGCGATGTCGGACGGCGGTTTCCAGGTCCGTGCCCGACTCCCGCTGGAGGCGGCGCCATGAACCCGGTCACGCCCGATGCGCCCAGGATCAGGGTGATGGTCTGCGACGACCAGGACCTGATCCGGGCCGGGTACGCCACCATCTTCTCCGCCCAGCCCGACATGGAGCTGGTGGGCGAGGCGGTGGACGGCCGGCAGGCGGTGCGCGACGCCGCGCGACTGCGGCCGGACGTGGTGGTGATGGACGTCCGCATGCCGGTACTCGACGGGATCGCCGCGACCCGCGAACTGGCCGGACCCGACGTGGCCCGTCCGGTGAAGGTGCTGGTGGTGACCACCTTCAACCTTGACGAGTACGTGTACGACGCCCTGCGGGCCGGAGCGAGCGGCTTCCTGCTCAAGGACACCAGGCCCGCCGAGCTGACGGCGGCGGTGCGCACGGTCGCGGCCGGCGAGGCGTTGCTCTCCCCGGCGGTCACCCGCAGTCTGGTCGGCAGTTTCGCGGACCGGGTCCGGCCCGCGGTTCCCGCGCAGCAGCCGCAGGCGCCCGGGGGCCGCGCTCCGGGCCTGACGCCCCGGGAGCACGAGGTGCTGCTGCTGGTGGCGGCCGGGAAGTCCAATGCGGAGATCGCAGCGGAGCTGTTCATCAGCCACGAGACGGTCAAGACCTACGTCTCGCGGATCCTTGCGAAGCTCGGGTTGCGCGACCGGGTCCACGCGGTCATCCATGCCTACCGCAGCGGACTGGTGCACGCGGACGACTGAATCCGGCGTGGCGGTGGCGGTGGCGGGGGCGGTGGCGTGCGGACCGGGCGGGGATCCCCCGAGGGAGCTACCCGCGATCGTCCACCGGCGGGTGACGCCGGGCCCGGCCGTCCGGCCATAACGTCGGGTCCGCCGGCGGCGACAGGCCTCCGGCGCCGAGCCGACCGAGCCGACCGACCCGGAGAGTGCCATGGACCACACGACGTCACTGACTGCACGGCCGGATCAGGAGGCGGTGTCCGAACCGTCTCCGCGCATGCGCCGCTGGTCCTGGGCGGTACTGGTCGCACACGTCGCCTTCACCCTGAGCTGGCTGCTGGCCGCCGCCTGGCAGGGCCCCCGGTACAGCGTGTTCAGTCAGACGATCAGCGACATGTACGCCGACGGGGCGCCGGGCGCGTGGTTCCTGATCGTGGTGTTCACCCTGAGCGGGGTCACCGCTGTGCTGTTCGCGCGTGCCGCCCTGTGGCCCGCGTTGCGGCAGGCCGGCGCACCCGCGAAGGCGGCGGCGATCCTGCTGGCGCTTTCCATCTTCGGCCTCGGCGACCTGCTCAGCCCGTTCGAGCGCGAGGGCTGCCGGATCGCGGCGCCCGGATGCACCTCCGACCTCCAGACGGCGACCGCGGGCGGGGCCATGGACGCCGTCCTCAGCACCCTGGGGGTGGCCGCCCTCATCGCCGCGGGGTTCTGTCTGGCCTCCGCGATGAAGCGCCTGCCCCAGTGGTCGGCCTACACCCGCACCACCATCCGGGCCACGGTCGCGATGATCGCGCTGTTCGTCCTGGACGGAGCCACCCGGTCCGCCGGCCTCAGCGGCCTGTTCGAACGACTGATAGCACTGGGCGGCGCAGCGGCCTTCATCGCACTCGCCCGGCTGGTGCTCCACTCGGCGCCGCGTCGCAGCCTGCCGTAGTCGACCGACCCGGGGACGGGGACGGGGACGGGGTACGGGGTACGGCCGTACGGGTGGGTCCGGGGGCATCCGGCGTGTCCTGTCGGCGGGGGAGGAATGATCCGAGCCGCGTTGCCCGGGTGTGCCGGCACGGCCGGGCAGTCGGTCCCGGTTCGTCCGCAGAGCAAGGAGCACCATGAAGGCCAGGATTTCTTTTGCCGTCTTCGCCGCAGCCGCAGCCGCGGCGGCGACCGTTCTCACCGCCGCCCCGGCTGCGCAGGCCGATACCCCTACGGGGACCGTGGCCAGCTGTGAGGTCGGCCGCGCCGTCCCCGGCGGCGACGGGACCGCCGTCGTCGAGGGCGCCAACTGCGGCAGGACCGCCGTCGGGGTTCACTACGACGCGTACGTCTACTACTACAACGGGCGCGGCAGCGAGATCCCCTGGCGGTGCGCCGTCGTCGAGTCCTCGGGCTACGACGTCGTCGGTGAGCACTGCGTCGCCGAGGACTACTGAGAGACCCGGTCACGCGCTGAGCCGGCCCGTCCGAAGGGCCGGCTCAGCGGGTGGGTCGGAGGCCGTCCAGCATGATGTTCAGCAGGCGGTTCGCCCTGGCGTCGTGCTCGGGCGGGCGGGCGACGGTGAAGATGCCGATGAGGCCGGCGGCGATGTCCTCGGCGGTGACGTCCGGGCGGAGCTCGTTCGTCGCGCGGCCGGCGTCGAGGATGCCGTCGATCGCCGCGAGCAGCTCGGTCTGCGTCTGGCCGTGGGCGATGTCGCCTGACTCGATCAGCGCGAGCAGGGTGTCGAGCATGCCGTTCTTGGCCGCGATCCACTTCCCGAACAGGTCCATCCAGCGCCGCAGCGCCGCGGGCGGGGGGAACTCGGCGAGCAGCTCGCGGGCGCCCGCGGTGAGCCCCGCGACCTGATCCCGGTAGACCGCCTCGACCAGGGCCTCGCGGGTGGGGAAATGCCGGTAGAGCGTGGCGATGCCCACCCCGGCCTCGCGGGCGATCGCCCGCATCGACGGCTCGGTGTCGGCGGACCCGAACACGCGGCTCGCCACCTGGAGGAGTTGGTCGCGATTGCGGGTCGCGTCCGCTCGTGGTGCGCGAGTCTGCGGCTCTTCCAAAACGGATCACGCTCCGGTTGTGTTACGGTTCCCTGGTAAACGGAGCATAGTCCGCTTTTGCTCCCCTCGTTTGTCGCCAGGGAGGCAACACAGCATGCAGGAACCGAGCAGCAACACGTCGGCGTCCACGAGCAGGGCGGTCCGGTTCGACTCGTTCGGCGGCCCGGAGGCCCTGAACCTCCGCGAGGTGCCTGCGCCGCAGGCCGGTCCGGGGCAGATCCGGGTGCGCGTCGCCGCGGCCGGGCTGAACCCGATGGACTGGTTCATGACCTCCGACGCGGACACCGCCACCCGTTTCGGCCTGAGCCTGCCCTGCGGGTTCGGCACCGACTACGCCGGGACCGTCGACCAGGTCGGCGAGGGCGACGGCGACGGTGTGAGCGGGTTCGCAGTGGGTGACCGGGTGTTCGGCGGCGCCCTCTCCCGTGCCGTCGCCGACCATGTGGTGATCGACGCGGCCGGGACGATCGCGGTGGGCGGCGCCGCGTACCGCACCCCCGACGGGGTCGACGACCGTACCGCCGCCGCCCTTGCCATCGCCGGGTGCACGGCCGCCGCCGCGCTCGCCGTCGTGAATCCCGGTCCTGGCGACACCGTGCTCATCGGCGGTGCGGGCGGCGGGGTCGGAGTGTTCGCGGTGCAGCTCGCGCGGCTCGCGGGTGCGCGGGTGATCGGAACGGGATCGGCGAGCTCGGCCGCCGCCCTGGAAGCCCTCGGGGCCGAGCCGGTCGCCTACGGGGACGGCCTGGTCGACCGGGTCCGCGCGCTGGCTCCCGGCGGCGTCACCGCGGCGATCGACCTGCACGGGACGGACACGGTGCAGGCGGCACGGGAACTCGGCGTGCCCGACGAGCGGATCACCACCATCGCGGCGCAGGTCGACGGGATCACCCCGGCGAACGGCGCCAACGCCGCCCCCGGCGCCATCGAGCAGATCGCCGGCCTGGTCGCGGCGGGTCGGCTCCGCGTGCCCATCGCGGCGACCTTCCCGGTGGAGCAGATCCGCTCCGCGGTCGAGCTCCAGGCCGCCCGGCACGTGCACGGCAAGGTCGTCGTCGACCTCTAGGCCGTGCGGCCGCCCCCGCGGCGAGGGCTCAGCCGGGGTGGAAGGCGACCGAGACGACCAGTCCTCCGTCCGGGCCGGGGCGGGCGGTGAGCTCCGCGCCGTGCGCGTCGGCGATGGACTTGGCGATGGACAGGCCCAGGCCGTGGCCGGTGTCGCCGACGCGTTCCTGGCCGAGCCTGCGGAAGGGCTCGAAGAGGCCCGCAACCTGGTCGGGCGGCACCGGGTCGCCGGTGTTGGCGACGGTCAGCGCGTGGTCGCCGAGGTGGAGCAGGACGCTGCCGCCCGGCCGGTTGTAGCGGAGGGCATTGTCCAGCAGGTTCGTCAGCAGGTGGCGCAGCAGGGTGGGATCGCCGTCCGGGCGCAGCCGCTGGTCGGCGGTCGGGGTGGCGGTGAGGCTGAGGGCGATGCCCTCCGCTTCCGCGGCAGGCTGTAGCCGGTGGACCAACTGCCGTGCCAGCGCGGTCAGTTCCACCGGTTCGGTCTCCTGGAGGCCGCGGTCGCCGCGGGCGAGCAGCAGCAGCGCGTCGATCAGCTGCTCCGCGTCGCGGTTGACGGTCAGCAGGTCCTCGCGGACCTCCGCCAGGCCGTCCGGGAGCGGGTCGGCCAGTCCGACCTGGAGGCTCGCCCGCTGCGCGGCCAGCGGGGTGCGCAGTTCGTGGGAGGCGTTGGCGACGAACCGCCGCTGGCTGTCGAACGCCTTCTCCAGGCGGTCGAGCATGACGTCGAAGGTGTCGGCGAGTCGGTGCAGCTCGTCGTCGGGGCCGGTCAGGGCGAGGCGCTGGTGCAGGTTCTGCTCGCTGATGCTGCGGGCGGCCTCGGTCACCGCGACCACCGGCCGCAGTGCGCGTCCGGCCAGCCACCAGCCCAGCACCGAGCCGAGCAGGGTGATCAGCAGCAGCCCGATCCCGGACCAGAGGATCATCTGCTGAAGTGCCGCCTGCTGCACGGTCGAGACGGTGTGGTCGACCAGGCGCAGGGCGATGCCGTCGGGGTCGGTGGCGGCGGTGGGGCCGCTGGTGGGGCCGTGGGTGGGCGGCAGGCCGCCGGCCGGTTCCGGGGCGGTCGGGTTCCACCGGGTCACATCGATGCCCTGGACCTGCTGCGCGGTGCCGTAGCGGGCCAGCACCACCACGAAGACCAGCAGCACCGCCCCGGAGGCGGCGAACAGGGCGGCGAAGGCGGCGCCGATCCTGACCCGGAAGGGCGTGCCGCGCAGGGCGGCGCGGATGCGTCCCGACCAGGTCAGCGGCACAGTCGGTACCCTTCGCCGGCGTCGGCCGTGATCAGGTCGGGCACGCCGAGCTTGCCCCGCAGCCGGCTGACCGTGGCGCGGACCGCGCTGGTGCGCGGGTCCAGGTTCTCGTCCCAGACCGAACGCACCAGCTCCCGGTGCGGGACGGCCTCGCCGCGGGCCTCGACCAGCACCTGGAGCACGGCGAACTCCTTGGGGGTGAGCTCCACCGCCCGGTCGTCCACCCGCGCCTCGTGCCTGGCCAGGTCCAGCGAGATCCCGGCGTAGCGGTGCACCACCGACGGCGGCGTGGGCGCGCGTCGGCTCAGCGCCCTTACCCGGGCCACCAGTTCGGAGAAGTCGAAGGGTTTGGCGAGGTAGTCGTCGGCCCCCAGTTCCTCCAGCCCGTAGACCTTGTCCTCCAGCGTGCCGGCCGCCGTCAGCATCAGGATCAGCGGCGGGTCCTCCAGGGCGCGGAGGCTGCGGCAGACCTCGTCCCCCGTCATCACCGGCAGGTCGCGGTCGAGGATCAGCACGTCGTAGGGGGCGAGCAGGCACATCCGTTCGGCCTGGTCGCCGGACGCGGCGAGGTCGACCGCCATGGACTGCCGGCGCAGGCCGGTGGCGATGGTCCGCGCCAGGATCGCGTGGTCCTCGGCAACCAGAACTCTCATGGGACCAGGGAAGCACGCCGGGGTTTGCGAAGAGATAAAGGACCTGCGGTTTTATGCCGCGGTAACGGGCCTTATCCGATTGCGCGGGGCCGGCTGCTCTTGTTCTCCCCATGAACTTCGTCAAACGGGCCGGCTTCAGCCTGCTGGCCCGAAAAGGAAAGACCGGCATTCTGCTCGGCGTTTTCCTGGTGCTCTGCACGCTGCTGCTCGGCGGCTTCCTGCTCCAGGGTGCGACCGCCCGCCAGGAGGCGGCGGCGCAGCGGCGGATCGGGGTGGACGTCACCGTGCGTTCCCCCGTGCTGACCTCGCGGCTGGCCGACCGGATCGGGTCGGCGCCGCCGGTGCTGCGCTACAACCCGGTGCTGCGCGGACTGAGCAGTCCGCGCGGCGCCGTCCCGGTGGCCTCGACCCTGCCGAAGCCGCGGGCGCCGGGCGATGGGGGCGGCCAGGGCAGCGACGCGCTGTCGGTGGACGGCGTCCGGGACTCGGGGATGCTGCTGGACTTCGCCGTCGGGAACACCGCCGTCGTCTCCGGCCGCGGCATCACCGCGCAGGACGCGCACCGCAAGGTCGCCCTGGTCGAGCAGCGCTTCGCCGCGGCGAACCGGCTGAAGGTCGGCGACCCGGTCGTGCTGACCTCTCCCGACGGCCGCCGCAGTGACTCCTTCCGCATCGTCGGCCTGTACCAGGACTCCCGTCCGGACCCGCCGCAGTGGACGGCGCCCAGCGGGCTGGCCGCGAACCAGGTGTACGTCCCGGTCGCCGCGCTATCCGCGCTGGGCTTCGGCGACCGGCCGGAGGAGGCGGTCTTCCGGATCGGCTCCCCGGCGCAGGCACGGCGGTTGCACGCCGAGGCAGCCCGGCTGCTCGGCTCCTCCGACGGCTTCCGCTTCGACGTCAACGACAAGGCCTACCGGGACCAGGTCGTGCCGTTGCAGCAGGTCGGGGCGTTCGTGGCGGTCCTGGTCCGGCTGATCGCGCTGTCCGGCGCGGTCGTCCTCGGCCTCATCGTGGCCATGGCGATCAGGGAGCGGCGGGCCGAGTTGGGGATGCTGCTCGCCCTCGGCGAGAAGAAGTGGAAGCTCATCGGCCAGCACACGGTGGAGGTCACCGCCGTCCTGCTGCCTGCTCTGGCCCTGGCCGCACTGGCCGGCCAGTCCCTGGCCCAGCAGGCCGGTACGGCACTGCTCGCCCACGCCCAGCACAGCGCGGGGTCCGGCCAGGTGCTGGCTGCGCCGCAGGTCCGGATGGGGGCGGGCGACCTCGGCAGGGTCGCCGGGATCGGCCTCGGCATCTCCCTGGTCTCCACCGTCCTCCCGGGCATCGGCATCCTCCGGCTGCACCCCCGTTCCATCCTCACCGACACCGAATAGGCCGAACTCCCATGAACTTCGTCAAACGCGCGGGCCTGAGCCTGTGGTCGCGCAAGGCCAGGACCCTGATCACGCTGAGCACCTTCCTGGTCGTCTGCACCACGGTGCTGGCCGGCATCCTCATCGGGAGCGCCACCGGACGGGCCGCGGACGGCGCCAGGCGCACCCTGGGCGCCGCGGTCACCCTGGGGCCCGACCTCAGCAGCATGTCCGGCAGCCAGCTCCAGGCCCCGCAGATCGGGTCGGACGTGGTGGACCGGATCGGCGGCTCCCCGCTGGTGTCCAGGTACAACTACACCTACGTCGACGGCACCCAGCTGCTCGGCGGTCCCCGACTGGTCAGCGACAAGCCGGTGTTCGCCGGTGCGCCCGCCACCTACACGCTGGCCACCGGGGTCCGGGACTCCTCGCTGCTCCCCGGCTTCGCCAGCGGCGCCTGGACGCTGCTGTCCGGCGCGCCCATCACCGCGGCCGACCAGGGCCGCGACGAGATCCTGATCGAGGAGCGGCTGGCCGCCAAGAACCACCTCAAGGTCGGCGACCGGCTCACGCTGTCCGAGAACGACCCGGCCGGCAAGGCCAAGGCCGTGTTCACGGTCAAGGGCGTCTACCGGGACCCCTCCGACCAGCCCGACCCCGACTACCAGCAGTTCCCCGGGGACCGGCTGATCGTCCCGGCCGCCGCGCTGGGCCGGCTCAACTCCGGGGGCGGCCACGGGCCGACGCAACTGCAGGGAGCCACCTTCCAGCTGAAGGACGCCGCCGACTTCGGCGCGTTCCAGGCAGCGGCCCGGCAGACGGCGGGGAAGGCAATGCAGGGGTTCAAGCTCAGCATCAACGACAAGGCCCTCCAGCAGATGACCGGCCCGCTGGACAGCGTCACCGGCGCGGCGACCGCGGCCATGTGGCTGATCGGCGTCGCCGGTGCGCTGGTGCTGGGGCTGCTGGCCGCGCTCGCGGTCAAGCAGCGCCGCACCGAGTTCGGCGTGCTGCTGGCGCTGGGTGAGCGGAAGGGCAGGCTGGTCGCCCAGCAGTGCGTGGAGACCGTGGTCGTCGCGGTCCTCGCGGTCGGGCTGAGCTCGCTGTTCGCGCAGAGCCTGACCCAGTGGGCCGGGGACGCGCTGCTGCGCGGCGAGGCCGCCTCCGCACAGCAGAAGATCGACGCCTGGCGCCCGCCGCCGCCCGGTTCCACCGGTCTTGAGCAGGGCATCGACCCCGACTCGGCGCCGGTCAAGGGCGTCGCGCCGATCGACCGGATGACCGTCCGGCTGCGGCCCTCGGACCTGGGCGCGGTCGCCGGCGCGGGGCTGGGGATCGGCCTGCTGGCCACCGTCGTCCCGGCTGCCTCCGCGCTGCGCCTCAACCCCCGCCGCATCCTCAGCAAGGGAAAGTGACCACGATGAACGCTCCCACTGTTTCCGCTGCTCCTCCCGTGCTCCAGTTGTCCGGCGTCAGCCACGCCTACCAGAGCGGGCGACGCCGGACCACGGTGCTCAAGCAGATCGACCTGAGCTTTGAACGCGGCACCTTCTCCACCGTGCTGGGCCCCTCCGGCAGCGGCAAGACCACGCTGCTCAGTCTGGCCAGCGGACTGGACAGCCCGACGAAGGGCAGCATCCGCTTCGACGGTCAGGAGCTGTCCCGGCTCGGCCTGGGCCGCTACCGCAACCGGCATGCCGCCACCGTCTTCCAGCAGTACAACCTGCTCACCTATATGACGGCGCTGCAGAACGTGACCGCGGCGATGGAGATCACCGGCAGCAGGCCGGCGAGCGGGCGGCGCAAGGCCCGTGCCAGGGAACTGCTGGCCGAGGTCGGCCTCGACGAGGACCTGGTCGGCCGCAACGTGCTCAAGCTCTCCGGGGGCCAGCAGCAGCGGGTCGCCATCGCCCGCGCCCTGGCCTGCGACGTGGACATCCTCTTCGCCGACGAGCCCACCGGGAACCTGGACGAGGAAACCGCCGACGGCATCATCGGCATCTTCCAGCGGCTGGCGCACCAGCAGAACACCTGCGTGGTGGTGGTCACCCACAACCAGGCCCTGGCCGCCAGGTCGGACCGGGTGCTGGTGCTGCGCAAGGGGAGGGTGGCGGTGCAGGACTGATCGCCCGTGGCCCGTGGCCCGTGGCCCGTAGGGCGGGTCGGGCCACGGGCGATCGTGGGTGGGTTACTTCCAGCTGTCGTTGAGGGTGGCGGAGCCGGACGCCGGGGAGGTGGCGGTGCGGTTGGCTCCGCTCTCCCAGGTGACGTTTCCGCTGCCGTCCTTCTTGATGTACTTGTACTCGAAGGCGGTGCCGGACGGCAGGGACAGCGTCCCGGCCCAGACCGGGTAGGTCGCGGAGGAGAGCAGGACCGCGCTGCCGGTGTTCCAGTTGCCGAGGGCCGGGATCGAGCCGACCACGTAGATGTTCTGGCCGAGGACGGTGCTGGCGTTCTCCTTGAACGTCTCGCTGACGGTTCCGGCAGTGCTGGCGGACGGGGTCGGGGTAGCGCCGGCGGACGGCGACGCTGTTGCGCCGGAGCCGGTCCAGACGTCGCTGACCGCGGCCGAGCCGCTCGACGCCGTGGTCAGCGCCATGTTGCCGCCCGGCTCCCAGGTGACGTTGCCGGAGGAGTCCCGGGCGATGTACTTGTACTGCACCGCCGTCGAGACGGGCAGGCCGCTGACCGTGACGGTCCAGTAGGCGCCGTTCTGGGTCATCGGGATCGCGCTGGCCGGCGCCCAGTCGGACAGTGCGGCGATCGAGCCGGTGAGGTAGATCGGCGCGCTGCTCGGGGCGCCCGCGACGGTGAAGGTCTCGGTGACGCCGCCGGTGGGGTTGGTGCTGGCGGTCGGGGTCGGGGTCGGGGTCGGTGACGCGGAGCCGCCGGTGACCAGGTCGGTGCTGTCGAAGGCGACCGAGTCCTTGGCCGGGACGGTGACACTCGCGTTGCCGCTGCCGTCCACGGTGACGGTCGGGCCGGTGCAGCTCCCGCCGCTCACTGCGCCGTGCACGATGTCGCAGTAGGTGCCGGCGGCGAGGCCGGTGGCGAAGGTCTTGGTCTGCGCCGAGCCCTCGTTGTTGATGGCGATCCAGCCGGCGTTGCCGCGGCTGAAGGCGATCAGGTTGGACCCGTCGTCGTACCAGTTGGCGACGGACTGCCCGGCGGTGTGGTTGTGCCAGGCGACCAGGTGGTTCACCCCGGTGATCCGGTCGGTGCACTCCCAGCCGCTGCCGCAGGCGGTGTCGGTGACGAAGCCGTTGCCGTCGGCCGGCGGCGAGTCGTCCCGGCCGTTGAAGTCGAACCCGGCGTAGACCTCGGGGGTGCCGTAGCCCCAGGCGAGTTCGAACTCGGTGGCGAGGGTGTTGGTCGCGCCGGACTTGTAGCTGAGGGTGGAACCGTCCCGCTCGGTGTCGTGGTTCTCGACGAAGACCAGTTCCTTGTCGCTGGGCAGCAGGCCCCAGGAGGAGCCGAAGGTCTTCAGGTTGGCGATGTTGCCGTTGAACTGCTGGGCCAGGTCGTCGGCGTAGTCGAAGCCGAGCAGGCTGCCGGTGCCCTCGAAGGCGGACGGGGCCAGCTGGCCGGAGCTGCCGAGCGCGACTTCCTGGGCGATGTACGGGGCGGTGCCGTCGGCGGTGGTGTTGAGCTTGGACTCGATCGCGGCCAGGTCGGTCTGGCCGATGTGCTTGGCGGCGTCGACCCGGAAGCCGGAGACCCCGTAGCCGATCAGCTTGTTGAGGTACCCGGCGATCTCGGTGCGGACGTAGTCCGACTCGGTGCGGAGGTCGGAGAGGTCCGACAGCTCGCACTTGGTGACCTCGGTGAAGTTGTTCCAGTCGTGGATCTGGTCGTCCGACTCGGGGCAGTCGGCCGGGTAGTTGTGGAAGTCCGCGCTGGAGTACAGCCCGGGGTAGTTGTACTTGCTGTAGTTGGTGACCCCGCCGTAGGAGCTGCTGCCCTGGCCGGTCATGTGGTTGATCACGGCGTCGACGTAGACCTTGACCCCGGCCGCGCGGCAGCTGCTGACCATGGCGGCGAACTGCGCCTCGTTGCCCATCCTGCTGGTCAGGTTGTAGTCGACCGGCTGGTAGATCTCCCACCAGGGGTGTCCCGGCGCGGTGGTGGAGTCCTGCGGGGGCGCGACCTGCACGCCGCCGTAGCCGGACGGGCCGAGCACGGTGCTGCACTCGTTGCCCACCGACTTCCAGTTCCACATGAACAGGTTGGCGATGACGTCGCTGTTGTTCATGGCGGCGTGGGCGGTCCCGGCGGTGGCGGCCAGGGTCAGCGGGACGACGCCCGCCGTGATCAGTGCGCCGGAGGCGAGGACGGCTCGAAGCCTGCCGCCGCGTCGGTGCGGATGCGAACGTCTCATCAGGAGCTCCCTGGGTGGAGGGGTGTTGGCCTGACCATGCTCGGGGTGACGAGGGTGCGTCAATACTCCTGCGGCAAGTTCTTGCAGAATCTTTCAGTGGATGTTGCGGAGTCTTTCCGGGTGGAACAAGTCGCCGGGGCGCTCCGTTGTCCGGGCATGGAGATCCTTCGCTACACGGCGTTCAGCACCGATCCGGACGGCGGCAACCCGGCCGGCGTCGTCCTCGACGCCCGCGGCCTGGACGACGCGGAGATGCTCGCGGCGGCTGCCGAGGTGGGCTACTCGGAGACCGCGTTTGTGACGGAACGTCACCAGGGTGACGGCTGGGGCTTCGACGTCCGCTACTTCAGCCCCAAGGCCGAGGTGGCGTTCTGCGGGCATGCCACGGTGGCCGCGGCGGTGGCCCTGGCCGACTGTCTGACCGGGCCGGGGGAACTGCTGTTCCGCACCAGGTCCGGGGACGTCCCGGTCCGCGTCGGCGCCGGGGAGGCGACGCTGACCAGTGTCGACCCCCGGGTGGATGGCCTGCCCGAGGCGGACGTCGCGGAGGCGCTGCGGCTGCTCGACTGGCAGCCGGGCGACCTCGACCCCGCGCTCCCGCCGCGGATCGCCTACGCCGGGGCCCGGCACCTGGTCCTCGCGGCGCGCACCCGGGAGCGGCTCGCCGACCTGGCGTACGACTTCGACGGCCTGGCCGCCTATATGACGCAGCGTGACCTGACCACGCTGCAGCTGGTGTGGCGCGAGGACGCGCACACCTTCCACGTCCGCGACCCGTTCCCGATCGGCGGCGTGGTCGAGGACCCGGCCACCGGCGCCGCGGCGGCGGCCTTCGGCGCGTACCTGCGGGAGCTGGGCGCTGTGGCCCCGGCGGCGGTGCTCACCCTGTACCAGGGGGCGGATCTGGGGCGGCCGGGGGTGCTCCGGGTGGAGCTGCGGGACGGCGACCGGAGGGTGCGGGTGACCGGCGCGGCGGTCCGGATGCGCTGACCCGGGTCACTGCTTCCTGACGGCTCCGGCGATCAGCGGCACGGCCTTGTCGATCGCGAAGGGCAGGCTCAGCACGGTGGACGACGACATGGCCATCACCACGTCGTCGTCCTCGATGAAGAGGCAGTTGCCCCGCTTCACCACGTCCAGGCTCTGCATGACCTTGTCCTTCTCGAATGCGGCCTTGGTCCCGGCGCCGTAGCTGCCGAGGATCAGCACGTCGGCGTTCAGCAGGTCCGCCTTCTCCGGGCTGATCTCGGCGTAGAACTGGCTCCCGGCCGCCTTGTCGACCGCGGCGGGCACGTGCATGCCCAGGGAGGTGACGAAGCGCCCCCGGGTGTCCTCGCCGGCATAGGCGTTGTAGGTGCCGGGACCGCTGTAGGTCATGATGTTCGCCGTCTTCCCGGCGAGTTCCGGGTGCGCGGCCCGTGCGGCGGCGAACTTCGCCTGGACCGCGTCGATCAGCTTCTGCATCTCGGCCTTGCGGCCCAGCGCCTCGGCGATCATCAGCGAGCCGACGTCCCAGGGGGTGCCGTAGTCGACGTAGCCCTTGGCCTGGGCGACGGTCGGCGCGATCCGGGACAGCTTGGCGTAGTCGGCCCCGGTCAGCCCGCTGTTCACGTCGAGCACCAGGTCCGGCGCGAGCGCCGCGATCTTCTCGTAGGGGACGGTGGTGTCGGCCCAGATCTTCGGCTGCTCGCCCCGCAGCGCGGCGATGGCCCAGGGGCCCACGCCCTGCTTCCACTCCGGGATCCACTGGCGCAGCCCGACCGGGACCAGGCCGAGGGCGAGCACGGCGTCGTGGTCGGTGTAGCCGTCGGAGGCGATCCGGGTCGGGGCGGTGCGCACGGTGGTGCTGCCGTACTTGTGCGCGACGGTGGCGGGGAAGGCGGTGTTGATGTTTGCGCTGGTGCTTTGGTCGCTCTGGGGCTTGGTCGAACTGCTGGTGCTGGTACAGGCGGTGAGACCGGCGGCGGCGGCGAGGCCGGCTCCGCCGAGGAGGATCGAGCGGCGGGAGGGGGTGCGGAGCATGGGTGCGGGCCCTTTCCGGTTTAACTAAGGTTAGGCTTACCTTATCTGATGATCGATGCAGCTGGTCGACGCGGCCTGACTCCGGGCCAGCGGGATCACCAGTGGAGTGCCGCTCTCCGGGTCCTCGATCACCCGGCAGCGCAGTCCGAACACCTGCTCCACCAGTTCGGCCGTCACGATCGCGGACGGGTCGCCCTCGGCCACCACCGCGCCGTCGCGCATCGCGATCAGATGGGTGGCGTACCTGGCCGCCTGGTTGAGGTCGTGCAGCACGGCGACCAGGGTCCGGCCCTGGTGCTCGTGCAACTCCGCGCAGAGGTCCAGCAATTCGACCTGGTGCGCGATGTCGAGGTAGGTGGTCGGCTCGTCCAGCAGCAGCAGCGGGGTCTCCTGGGCGAGGCACATCGCCAGCCACACCCGCTGCCGCTGGCCGCCGGACAGCTCGTCCACGTAGCGCTCGGCCAGCGCGGTGGTGCCGGTCGCCGCCAGCGACTGGGCGACCACCTGCTCGTCGCGCGGCGACCACTGCCGGAACAGGCCCTGGTGCGGATGCCGTCCGCGGGCGACGAGTTCGGCGACGGTGATGCCGTCGGGCGCGGTCGGGCCCTGCGGCAGCAGGCCGAGTCGGCGGGCGACCTGACGGGCCGGCAGCGAGGCGATGGCCTGCCCGTCCAGGTGGACCGCGCCGCGGGTGGGCCGCAGGATGCGGCCCAGGGCGCGGAGCAGGGTGGACTTGCCGCAGGCGTTGGGGCCGATGATCACCGTGAACGAGTCGTCGGGGATGGCGACGTCCAGACCCTCGGCGACGGTGCGGCCCTGGTAGGCCAGGGTGACGTCGTGGGCGGCGAGGCGGGGCATGGGCGTCTCCTGGAATGGTCAAGCCGGTTGACTGTTTGTGAGGTGATGGGTGCGGGTTGCTGGGTCGGACGGCGGCGTCAGCGGGGGCGGCGGGTGAGGAGGGAGGCGGTGAGGTAGAGGCCGCCCAGTACTGCGGCGACCACTCCCACCGGCAGCGCCGCGTTCGGGACGATGCGTTGGGCGAGCCAGTCCGCGGCCACTGTGAGCAGCGCTCCCGAGCAGGCGGAGGCGACCAGGCCCGGCCCCGGACGGCGGCTCAGGCGTCGGGCGAGGTGCGGCGCGGCCAGCGCCACGAACGGGATCGGTCCGGCGGCGGCCACCGCCAGCGCGGTCAGCCCGGTGCCCGCCGCGAGCAGGACGAAGCGGGTGCGGTCGGCCGCTACGCCGAGCGCGGCGGCGGTGTCGTCGCCGAGTTCCAGCACCGCCAGGGCCCGCCCGTACACCAGGGCGGGCGGGGCGAGCAGCAGCAGACCGGTGCCGACCACGGCGACGTCGCCCCAGCCGCGGTCGGCCAGGCTGCCGACGATCCAGGTCAGCGCCTCGGTGGCCTCGTTCACCCCGGCCCGGCTGAGCAGGTAGCCGTTGACGGCCGCGAGCAGCGCGGACACCCCGATGCCGACCAGCACCAGGCGCAGTCCTGACACCCCCTCGCGCCAGGCCAGCAGGTACACCGCGAGGGCGGTCGCCAGCCCGCCGAGGACGGCTCCGGCGGCGGTCGCGACGGTGCCGCCGCCGAGCAGCAGGATCACCGTGAGCGCGCCGGTCGCCGAACCCTGGCTGAGGCCGACGATGTCGGGGCTGCCGAGCGGGTTGCGGGTGAGCGACTGGAACAGCGCGCCGCTCAGCCCCAGGGCTGCGCCGACCAGCAGGCCGTCGGTGACCCGGGGCAGCCGCAGCCCGTTGACGATGAAGTCGGCGCCGGCCGGGCCGTGTCCGGCCAGGGTGCGCAGTACCTCCGGCGGTGACAGCGGGTACGCGCCGGTGCCGAGCGCCAGCACGCCCATGGCGAGCGCCGCGAGGGTGAGCCCGCCGACCGCGGCGCAGGCCCGCGGCGACACCCGCAGGCTGGTCCGCCCCGGACCGCGGACGGTGCGCAGCCGCTGCGCCGTCCGTCCCGCGCTCACGGCCGCACCGCCGCGGGGGCGCGGCGGGCGCGGTCGCCGGCGCCGACGCGCCCGCGTCCGCGCCCGCGGACCAGGGCGATGAACACCGGCGCCCCGATCACCGCCGTGGTCACCCCGGCCGGGACCTCGCCGGGGCTGCCGAGCAGCCGTCCGGCGATGTCCGCCGCCAGCAGCAGCGAGGGGGAGAGCAGCAGCGCGTACGGGAGGATCCGGCGCAGGTCGGGTCCGGTACGGGCGCGCACCGCGTGAGGGATCATCAGGCCGATGAAGGAGACCGGCCCGCACAGCGCCGTCGCCGCTCCGCAGAGCAGGGTGACGGCGAGGATTCCCAGCGCGCGGGTCCCGCCGACCCGGACGCCGACCGCGCGGGCGGCGTCCTCGCCGAGGGCCAGCGCGTTCAGCGGGCGGGCCACGGCGGCGCACAGCGCCAGGCCGACCAGCAGGAACGGCAGGCAGGCGAGCAGCGCGGCGGCGCTGCTCCCGGACAGCGAGCCGACCGACCACATCCGCAGCTGGTCGAAGGCTTGCTGGTGCAGCAGTTCGACGCCGGTGATGTAGCCGACCAGCGCGGCGCTGACGGCCGTCCCGGCCAGCGCCAGCCGCACCGGGGAGGACCCGCCGAGCCCGCCCAGCGCGCAGACCAGCACCGTCGCGACCCCGGCCCCGGCCAGGGCGAACCAGAGGTAGCCGCCGGTGCTGCCCACGCCGAGGAACGCGATCGCGCTGACCACGGCGGCGGAGGCGCCGGTGCTGACCCCGAGCAGACCGGGGTCGGCGAGCGGGTTCCGGGTCAGCGCCTGCATCAGCGTCCCGGACAGCCCGAGGGCGGCTCCGGCGGCGACGGCGACGAGGGTGCGGGGGAGCCGCAGCGAACGGACGATCACGTCGTCCTCGGTGCCGGTGGGGTGGGCGAGGCCGTGCCACACCTGCCCCAGCGGGATCTCCTTGGCCCCGACCGCGAGGCTCGCGGCGCAGAGCAGCAGCAGGAGGGCCGCGGAGAGCAGCAAGCCTCGGCGGAGGGCGGATAGCTGTGTCATAGTTAGGTCAGCCTAACCTAACTACTCGGTCGCCCAGGAGCCCCCATGCCCGCAGCCGCCACCGCCACCGCCACCGCCGTCTCGCCGTTCCGTCTCTTCTCGGTCGAGGTGGTCCGCACCGAGCCGCTCACCCCGGGCATGGTCCGGGTGACCTTCGGCGGCGAGGGGTTGGCCGGTTTCGTCAACGGCGGACGCGACCAGCGGGTCAAGCTGCTGCTCCCGCAGGAGGGCCAGACCGAACCGCTGCTCCCGGACCAGGACGGCGCGGACGGCTGGTACCGCGCCTGGCAGCGGATGCCCGCCGCCTGGCGGCCGGTCATGCGCACCTACACCGTCCGCGCCCAGCGGCCCGACGTCGGCGAGATCGACATCGACCTGGCGCTGCACGGGGGTTCGGCCGAAGGCCCGGCCTCACGCTGGGCCCGCGGCGCCCGCGCGGGCGACCGCGTCGCCGTCTTCGGCCCGGCCGCGTCGGACGCGGGCGGAGTCGAGTTCCTGCTCCCGGACGACGCGGCCTGGGTGCTGCTCGCGGGCGACGAGACGGCGCTGCCCGCGATCGGGGCGATCCTGGAGACGCTGCCGACGGGGTTTCCGGTGCGGGTGTACGTGCACGCGACCGACCCGGCCGACCGTCAGGCCCTTCCGGGGGTGGACGGCGACCGCGTCCACTGGCTGCACGGCGACGCCGCGCTGGCCGACGCGGTGGCCCGGTCCAGCTTTCCGCTGGGCACCCCGTATGCCTGGATCGCCGGGGAGGCGGCCCAGGTCCGCGCGCTGCGCCGACACCTCGTCAACGACCGCGGGTTCCCGCGGGAGGCTGTGACGTTCATGGGCTACTGGCGTCGGGGCCGCGCCGAGACGGACGCCTGACGGGGGGCGGGGGCGGTTCGCGCGGCGCTGGTGGGGTCGGCCTTCGCCGTAGCGGCGGTTGCCGCGCCGTCTCGCGGCTCCGCCGCACTGCGGCCGACTACGCGGGAGCGGAGTGGGCGGCCCTGCGCAGCTGCCTACCTGACGGGACGGACGCCTGACGGGACGGCACGCGGGCTCGGCGGTGGGTGCCGCCGTGCGCGCGTGCCGTCCCGGGGTCCGACGGAGGGTCAGCCGGTCGTCTTGGCCTTGGTGAGGTCGTAGACCGTGACGCCGCCCACCGTGCTGGCGGTGTAGTGGGCCGCGACCCAGGTGGAGATCTGGGAGGAGTCACCGCTGCCGCCGGTCCCGCCGCCTCCGCCCATTCCGATGCCGCCGCCGATGAAGTAGTGGATCTTCCCGCTGCGGACGTACTGCTCGAACTGGGCCAGGGTCGGCGCCGGGTCGGTGCCGTTGAAGCCGCCGATGGACATCACCGGGTCGCCGGTGGCCAGTTGGTAGCCGGAGGCGTTCTGCGAGCCGATCGCCGCGGCGACCCAGGTGTAGGCGGAGGCGTCCTTCTTGAGGAGGGAGGTGATCGCAGCCCCGGGCGTGGACCCGTTCAGGAACGTGCCACCGCCACCAGCTCCACCCCGCTGACCGCCACCACCCCCACCGAACTGCCCAGCCCCACCGGGAACACCGACCCCGCCGCCAGCCGCGCCACCCGCTGCACCGCCCGTGCCGCCGCCCGTCGTCCCACCGGCCCCGCCGCCAGCCGTCCCACCGGGAACACTGCCTCCGGCCTGCGGCGGGGTCCCGCCAGGGAACCCCCGCCCGCCACCAGCAGCGCCTCCCGCACCCCCCGCACCGCCGCCGCCCCCCGCGGCCCCCGCCCCGCCGGGGAACCCGCCCCCGCCCGGGAACCCTCCGCCCCCGCCAGGGAACCCCCCTCCGGAGGAGACTGTCGGGCCCGCCGTAGGCAGCGACCCGCCGTGCGCCGTGGCTACCGTCTGCAGCGTGTACGCCGTCGGCCCGGCCAGGGCCGCGACCAGGCCGACCGCTGCCAGCCCCCGCGCCGCGCCCTTGGGGAGGTAGCCGACCAGGACCAGGCCCAGCGCCGCCAGCATCCCGACGATCAGCACCGCGTACCGGAGCCAGGGGAACCAGTCCCCACTGCGGCCCAGCAGGACGAAGGACCAGACCGCCGTCGCGGCCAGGGTCACCGCCAGGGCGACCGAGGCGAACCAGCTCTGCCGCCGCTCCCACAGCAGCACGCTGCCCATGCCGACCAGCGCCGCGATGTACGGGGCCAGCGCGACGTTGTAGTACGGGTGGAAGATCCCCTTCATCAGACTGAACGTCAGAAACGTGGTCAGCAGCGCGATCCCCCACAGCGCGAACGCGGCCCGACGGCCGTCCGTCCTGGGCGCGCGCCAGGTCAGGACCACACCGACGGCGAGCAGCAGCAGCGCGGCCGGAAGCAGCCAGGCGATCTGCCCGCCCATGTCCGAGCCGAACAGCCGGCCCAGGCCGGTACTGCCCCACATCCCGCCGCCCGCACCGCCTCCGCCGCCCGCACCGCCCCCGCCCACGCTGCCGGTCTCGGACCCGCTGAGCCGGCCGAAGCCGTTGTAGCCGAAGGTCAGTTGGAGGAAGCTGTTGTCCTGGCTGCCGCCGATGAACGGCCGGTACGCCGCCGGGGTCAGCTCCACGACCGCGACCCACCAGCCGCCGCTGACCAGCAGGACCAGTGTGGCGACCAGCAACTGCCTGATCCGCCGCCACATCCCGGTCGGCGCGAAGGCCAGGTAGACGGTGCCGAGCGCGGGCAGGATCAGGAACGCCTGCAGGGTCTTGGCCAGGAACGCGGTGCCGACGCAGGCCGCGGCCAGCACCAGCCAGCGGGTCTTCGCCTGCTCCTGGGCCCGCAGCACGGCGTAGCCGGCCAGGGTGAGCAGCAGCGCCAGCATCGCGTCCGGGTTGTTGAAGCGGAACATCAGCGCCGCGACCGGGGTGAGCGCCAGCACCGCCCCGGCGATCAGCCCGGCGGCCGGGGAGAACCGGCGCCGGACCGCCCCGTACAGCACGGCGACGGTGGCGACCCCTTCCAGGGCCTGCGGGACCAGGATGGCCCAGGAGTTGACGCCGAAGATCCGGGTGGAGAGTTCCATCACCCACAGCGACGCCGGGGGTTTGTCCACGGTGATGAAGTTGGCGGCGTCGGAGGAGCCGAAGAACATCGCCTTCCAGCTCTCGGTCCCGGCCTGGACCGCCGCCGAGTAGAACTGGTTGGCCCAGCCGGAGGCGCCGAGGCCCCAGAGGTAGAGCACGGCGGTGGCCAGCAGCAGGCCGACGAAGGCCGGCCGGGCCCAGCGCGGGTCGGCCGTCGGCTCGGCCGGCCCCGCGGGTTCCGGCCGCGGGGCCGGGAGCGGGGGCGGGGGGACGAACGGGGACTGCGGTGCGGTCTCGGTCATGGCCCCAATCTCGCCCGCCGCCCTGTCGCCGACGTATGCCGGTGCTGTGGCGGGACTGTCAGTTCAGGGCCGCTTGGACGACCGCGCCGACCTGGGCGGACGACAGCGGCAGCCGCACCGCGAAGACGGTCCGGCCGGGCTCGCTCTGCACGCTGACCCGGCCGCCGTGCGAGGCGGTGACCGCGGCGACGATGGCCAGGCCGAGGCCGGTGCTGCCGGCCGCGCGGGAGCGCGAGCCGTCGCCGCGGGCAAAGCGTTCGAACACGGTGGGCAGCAGGGCCTCCGGGATGCCGGGGCCGTCGTCGGTGATCCGCAGTTCGCAGCAGTCGCCCGCGGGGACGACGGAGGCGGTGACGACCGTCCCCGGCGGGGTGTGCTTGCCGGAATTGGCCAGCAGGTTGACCAGGACCTGGTGCAGCCGGTGCGGGTCGCCGTCGACGGTGACCGGGTCGTCCGGGAGGTCCAGCTGCCAGCGGTGGCCCGGGTTGGCGGCGTGGGCGTCCCGCACCGCGTCCACCACCAGCGGGGAGAGGTCCAGCGGTGCGCGCTCCAGCGGGCGTCCGGCGTCCAGCCGGGCGAGCAGCAGCAGGTCCTCGACCAGCCGGGTCATCCGCGCGGCCTCGGACTCCACCCGGCTCAGCGCGTACGCGGTGTCCGGCGGGACGGTCTCCCGGCCGCGCCGGGTCAGTTCGGCGTAGCCGGCGATGGAGGCCAGCGGGGTGCGCAGCTCGTGGCTGGCGTCGGCGACGAACTGGCGCACCCGGGTCTCGCTGGCGTGCCGCGCGGCGAGGGCGTCCGAGACGTGCTCGATCAGCCGGTTCAGCGAGGCGCCGACCTGCCCGGCCTCGGTGCGCGGGTCGGTGTCCGCCTCCGGCACCCGGACCAGCTCACCGACCTCGCCGCGGTGCAGCGGCTGCCGGGAGAGGCGTCCGGCGGTGGCGGCGACCCGGTCCAGCGGCTTCAGCGAGATCCGGATCAGCGCGAAGGTGACGAACCCGGCCGCGATCAGGCCCGCCACGGTGACCACGGCCTCGGCCGCGATCAGCTCGCTGACCAGGGACTCCCCGTAGTGCAGCGGCACGCCGACGACCAGGGTCTGGCCGCCGGCGGTGAGTTGGGAGCGGACCAGGTAGTCGCCGAGGCCGGGCAGCGCCACCTTGCGGTCGGTGCCGGTCGGAACCGCGGCCAGTGCGGTGACCTTGGCCGGGTCCAGCGCCTTGGGCTGGTGCACCCGGGGGTCGCTGGCGTTCAGGGTGTCCGGGGTGGTGGCCGCGGTGATCGTGCCGTTGTCGATCACCGCGCCGATCGACCCGTCGGGGAGCCCGCCGACGAAGTAGACCTTGCTGGGCGCGCCTCCGCCGTCGGCGCCCGGGGCGCCCGCGCCGTCGCCGCCCGGGTCGCGCGCCAGCGGGGGACGGCCGCCGTGCGACTGCTGGTCCACGAAGCCCATCGACTGGCTGAACGCCGACGCCAGCTTGTTGCTGGCGGCGCTGTCCAGGTCCTGCTTGAGCAGCAGCGTGGTGGTCAGCGCTATCACACCGCAGACCACCGCCAGCATCAGCGTGGTGGTGACCAGGAGCCGGGTCCGCAGCGACCAGGTGGACCAGCGGCGGATCCCGCTTCCCGGCACCGGGCTCACCGCTTCGGCGCGCCCGCGTCGGCGGGCTTGAGGACGTAGCCGGCCCCGCGCATGGTGTGGATCATCGGGGCCCGGCCGGCGTCGATCTTGCGGCGCAGGTAGGAGATGTACAGCTCGACCACGTTGCCCTGGCCGCCGAAGTCGTAGGACCAGACCCGGTCCAGTATCTGAGGCTTGCTCAGCACCCGGCGCGGGTTCCGCATCAGGAACCGCAGCAGCTCGAACTCGGTGGCGGTGAGCCGGATCGAGTCGTCGCCGCGGAACACCTCGCGGCTGTCCTCGTCCAGCGTTAGGTCGCCGACGACCAGCACCGAGTCCGCCCGCGCGGCGGCCGCGCCGGAGCGGCGGAGCAGGCCGCGCAGCCGGGCCACCACCTCCTCCAGGCTGAACGGCTTGGTGACGTAGTCGTCGCCGCCTGCGGTGAGCCCGGCGATCCGGTCCTCGACGGCGTCCTTGGCGGTGAGGAACAGCACCGGCACGTCGTGCTGGTCGGCGCGCAGCCGGCGCATCACCTCAAGGCCGCTCATGTCCGGCAGCATCACGTCCAGGATCACCGCGTCCGGGCGGAACTCGCGGGCGCCGCGCAGCGCCTCCGCGCCGTCCCCCGCGGTGCTGGTCTGCCAGCCCTCGTAGCGCAGGGCCATCGTCAGCAGGTCGGCAAGCGGGGCCTCGTCGTCGACCACGAGCACGCGCACGGGGGAGCCGTCGGGGCGGCGGAGGTCGGCCGAAGCCGATGCGGAGGCAACGGGAGTTGTGGTCATGCCGACACGGTGCCGAGAGCAGATGAGAAACGTATGAGGTCGGTCTGTGGCCGCCCTGTGGATTCCGTGGCAGTTTGATGCAGGGCTTCTCAGGTGCTCAGAGCAGACCGAGGTCGCCCAGTTCCTTGTGCAGGTCGCTGCGGCCGGGATCGACCGGCCCCGGGCCGGGGGACTGCTGCGCCGGGAGGCTCCCGGCGGGCTCGGGGGCCGCCGCCACCGGCTTCGGCCGCCGGTCGCGCAGCAGCCAGGCCCCGGCCATGCCGCCGACCAGCCCGCCCAGGTGCGCCAGCCAGCTCACCCCGGGGGTGCCCGGCAGCGCGATGGTGACCAGGTAGGCGAAGGAGGCGGCCATCACCACCCCGATCAGGGTGTCGATCAGGTGCCGGTCGAAGATCCCGCGCAGCACCACGTAGCCGAAGTAGCCGAAGATCAGCCCGCTGGCGCCGACCCCCAGGGTGTCCGTGCCCTGGAAGAACCACACGGCGAAGCCGCTGGTCAGGGCGACCAGCAGGGTGAGCCAGAGGAAGCGGATCACGCCCCGGTAGGCGGCCAGGAAGCCGAACACGAACAGCGGGCCGGAGTTGCCCTCGATGTGCTGCCAGCTGAAGTGCAGGAACGGCGAGGTGAGGATCTCCGGCAGCCGGCCCACCCGCAGCGGGATCAGCCCGTACTCCTGGTCGAGCCGGTAGTTCCCGGCCCAGTTGACGATCTGAATGATCCAGATGACCGCCATGAAGCCGAACATCACGAAGAACGCCTTGCGCGCCTCCGCGATCATCTCCTCGGCCGACTGCGTCCGCCCCTGTGCCGCGCCCATCCGGCCACCCCCTCGCTCCTGGTCGAACTTTAGCGGGGCGGCCCACGTCAGAGCGCGCGAATACCCCAGCTGTGCGACACCCGTTCGCCCGGCTCCAGCCGGACCAGGTCCTCGCCGGTGGCGAAGGCGTTCGGCGGGCAGCTCATCGGCTCGACCGCGACGCCCGCGCGGCGGTAGCCGCCGGGCAGCCCGTCCGCGGTGTAGACCTGCAGCCAGCCGATCTCGCCGCCGACCCACAGCTCCACCCCGCGGCTGCCGTCGGCGCTGGTCAGCCGGACCCTGGTCCGCCCGTCCTGATCGCGCTGGAGGCCGGTGAAGGCGGTGTCCAGCAGGGTGTCGCCGATGCCGCGGGCCTTGCGGAAGTCGTACCGGCCGCCGCCGACGTCCTCGCGCTCACCGGTCGGGATCATCCGCTCGTCCACCTTCAGCAGGGTGTCCGCCGGGAGTTCCAGCACCAGCTCGTCCACGCTGCCGGGGCCCCGGCCCAGGGTCAGGTACGGGTGCGCGCCGATGCCGTACGGCGCCGCGGTCGGGCCGACGTTGTGCGCGGCGACGCAGACGCTCAGGCCGTCCTCGCCCAGCTCGTAGGAGGCGGTCAGCTCCAGGATGTGCGGGTAGCCGTGCATCGGGTAGAGCCGCAGGCCGAAGCGGACCGACGCGGCGTCCTCGGCGACCACCCGCCACGGCAGCCAGCGGACGAAGCCGTGGCTGGCGTTGTGGTTGGGCGGTTCGCTGATGTCGAGCTGCTGCTCGTGGCCGTCGAAGGCGTAGCGGCCGTCCCGGATCCGGTTCGGCCACGGCGCCAGCAGCTGGCCCGCGCCGCCGGGCGGGGTCTGGTCCACCGCGTGCTTCATCACCAGCGGCCGGCCGCGGTGGCTCAGTCCGCGCAGGCCCGCCCCCACACCGGTGAGCACCGCCCGGTAGTCGCCGTACTCGATGACCTGCTGGGGGCCGGTGGGGGAGAGCGGCTCCTCGCCGGCGGGAGCGTCGCTGCGGTGTGTGCGGTTCGCGTCAACCATGGGCATATCGTCGCACGATCAGCACCGCGCGGGAGTCCCGGCGGCCGGTGCCGGGCCCGCTCCTGCTAGCCTCTCCTGTCACTCGACAGGGGCATACGTGATGACAGCGGGACGGGGCCGACGAGGCCGTGCGACGACGCCGCGGCGGGCGCCGCGACGGCACGTCAGGCGCAGGTCGCGGACCTGGGCCGGGGTGGCGGGCGCGCTGGCCCTGGCCGGGCTGGTCGGCGGCGCGGTCGCCGAGGCCGCCACCGGCACGCTGCCCCCGGTCCTGCGGGCCGCCCACGCCCCCAGCGGCCGCGTCCCGGCCGCGCCCCCCGGCACGCTGCAGGACGAGTTCACCGCCGCCGCGGCCGAGTTCCACGTCCCGGTGCAGGTGCTGCTCGCGGTCTCCTACCAGGAGACGCTCTGGGAGTCCCACCAGGGCGAGCCCAGCGCCACCGGCAACTACAACGTGATGGGCCTGACCTCGGTCGCCGCCACCGACCTGGCGCCGCCCACGGCCGCGCAGAAGACCGCGGACCTGGTCGCGGCCGGCGACCTCACCGTCCCCTCGGCCGCCCTGCTGTCCCGCTTCGAGACGGTCGACACCAGCGCCCCCGCGCTGCACACCCTGGACGCCGCCGCCGCACTGATCCAGCAGCCGGACGCGGCGCTGCGCGGCGACCCGCGGCAGAGCATCCGCGGCGGCGCGGCCCTGCTGGCCTCCTACCAGCAGGCGGCCGGCGGCGGACTGCCGACCGATCCGGGCCGCTGGTACCCGGCCGTGGCCGCGTACTCCCAGGGCCCGGACCCGGCCGCCGAGGCGCAGTTCGCCGACCGGGTGTACGCCACCGTCGCCGCGGGCGCCTCCCGCACCACCGACGACGGGCAGGCCGTGGCGCTGGCCGCGGACCCCTCGGTCAAGCCGCGAATACCGGCCGCGCTGAGCCGCGCCGCCGTGGCCGCGGGCGGCGTCTCGCGGAGCCTGGCCGCCGCGCCGGTGCGGTCCGCTCCCTGCGAGGCGGGGGTCGCGACCGGGCTCGGCAGCTGCTCCTTCGTCGCCGCGGGCGCGGGCAACGCCGCCCCGGCGAACCGTCCGGGCGACGGCGCCGCGATCCGCTACCTGGTGCTGGGCGGCACCACGGGCAGCGCGGCCTCCGCCGTCAGCACCTACGCCACCCCGGGGGCCGGGGTCTCCGCCCACTTCGTGGTCGCCGCGACCGGCGCGGTCACCCAGCAGCTGCGCACCCGCGACGTCGCCGAGCTGACCGGGAACGACTCGGTCGACGCGCACGCGGTCGGAGTGCAGACCGAGTCCTACCCGCTCCGCAGCGGCAGCTGGATCGACGAGCAGGAGTACGCCTCCACCGCGCTGCTGGTGCGCGACGTCGCCGCCGCCAACGGCATCCCGTTGGACCGGGACCACGTGCTCGGCCAGGACGACGTGCCGTACCCGACCGCCGACGGCATGACCGCGGCGCACGCCGCCCCCGGCCCGTACTGGGACTGGAGCCACTTCCTCGACCTGCTCGGCGTCGCCCCCGACGGCAACGGCCTGCCGGTGGTCGGCGGCACGGTCACCGTCGCGCCGCGGTACACCGCCGCGGACAAGCCGGTGCTGACCGGCTGCGGCGGCGCCTGCACCGGGCACCCGGCGGACTTCGTCTACCTGCGGACCGCCGCCTCCTCCTCCGCGCCGCTGATCGGCGACCCGTCGCTGGCGGCGGCCGGCCTGCCGACCAGCGGCACCGACGGCTCGGACACCAGCGACAAGGCGGTCTACGGGCAGACCTTCGTGGTCGCCGCGGTCTCCGCCGACGGCGCCTGGACCGCGATCTGGTTCGGCGGCCGGAAGGCCTGGTTCTACAACCCCGGCGGCGTCAACGGCTACGCCAACGGGGACCCGTCCCAGGACCTGGTCTCGCCCAAGAACGGCACCGCGATCCCGGTCTACGGCCGCGCCTTCCCGGAGCCCGGCGCCTACGCCGCGGCCGGGGCCGGCTCCGCCGCGGCCCAGCAGCTGGTCCCGCTGCCCTACACGATCGAGCCGGGACAGGCCTACCCGTCCTCCGGCGAGCTGACCGGCGACCGCTACGTCGGCCCGAAGGACGTCATCGGCACGACCCAGTACTACGCGATCCGCTACAACCACCGGATCGCCTACGTGGCCGCCGCCGACGTGCAGACCACCAAGCCGGCCGTGCCGCCGTCCGGCGCCTTCGTGCCGGTCGCCGCGCAGCGGATCATGGACACCGCGGACGGCACCGGCGGCGTCCCGGCCGCCCCGGTCCCGGCCGACGGCCGGCTGGTGCTGCCGCTCAGCGGCGTCCCGGCGACCGGGGTCACCGCCGTGGTGCTGGACCTGACCGTCTCCTCGCCCGCCGCGAGCGGCGCGGTCACCGTCTACCCGGACGGCCGGAAGCGGCCTGGGCTGGCCACGGTCGACTACACCGCGGGCGTCACCGCCAGCACGCCGGTGACCGTCCCGGTGGTCGACGGCAGGCTGGACTTCGTCAACGCCCCGGTGCCGGGCATCGCCGACGGCGCCGGGATCGAGCTGCGGGCGGACCTGACCGGCTACTTCACCATGAGCGGCGGCGGCGGTCCGTTCCACACCGCGGGCCCGGTCCAGGTCCTGGACACCACCGCGGCCCCGGTCGCGGCCTCGGCCGCCCGCTCCGACTCGGTCCGCGGCGGCCGACTGCTGCCGGGCGGGTCGGTCACCCTGCTGGTGGCCGGGCGGAACGGGGTCCCCAGGAATGCGACCGCGGTGATCCTGAACGTCACCGCCGCCGACGCGGCGAGCTACGGCTCGGTCACGGTGCGGCCCTACGGCTCGGCGGTCGCCGCGGTGCCGCCGGCGGCGAGCACGGTGTCCTTCGCCGAGGGTCAGGCGATCGCGCGTCAGATCACCGTCCCGCTGGTCGACGGGCGGGTGCAGTTCCACAGCGCCGACCGGGTCGGCGCTGTGGGCGGCTTCACCCTGTTCGCCGACCTGGTCGGCTACTACGCCTGACGCGGTGTCAGCGGTATCAGCGGCGGCAGCTTCCAGCGAGGCGACCCCCCGGCCCCGGTCCCGCCTTTCGCGTCCCGTCAGGACAATACGGACATAAGGATCGTAAGTTGAGTGAGCGGGCCGAGCCAGGGGGCGGACCGCCGTTCCCTATCGATCGTTCGGCTACTGGCCGGTCGGTCTCGGCGGACGTCACATCCGGGCGGCCTGGACAGGCGGCCTACTGACGATTAACTTAACGTTCGTTCGGTTAGTAGCAGCCAGAAGGGAGCGCCATCGTGCGCCGCACCGTTTACACCGAGGACCACGAGGCGTTCCGGGACACCATCCGCGACTTCATCGCCAAGGAGGTCGTCCCGGTCTACCCCGAGTGGGAGAAGGACGGGCACGCCCCCAAGAGCTTCTACCGCAAGCTCGGCGAGCTGGGCGTCTTCGGCATCGAGGTGCCGGAGGAGTTCGGCGGCGCCGGGATGCACGGCTTCAAGTACCAGGCCGTGGTCACCGAGGAGTGCGCCCGCGCCGGCGTCAGCTTCGGCAGCTCCGGCGTGCACACCGGGCTGTGCCTGCCGTACCTGATGGAGTACGGCAACGAGGAGCAGAAGAAGCGCTGGCTGCCCAAGTTCGTCTCCGGCGAGATGATGACCGCCATCGCCATGACCGAGCCGGGCACCGGCTCCGACCTGGCCGGGATGACCACCAACGCCAAGCTCTCCGAGGACGGCACCCACTTCGTCCTGAACGGCGCCAAGACCTTCATCACCGGCGGCGTCCAGGCCGACCTGATGCTGGTGGTCTGCCGCACCTCCCCGGCGTCGCCGGACAACCGCCGCACCGGCCTGTCGATCCTCTGCGTGGACACCGCCTCCGAGGGCTACACGGTCGGCCGCAAGCTGGAGAAGATCGGCCTGCGCACCTCCGACACCGGCGAGCTGTCCTTCGTGGACGTCAAGGTGCCGGTGGAGAACCTGCTCGGCGAGGAGGGCAAGGGCTTCTTCTACCTGGCCCACAACCTGGTCCAGGAGCGCCTGGCGATCGCCGTCGGCGCCTATGCCGCGGCCCGCGCCGCGGTGGACCTGGCGGTCTCTTACACCAAGGACCGCAAGGTCTTCGGCCAGGCCGTCGCCGAGTTCCAGAACACCAAGTTCGAGATCGCCGCCTGCGAGGCCGAGGTGGACGCGGCCGAGGCCGTGGTGGACCGGGCGCTGGAGGCGTTCGAGACCGGCGACCTGACTCCGGCGGACGTGGCCAAGGCCAAGCTGTTCACCACCGAGGTCTGCTCCCGGGTGGTCGACCGCTGCCTGCAGCTGCACGGCGGCTACGGCTACATCCTGGAGTACCCGATCGCCCGCCTCTACACCGACAACCGGGTGTTCCGGATCTACGGCGGCACCAGCGAGGTCATGAAGCTGGTCATCGCCAAGTCACTCGGCCTGTAGCTCCCGTCGGCGCGCCTACGCGCACCATTCCTCACTAAAGGGACAATAAGGACAAATGTCCCGAGCTGTCCGAGAGGAATGTCGTGCCCGTGGAGACCGCCGGTTCCCCTCGTACCCGCCGTCAGGTCCGGCGCCGCGCGGCAGTCGCGGCGCTGGCCCTGGGCGCGGTCCTGGCCGGCTCGGCCGGCTGCAGCACCGATGCCGGCCGCGGCAGCGCCGATCTCGCGGCCACCCCGGTCGCGGCCTCGACCGGGGCGAGCCCCACCGTCGGCAACGACCTGCAGACCGCCTACCAGGACACGGTGAAGGCGGTGCTGCCCTCGGTGGTCCAGATCACCGCGGCGGGCAGCCTCGGCTCCGGGGTCGTCTACGACACCAAGGGCGACATCGTCACCAACGCGCACGTGATCGGCTCCAAGAAGAGCTTCAAGGTCACCCTGGCCAACAGCTCCGACACGCTGGACGCCACGCTGGTCTACTCGTACCCGTCCAGCGACCTCGCGGTGATCCGGGTGAGCAATCCGCCGGTGGGCCTCAAGCCGGCCGTGTTCACCGACTCCAGCACCGTCGACGTGGGCCAGATCGTGCTGGCCATGGGCAACCCGCTGGGTCTGGAGAGCAGCGTCACCCAGGGCATCGTCTCGGCGGTCGGCCGCACCGTCTCCGAGCCGGGGAGCGAGAACTCGCCCGAGGTGACCATCCCCAACATGGTGCAGACCTCGGCCGCGATCAACCCCGGCAACAGCGGCGGCGCGCTGGTCAACCTCTCCGACCAGATCGTCGGCATCAACACCCTCGCCGCGGTCCAGGGCAACGAGAGCGGGGCGCAGGCGCCCGGCATCGGCTTCGCCATCCCGGCGTCCACGGTGATCAGCCTCGCCGACCAGATGATCAAGGACGGCAAGGTCACCAACTCCGGCCGGGCCGCCCTGGGCATCTCCAGCCGGACGGTGCTGACCGCCGCCGGGGACAGCAGCACCGGCGCCGGGGTGGTCTCGGTGGTCAGCGGCGGCCCCGCGGCCAAGGCCGGGATCCAGCCGGGAGACGTGATCACCGGGGTCGGCGGAACCCGGGTGGACAGCTCCAACCAGCTGAGCGAGGCGCTGGCCGACCTCCGCCCGGGTCAGCAGGTGCCGGTCGTCTTCATCCGCGGCGGCACGAGCAGGACGGTGACGGTCACCCTCGGCACGCTCTGAGGCCCTCGCTCCGAGGCCCTCGCCGCACTCGAACCCTTCCTCCCGCCCCACCGCCCCGCGTGTGCGCTGCCTGTCCGCGCGGGGCGGGGAAGCGCCTCGCTGCCCTGCGGATCAGCGGGGCGCTTCCATGTCGGGAACCCCTGACGCGATACCTGACGGATCGTCAGATCGGCGCTAGCCTGGCCGCTATGGACGCCAACGACACCAGCACCGAACCGGCCGCCGAGGGCGGCTTCCCCTGGATCATCTCGGTGGACGACCACACCGTCGAGCCGCCGAACGTCTGGCAGGACCGCCTGCCCGCCAAGCACCGCGAGAACGGCCCCAGGATCGTGCGCGCCCCGCTCGCCGAGATGACCTTCGTCGGCGGCCGGTTCGCCCCGCGGATGGGCGCCCCCGGCAGCGAGGGCGTCATCGCCGACTGGTGGGTGTACGAGGACCTGCACCGCCCGCTGACCCGGCTGGACACCGCCGTCGGCTATCCGCGCGAGGAGGTGCGGCTTGAGGCGATCACCTACCAGCAGATGCGCCCGGGATCGTTCTCGATACCCGAGCGGCTGGACGACATGGACCTCAACCACGTCCAGTCCGCGCTCTGCTTCCCGACCTTCCCGCGGTTCTGCGGGCAGACCTTCACCGAGGCCAAGGACCGCGAGCTGGGCCTGCTCTGCGTCCGTGCCTACAACGACTGGATGGTCGACGAGTGGTGCGGCCCGGCCGCCCGCGGCCGGATGATCCCGCTGGCCATCGTCCCGCTCTGGGACGCCGGGCTGGCCGCCGCCGAGGTCCGCCGCAACGCCGCCCGCGGCGTCCGGGCGGTCTGCTTCAGCGAGATACCCCCGCACCTGGGCCTGCCCAGCATCCACACCGACGACTGGGACCCGTTCCTGCGCGCCTGCGAGGAGACCGGGACGGTCATCGCCATGCACATCGGCTCGTCCAGCCGGATGCCGTCCACCTCGGCCGACGCCCCGCCCGCGGTCGGCTCCACCATCACCTTCGCCAACTGCTGCTTCTCCATGGTGGACTGGCTGATGAGCGGGAAGTTCGACCGCTTCCCCGGGCTGAAGATCATGTACGCCGAGGGCCAGATCGGCTGGATCCCCTACATCCTGGCCCGCGCCGACGTGGTCTGGGAGGAGAACGCAGCCTGGGGCGGCGTCGCCGACAAGGTCCTGACCCGGCCCAGCGAGATCTTCGCCGAGCACATCTACGGCTGCTTCTTCGACGACCCGCACGGGGTGCGCAACCTGGACGCGATCGGCGCCGCCAACGTCCTCTACGAGACCGACTACCCGCACTCCGACTCGACCTGGCCGAAGAGCCGCGAGGTCGCCGAGTCGCAGATGGGGCACCTGGCGCCGGACGTGGTCGAGCAGTTGGTCCGCGGCAACGCGATCCAGCTGCTGGACCTCACTCCGGACGGCCTGTGGAAGGGATCGGCCCATGTCTGAGCAGACCCTCTCCTTCGGCGTCCAGCTCCCGGTGCAGTCGCAGAGCACCATGTACTGCGAGCCCTGGGAGACCACCGCGGGCCCGGCCGAACTGGGCCGCACCGCCGAGGCCGCCGACCGCCTCGGCTTCGCCTACGTCGCGGTCTGCGACCACGTCGCCATCCCCGAGCGGCTGGCCGGGGCGATGGGCGCGACCTGGTACGACCCGGTGTCCACCCTCGGCTGGCTGGCCGCGCGGACCGAGCGCGCGCTGCTGCTCTCGCACGTCGCGGTGCTGCCGCTGCGGCACCCGCTGCTGTCGGCCAAGCAGTACGCCACGCTGGACCTGCTCAGCGGCGGACGGCTGCTGCTCGGCGTCGGCGCCGGCCACGTCCCGGAGGAGTTCGCGGCGCTCGGCGTCGACTTCCACCAGCGCGGGGCGATCCTGGACGAGACCATCGCCGCGCTGGACCTGGCGCTGCGCGAGGAGTACCCGGTGCACGCCGGGCCGCGCTTCCCGTTCAGCGGACTCACCGTCAGCCCCCGTCCGGCGCAGTCGCCGCGGCCCCCGCTGTGGGTCGGCGGCTCCTCGCCGCGGGCGGTGCGCCGGGCGGCGCTGCTCGGCGAGGGCTGGCTGTCCCAGGGCGACACCCTGGCCACCCTGCCGGGCCAGCTTGCGCTGATCCGCGACAGCAGGGAGCAGGCCGGGCGGGAGGGACTGTTCGCGGTGAACGTGATCCCCCCGGCCCTGTACGTCGGCGAGCCGTCCTGGGAGCTGGGCCGCCGGTCGGCCTCCGGCAAGCCCGAGCAGCTCGCCGAGACCCTGCGCGGCTACGTCGCGGCCGGCGCCACCCACCTGCAACTCCGCCCGCGCAGCCGCGGCGTGGACGAGTACCTGGAGCAGCTGGAACGCATCGCGGTCGAGGTGCTGCCGCTGGTCTGACCGGGGGCCGGAGCGGGCCGGGCGGGGCCGTCCGGGTGGCGGCGGGGCGGACTGACGGCTCGTCGGTCCGGGACGGCCGAATTGCTGGCATAGCGTCAGAATGTGATGATCCGACCCGGCTCCCGCTGTCCGCGCCTGCGCTTCCGCCCCGGCCCCCGTCACCCCGGCCCCCGAGCCGGGTCCCGCGCTGGGGCCGCCCCGCTGACCGCCGCCCTCGCGGTCCTCGCGCTGTGCGGGTCGTTCGTCCTCCCGGCCGCGGCCTCCGTGCCGAGGCCGGGCGCGAAGCCGCGCGCGGGCTCCGGGTCGGTGCTGCTGGACGAGACCTTCCAGGGCAGCTCCATCGCCGACCCGGGCTTCATGCCGCTGGACACGGCCTGCCTGACCGGCGCGTCCGGGCCGCCCCCGGCCGGGGAGTCCACCACCGGTCCGTGCACCGCGGCCGACCAGACCACCCCGCCGGTGCCGACGCCCGGGGTCACCCCCGGCTGGCTCCAGCTCACCGACCAGGGCAACTACCGGGTCGGCGCGATGCTCTACAACCGCCCGCTGCCCGGCAACGGCGGCCTGGTGGTGACCTTCGACCAGTACCAGTACGGCGGCAACGGCGCGGACGGGATCGGCTTCTTCCTGGTCAACGGCGCCGTGGACCTGACCACGGCCGGAGCGGACGGCGGCTCCCTCGGCTACGCCCAGCGCAACAACGACAACGGGGTGGACGGCGGCTACCTGGGCATCGGCCTCGACGCCTACGGCAACTTCGCCAACGACTTCGAGAACCGCGGCAACGGCTGCCCGGCCGGGAGCAGGTCGCCGGTCAGCGTCAACGAGCCGGTCACCGACACGGTCACCCTGCGCGGCCCCGGGCAGGGCCTGGACGGCTACTGCTACCTGGACTCCGCCCTCACCCCCGATCCGGGCAAGCCCTCCGGCTTCGTCAGCACCCTGCCCGGCAACCTGCGGCAGTCCGCGGGACCTGGGATCACCCTGCCCGACGACGCCAGGCGCCGGGTGATGCTGACGGTCAGTCCGGACCCGGAGCCGCTGGTCACCGTGGACATCGACTTCAACGACGGCAAGGGGTACCAGCAGGTCCTGCAGTACCAGATGACCGACCCGGCGCCGGCCACGTACAAGTTCGGCTTCTCGGGGTCGACCGGCGGGCTGTCCGACACTCATCTGATCCGCAACATCCAGGAGTCCTCGGTCGTCCCGCTGGACCAGCTCAACCTGGTCAAGACGGTCGACTGGGACCCGACCAGGGGGACGGTGCCGACGTACCAGGTCGGCGACACCGTGCCGTACAAGTTCCTGGTGACCAACACCGGCGCGGAGCCGTTGGACCCGGTCTCGGTGACCGACCCGCTGGTGACCGACATCGTCTGCCCGTCCACCGCGCTGGGCCCGAAGGGCAGCCCGACCTCCTCGATGGAGTGCACCGGCACGCATGTGGTCACCGTCAACGACTCCTTCACCGGGGAACTGACCAACACCGCCGTCGCGCACGGCACCGACCCGTCCGGCGGCCTGGTGCCGTCCAACCCCTCCTCCGCGACGGTGGACGTGGTGCGGCTGACGCCCGAACTGGTGCTCTCCAAGACCGCGTCGACCACCGAGGCCAAGCCCGGCGACACGGTCTCCTACACGGTGACGGCCACCAACACCGGGGCGATCCCGATCGACCCGGCCGACTTCACCGACGACCTCAGCGGCGTACTCGACGACGCGGACTACAACGGCGACGCCACGGCGACCGTCGGCACGGTCGTCCCGGTGGGGAAGACCCTCGAATGGACCGGGACGCTGAACCCCGGCGAGTCGACCACGATCACCTACTCGGTCACCGTCCACGACCCGGACCAGGGCGACCACCTGCTCCACAACGCCGTGAACACCACCATCCCCGGCACCACCTGCACCCCACCCCCACCGGCCCCGGCCCCGGCTGTCGCGGCAACACCCACCACCGGAGCGGGAACGCATCGCGCGTCGCGGGCCACCACCGAGGCACGGACGGACCGCGCGTCGCGTGCCCGCAGGGCCCTCACGCCGCCGTGCATCGCTGACGTGACGGTCGCTCAGCCCAACCCGACACCCACGCCCACACCGTCCCCCTCGACCGGCGTTCCGACGCCCACGCCCACCGGCACCCCCACCACCCCGGCGCCCACGCCTACCAGCACCTCCACCACCCCGGCACCCGCGCCCACCCCACCCGGCGGCGGAAACCTGGCCGCCACCGGCTTCGCCGCAGCCGGAGTGCTCGGCGCAGCCGCACTCGCCGTCGCCTGCGGCGTCCTCCTCACCACCCGCCGCCGAGGCCGCCACAACAGCTAGCCCGCCAGTCCCGGCCCCCGCCCCTGGACCCCCAGCCTCCGACCCCCGACCTCGGCAGCCCTGCCCCCCGCCCCTGCCCTGCCTCGGCCCCCGACCGCGCCCGGCCTCCGGCCCGCCCGGCCCCCAGCGGCCCCGCCGCCCACCTGCCGTCCCCCGCCCCGCTCAGGGTTTGGGGGCGGCAGCCCCCTTCCCTCCTTCCCGCCGTGCACCGAGACTGACGGAGCGTCAGATCTCGTTGTGAGCAACCGGGAACGCCAGGAGGAGCACCATGCCCGACACGGAAGGAACACGACTGCGCGGCCGTACGGTCCTGATCACCGGAGCCGCCCGCGGCCAAGGCGAGCAGGAGGCACGGCTGTTCGCAGCCGAAGGCGCCCACGTGGTGGTCGCCGACGTGCTGGACGACCTCGGCGAGGCCCTCGCCAAGGAACTGACCCAGCGCTTCGGCGACGACCGCGTCCGCTACCAGCACCTGGACGTCGGCAGCGAGGCCGACTGGGAGGTCGCGGTGGAGGCGGCCGTCTCCGCCTTCGGGAAGCTGGACGGGCTGGTCAACAACGCCGGGATCCTCCGGATGAACGAGCTGGTCAGTACCCCGTTGCAGGAGTTCATGACGGTAGTGCGGGTCAATCAGGTCGGCTGCTTCCTCGGGATGCGCGCCGCCGCCCCGGCGATCGAAGCGGCCGGGGGCGGCACGATCGTCAACACCGCCTCGTACACCGCGCAGACCGGGATGGCCCTGCTGACCTCGTACGCCGCGACCAAGGGCGCGATCCTCAGCATGACCAGGGTGGCCGCGCTGGAGCTCGCGGCCAAGGGGATCCGGGTCAACGCGATCTGCCCCGGCTCGGTGGACACCCCGATGGCCGACCCGGCCAACGTCTTCCCCGGCAGCGACGGCCGTCCGGCCATGAGCGCCGAGGACGCCGCCGCGCTGTCCGCCATGACGGCGCAGCTGTACGCCAAGGTGGTGCCGCTGGGACGGATCGGACGGGCCGACGAGATCGCCCGGCTGGCGCTGTTCCTGACCTCCGCGGACTCCTCGTACATCACCGGCCAGCCGATCATCGCCGACGGCGGTTGGCTGGCCGGCGTCTCCATCGGCTGACTTCGGCTGACCTCAACCACCCTCACCCACCCTCGCCCCGACCCTGGCTGACGATGCATCAGCTATTGACTGCCCAGCTCCACGGTGTAAGAGTCGAACCGTATCTGACGGGTCGTCAGATATAGCTGACCCGGACAGGACGGACGGTGAACCAATGGAGTTCGGCATCTTCATCCAGGGCTACGTGCCCAAGAGTCGCTCCCAGGTCGACCCGCAGGCAGAGCACCACGCCCTGATGGAGGAGATGGACTACATCGTCCAGGCCGACAGGGCGGGCTTCAAATACGGGTGGATCACCGAGCACCACTTCCTGGAGGAGTACTCCCACATCTCCGCGAACGACGTGTGCATCGGCTACCTGACCCATGCCACCGAGCGGATCCACCTCGGCTCCGGCATCTTCAACCCGCTGGCCAAGGTCAACCACCCGGTCAAGGTCGCCGAGCGGGTCGCCATGCTGGACCACCTCTCCGAGGGCCGCTTCGAGTTCGGCACCGGCCGCGGCGCGGGCAGCCACGAGATCCTCGGCTTCATGCCCGAACTCACGGACATGAACGGCACCAAGGAGATCTGGGAGGAGGCGATAGCCGAGTTCCCGAAGATGTGGCTCCAGGACGAGTACCAGGGCTTCCAGGGCAAGCACTGGTCGCTGCCGCCCCGCAAGGTGCTGCCCAAGCCGTACGGCAAGGCGCACCCGGCCATGTGGTACGCGGCGGGCAGCCCGTCCTCGTACGAGATGGCCGCCCGCAAGGGCCTCGGTGTGCTGGGCTTCAGCGTGCAGAAGGTCTCCGACATGGAGTGGGTGGTCAACTCCTACAAGAACGCCGTCCGCGACGCCGAGCCGATCGGCGCGTACGTCAACGACAACGTGATGGTGACCTCGACCGCGATCTGCGCCGAGACCAGCAAGGAGGCCCGCCGGATCGCGGTCGGCGGCGGCCTCAACTACCTGCAGTCGCTGCTGTTCCGCTACCACGACACGTTCCCCAGGATCGAGGGCATCCCGGTCTGGCCGGAGCTGATCCCGGACTACACCGAGGAACTGATCGACCTGCTGATCGCCGAGGAGCTGATGATCTGCGGCGACCCGGACGAGGTGCTCCAGCAGTGCAAGCGCTGGGAGTCGGCCGGGGCGGACCAGTTGGTGTTCGGCCTGCCGATCGGCATCTCGCCGGAGAACACGGCGCAGACCATCAAGCTGATCGGCGAGCACGTCATCCCCAAGATCGACACCGACCCGGTGCACCGCACCACCCGCTTCCGCCAGGCGGCCGGCTCCTGACCGGAGCCGCGCACCGACGGACCACGACCGGGCGGGTACGGGAAGCAGCGGCCTGCACCCGTACCCGCCCCGCATTCCCCCGGCCCCGCACCAGCACCTCCGCACCCCCCTAGCCCTGCAACTCCCTTACCCGCCAGGCATTCCATTCGGTCCCGCACCCCTAGCTGCCCCGTAACCCCGTACCCGCCCCGCACTCCCGGAGGGAACGACCATGCTCGACCACCTCATCCAAGGCGCGACGCTGGTGGACGGCACCGGCGCCCCCTCCCGTACCGCCGACGTCGGCATCCGCGGCGGACGGGTCGTCAGCATCGGCGCCCCCGGCGCGACCGACGAACCCGCCGTCAGCACGGAGGACGCCACCGGCCTGATCCTCAGCCCCGGCTTCGTCGACCCGCACACCCACTACGACGCCCAGCTGTTCTGGGACCCGTACGCCACCCCCTCGCTGGGCCACGGCGTCACCACCGTTGCCGGAGGCAACTGCGGCTTCACCCTGGCCCCGCTGAACCCGTCCCGGCCCGACGACGCCGACTACACCCGGCGGATGATGTGCAGGGTCGAGGGCATGTCGCTGGCCGCGTTGGAGGAGGGCGTGCCCTGGGGCTGGTCCTCCTTCGGCGAGTATCTGGCCGCGCTGGACGGCCACACGGCCGTCAACGCGGGCTTCATGGTCGGCCACTGCGCCCTGCGCCGCCACGTCATGGGCCAGGACGCGATCGGCGGACGGCCGACCCCGGCCCAACTCGACGCCATGGTCGCGCTGTTGCGGCAGTCCATGGCCGAGGGCGGCTGGGGGCTCTCCACCACCCAGTCCTCCACCCACTCGGACGGGGACGGGCAGCCGGTCGCCTCCCGGCACGCCGACCGGGAGGAGCTGCTGGCCCTGTCCCGGGCGGTCGGGCAGCACGAGGGGACCCAGATCGAGGCCATCGTGGCCGGCTGCCTGGACCAGTTCGCCGACGCCGAGATCGACCTGCTGGTGGACATGACGGCCGCGGCCGGCCGCGCCCTCAACTGGAATGTGCTGACCATCGACGCCGCTGTCCCGGCCCGGGTGCCGCGGCAGCTGCTGGCCTCGTCCCGGGCCCGCGCCGCGGGCGGCAGGATCGTGGCGCTGACCATGCCCATCCTCACCCCGATGAACATGAGCCTGGGCACCTTCTGCGCGCTCAACCTCATTCCGGGCTGGGGGGAGGTGCTGGCCCTGCCGGTGCCGGAGCGGATCGCCCGCCTCGCCGACCCGGCGGTACGGGCCGAGATGCTGCGCCGGGCCGAGAGCCCGGAGGCCGGGGTGTTCCGCCGGCTCGCCGACTTCGGCCGCTACGTCATCGGCGACACCTACAGCGACGCCAACGCCGGGCTCAGCGGGCGGGTGGTCCGCGACATCGCGGCCGAGCGCGGCCGGGACCCGTTCTCCACCCTGGTCGAGATCTGCTCCGCCGACCAGCTGCGGACCGTACTGTGGCCGATGCCGACCGACAACGACCCGGCCAGCTGGGAGCTGCGCCGGGACACCTGGCAGCACCCGGACGTGATGCTCGGCGGCTCCGACGCGGGCGCGCACCTGGACCGGATGTGCGGCGCCCCGTACACCACCCGCTTCCTCGGCGACTGCCTGAGGCGGCGTCAACTCATCGGCATCGAGCAGGCGGTGAGGATGCTGACGACCGATCCGGCCGAGCTGTTCGGGCTGCGGGACAGGGGTGCCGTCGCCGTCGGCAACCACGCCGACCTGGTGCTGTTCGATCCGGAGCGGATCGACGCGGGCCCGGCCACCCTGGTCCACGACCTGCCCGGGGACAGTCCCCGGCTGGACTCGCGGGCGGAGGGCGTGGTCAGCGTCCGGGTCAACGGCGTGGAGACGGTGCGGGACGACAAGCTGACCGGCGCGGTGCCGGGAACAGTGCTCCGCTCGGGCCGCGACACCCGGACCGTCAACACGCGATGACGATCACTCATATATGTTTCTGAGTACGAGAGTTGAGTACCAGAGCGCTGTCCCGCCCGGATCGGCGCACCGCAGTATGGCCCCCCTGGCTCCAGCTCTCGCTCTGGACCCGGATCTCGGACAGGGGGTCGGCTCGGTGAAGACCAGGAACATGTGGATCGTGCTCGGGGCGGGGGCCGCCGCCGTGGCGCTGCTGCTGCACTTCCTCGCGAAGGTGCGGCTGGCCGACCTGCTCGCGGTCGGGCTCGGCGGTGTCTTCCTGTTCTGGCAGGTGCTGCTGCTGACCGTGCCGTGGAGCCTCTACTTCCAGGCCCGGCAGGTGGTCAAGGAGACCGGGACCAGCGCGGAGCGCGGGCTCCGGGTCCCCGCGGACCGGGCCGCCGACGCCGCCCGGATCGCCCGCAGGCTGCGGGGCCTCGCCATCGGGGCCCACCTGGTCACCGCCGCGGTCGTGTCCGTGGTCACCTATTTCTCCGGCCACACCGTCGGCTACTACTTCGCCGGGTTCTACCTGCTCAGCACCGCCTTCCGGCCAGCCCAGGCCTATCTGGCGCATGTCCGGGGGCAGTTGCGCACGATGCTGAAGGAGACCCGTTTCCCGCGCGACGACGTCCTGGAGCTCAAGCAGGCGCTCAAGGCGGAGGTCGAACGGGCCGAGGCCGAGCGGGTCCGCCTCCATGAGCTGCTGCACCGGCTGGGGTTGCGCAGCGCCGAGCAGTCCGCGGGGATCAGCCGGATCGAGGCGGACGCGGCCCGCCGCTCGGAACTGGTCGAGTCCCGGCTGACCGGCCGGGCCGACCAGATCGAGGCCAGGGCCACCGCCCGCGCCGACCAGTTGGAGACCCGCTTCGCCGCCCGCAGCGACCAGGTGGCCCAGCAGGTGCAGGCGCTGTCCCGGCGGTTCCAGGACGCCCTGGACAGCTACGGCGACAACCAGGAACTGGTGGCGGGGCTGAAGGCGTTCCTGCGGATGCTGCGCGCCGAGCAGACCTGATCCCTTCGCCGTGGTCAGCCGAGCAGCCCGCGGACCATCGACCGCTGCACCGCCGCCAGCCCCCGCACCACCCACGGGGTCAGGAACATCACCAGCAGCCCGGCCGCACACACCCCGGCGATCTGCGGGACGCTGCTCAGATAGACCGTGTGGCCGTCGTTCTCGTAGAGCTGCAGGCCGGGCACGTTCACATAGGTCGGGAACACCCACTGCCACAGCGGGTAACTGGCGTAGCCGATACCGGTGATCCACAGCGTCAGCGTCAGCGAGAACGACAGCACTCCGAACGGCAGCATCAGCACGCTGTAGAGGACGCTGCGCCATCCCGCCCCGGAGCCCAGGGCGGCCTTGGCCCAGGCCATCAGCCCGTGCCGGTCGGTGTCCCCGCTCGGCCGCCGGCCGGGGCGTCCGCGGAGGTCCAGGTCGAGGGTGGCCCGCGCCCTGCCCCGCTCCATCGCGCCGAAGCCCAGGCATCCCAGTACGGCGGCGGCCAGCACCGGCAGCCCGATGAAGGTCAGCACCGTGCCGAGGCCGAGCACCAGCATCGGTACCGCGAAGGTGAACGTCACGATCCCGACCGGGAGGTTGACCAGCATGTGCAGCGACTCGCGCCAGACCCGGCCCTCGAACGGCGCGGTCATAAAGCCCGGCCGCCGCCGCGACGGCTGCCGCCGGTACGTCTCGCCGCCGTACGGTGCGTCGCCGTACTCCCGGTACTCCCGGCTCTCCGCGATGCTGGTCATGATCCCGGCTCTCCCGTGGTCAGTCTGTCGTCCGTCTTCCTGACATCAAGACTGCCGTTCCCGGCGCCGGAAAACCCTGGGGCGGTTCGGTGTCCCGGGGTGGGGTTACCCCCACCCCGGTGTCCCCCGACGAGGTCCGTCAGGGGGTGTTCTTGCCCAGGCACAGCACCAGGTCACTGCCTCTGCCACCGGACTGCGAGTACGCGGCGACCAGGCCGGGGACGCTGTTGCAGTCGTCCATGTTGCTGCCGCTCAGCGTCTTCAGCACCTTGAACTCGGCCTTGGGGTCGGTGCAGCCGATGACCTTCACGTCCGGGTTGCTCTCGGTGCCCTTGTTCTGCACGCAGTCGCCGGCCTTGGCGGTGTCAGCGGCGCCGGTCATGTGGTCGTAGATGTACGAGCCGCCGCCCACCACGATCAGACCGACGACGATCACCGCCAGGCGGATCAGAAGCGAGCGGCGCCGCTTCGTCGGCTGCGCCGCCGCCACCGGGTACTGAGCGAACTGCGGCTGCGGTACCTGCGGCTGCGAGTAAGGCGGCTGCTGCGTCTGCTGCTGCCCCGCGTAGGGGTTCGGGGGCTGCTGACCCTGGTACGGATTCGGCGGGGTTCCGTAGGAGGGGGGAGGAGTACTCACGATGACCTCGTATGTCGACGACTGAACAGTCGACGGACTCTAGTGAGTACGAACCAATGCTGTGATCCGGATGTCGAAAAGTTGTGCGACGGTGACTGACTTGTCATCAGCAGCCAAGCAAAAAACAGGACAGAGCACGCAACGCCGCCACCGGCCGCCCGCCCCGCCGCCGCTGCCCCCGCCGCCTGCCCGCTGCCCGGCCCGCCGCTGCCTGGTGCCGCAGCCCTGCTGCCGCCGCCGCTGCCGCTCTGCCGTCGCCACCCTCCTCGCCGCTGCCCGGTCCGCAGTTGCCACCCGTCACCCCTTCGCCGGCCACCCCTCAGGCGCGGCCCCGCCCCGCCCTCTCCTCAGGCGCGGCCCCGGGTCCGCCAAGGCAGCTCGACCGTCACCGTGGTCGGCCCACCCTCCGGGCTGTCCACCACGAACACCCCGTCCACCGCGCGGATCCGATCCGCCAACCCGGCCAGCCCGCCGCCGGGGGACTCCACCGCGCCGCCGTGGCCGTCGTCGCCGACCTGCAGCATCAACCGGTCGTCCGACCGCCACGCGTCCACCGTCGCGGTCCGCGCCCCAGCGTGCTTGGAGATGTTGGTGAGCAGCTCGCTGACGGTGAAGTAGGCGATCCCCTCCACCGCGGAGTCCGGCCGCGAGTCCCGGTCCGTGCCGCCGGGAAGGTCCGCCCTGACCCGTACCCCGCCGGGGACGGTGCAGCGGGTCGCGACCGACGACAGCGCGGCGTCCAGGCCGCGGTCCGTCAGAACGGCGGGGTGGATGCCCCGGGCCAGGTCCCGCAGCTCCTGCAGGGCCAGCTTCACCTCGCCGTGGGCGTCCGAGACCATCCGCGCCGCCTCCTCCGGGTCCTCGGTCAGCTTCTCCTTGGCCAGGCCCAGGTCCATCGCCAGCGCCACCAGCCGGGCCTGCGCCCCGTCGTGCAGATCCCGTTCGATCCGGCGCAGGTCCGCCGCGGCGGAGTCGACCACGGTGCCCCGGTCCTGCTCCAACTCGCGCACCCGCTGGGTGAGCTTCGCCGGTGCGAGCAGCGACCCGGCCAGCATCCGGTCGACCGTGGACAGGCCGCGGGTGATCCACGGCACCACCGGCCACAGCACGATCAGGGCGACCAGGGTCACCGTGAAGGTGAAGATGCCCCACGGCAGCTTGATGAAGAGGTACAGCGCGGTGCGCCAGGACAGTCCGTCCGACAGCACGTCGAAGAGGCGCTGCCAGATGCTTCCGCCGTCACGTCCGGCCCCCACCGGCAACGGCTCCGGGATGTCCTCGCCCAGCAGCGACCGGATCAGGCCCCGCTCCACCCGGCCGTAGCCGCGGATCGCGAACAGCGACCCGGCCAGCACCCAGAAGCCGATGATGGTCACCATCAGCCCGGCGCCCAGGCACAGCCCGGTGACGGTGAGCACGAACCCGGCGATCGACATCGGCAGGTTCAGCAGCAGGAACAGCGCTTCGCTCCACATCCGCCGGTTGAAGCCGGGACGCGGCAGGGCAGGCCGCACGGGCAGGTCGCCCCTGGTGTCGTTCTCTCGCACGGTGTCCATCGGTCCATCCTCGGTTACGCCGGTCGGGCGCAGGCGTCGACCTGCGGAATCCAGCCTGCCTGGGCGACCGGACGGTGACGATGGGGCAGGTCGGCATCGTGGGAGGGGGGATAACCCCACCATGGTCGCTGTCCGTACCGGGGGTACTGTGCACGGACCCGCCGCGGGTGGACCTAGACTCCCGTGCGTAAAGAACGTCATGGATACGTAAAGGCACCAGCGTGCCTGGCGGGACCGGAGGGCGACCGAGCTATGGAGGTACTGGCGGCAGCGGCCGCGGTGACGGCTCCGCAGCCGGGGCACCCAGCACAGCCCGGATACTTCCACGCGTACGCGGTGGTCGGCCTGCTCGCGGTGGTCGGGGTGCTGTTCGTGGCGGCGGCCTTCGGCGGCAACCGGCTGCTGCGCCCCTTCGCACCGACGCCGGAGAAGCTGCTCGCGTACGAATGCGGCGTGGACCCGGTGGGGGAGGGCTGGGCCCACACCCAGATCCGCTACTACGTGTATGCCTTCCTCTACGTGATCTTCGCTGTGGACACCATCTACCTCTTCCCCTGGGCCACCGTCTTCGCCGCCCCCGGCTTCGGCGCGGGGACGTTGGTGGAGATGTTCGTCTTCCTCGGCTTCCTCGCCGTCGGCCTGCTCTACGCCTGGAAGAAGGGCGTTCTGGAATGGACGTGACCCAGCACCACTCCCACCCGGACCCGACGCAGGAGCCCGGCTCCACCGGCGGGCAGCCCGTCCCGCTCGGAATCCCGGACCCGTCCGCGCCCGGCTCCGGCCTGGAACAGCGCCGGCTCGGCCCGCTGGCTAGGCTCGCCCCGGACCCGGTGAAGGTCGTCCTCAACTGGGGCCGCCGCTACAGCCTGTGGTGCTTCAACTTCGGTCTCGCCTGCTGCGCGATCGAGTTCATCGCTGCGTCCATGGCCACCCACGACTTCATCCGCCTGGGTGTCATCCCGTTCGCCCCCGGCCCGCGCCAGGCAGACCTGATGATCGTCTCCGGGACGGTGACGGACAAGATGGCCCCGGCCATCAAGCGCCTCTACGATCAGATGCCCGAGCCCAAGTACGTCATCTCCTTCGGCGCCTGCTCCAACTCCGGCGGCCCCTACTGGGACTCCTACTCGGTGACCAAGGGCGTGGACCAGATCATCCCGGTGGACGTCTACGTCCCCGGCTGCCCACCCCGCCCGGAGGCCCTGCTCCAGGGCATCCTCAAACTCCAGGAAAAGATCACCCACGAGTCCCTCCCCTCCCAGTACCCAACGGAACCCCCCACCCCCACCGCAGCCCCCACCACCGCGCCGACCCCCACCGCAGCCCTGACCCGCCCCCTCGTCCCACCCCCCACCCCGACGGGCCTTGGCTCGGCGGGCCCTGCCTCGACCGGCTCCACCCCGACCGGCCCCGCCCCGTCGGGCCCTGCCTCGACCAGCCCCGCCCCGGCGGGCTCTACCTCGGCGAGCTCCTCCGCGGCAGGTCCCCTCCTGGCTGGCCCCATCCCGACCAGCCACACCCGGACCAGCCACACCCGGACCAGCCACACCCGGATCAGCCTCACCCCGGCGGGCTTTGCCCCGACCGACCCTGCCCCGTCGGGCTCTGCCTCGACCGACCCTGCCCCGTCGGGCTCTGCCTCGACCGGCCCCGCCCCGGCGGGCTCCACCTCCACGGGCCCTGCCTCGACTGGCCCCCTCTCGGAGACCCCCACCCCGGCAGAGCCGAGCCCCACTAGGGCAGAGCCGCACCCCACCCCGGCGGAGCCGATCCCCACGCCGCCGGAGCCAGTGCCACCCGCCGCCGGAACCCCGAGTGGCAGCGCGTCATCGGATGTCGCCACCCCAACCGTTCCTGACGCCCCGTCGGAGGAGCCGAACCAGTGACGACCCCCGACGACGACCAGCCCTCCACCTCCGCCGCCCCCGACCCCACTCCCGCGCCGGAGCCCACGGCCGACCCCACCCCGCCGGACCCGGCCACCAAACCGGAGCCCACTACCGACGCCCCCGTGACCGAGCCGCCCCGTGCCACCCCACCGACTCCGGCCACCGCACCGACCCCCGTCGCGCCGCCGACCCCGGCTACCGAGCCGACCCCCGTCACAGCTCCAGCCACTACGACGGATGCGGCGCCCGCCCCCTCGGCGCAGCCCGTCCGCCCCGAGGCACCGCCCGCCGGCACTGCCGGGCCCGCCGACGCCGCTGGACCTGCCAGCACTGCCGTGCCTGCCGTCCCCGCTGCGCCCGCCGACGCCGAGGCACCATTGACGCCTGCCGAGCGCACCGCCGCCGCGATCGGCCCCTGGGCCACCGGCGAAGAGGCCTTCGCGCTGCTCACCGTGGACGTCCCGGCCGAGCACTGGATCGAGGCGCTGACCACGGCTCGCGACACCCTCGGCCTGTCCTTCTTCGACTGGCTCAGCGCAGTGGACGAACTCGCCGAAGGCTTCTCCGTAGCCGTCCACCTCGCCGCAGTGGGATCCCCAACAGCACCCCCTGCCTCCGCACCTCCCGCCCCCGCGACTCCCGCTCCTGCCTCTGCGCCTCCTGCCCCCGCGGCTCCCGACCTCGCACCTCCCGCGCCCGCGGGGCCCACCGCCGTGGCTCCCGCCCCCGAACCCCCCACCCCTGCGGCTCCCACCGCCGCCCCCACAACCCCCGCCGCTGCTGCCTCGCCCCCCGCGATCCCGGCCGCCTCCTCTCAGCCCGCCACCCCCGCCGCGACTCCTGCCCCTGCCCCCGCCCCCGCGGAGGCAACCGACGCCACACCGGGTGCCCCTGCCGC
>NZ_JBHFAB010000032.1:0-93398 GCF_042510955.1 Streptacidiphilus cavernicola
CCCTGTGGGAGAGTAGGACGCCGCCGAACAACCATTACAGGTAACCCCCCTGACCTAGTGTCAGGGGGGTTACCTGCGTTCCAGACACAAAACAGACGGGTTGGTGGGGTCGGCCTTCACCGTTGCGTGGGTGCGGCGCCGTCTCGCGCCTCCGGCGCACAGCAGCAACCACAACAAGGCAGGGCCCGGGATGGTTCGGGTTGGTGAGTACTCACTCGCCAACCCGCCAGCCAGGCACCAACCCGAACCCCGCCCCAGCTCCCGCGTCGTTGCTGCAGTGCGCCGCAGGCGCGAGACGGACCCGACACCGCACCAACGGCGAAGGCCGACCCGCCGTACCCGGCGAGGGCCGTCAAGGGTAAGAAGGTAAAGTCGCGGTACATCGGCATGGGCATCGTCCGTTGTCCATCGTCCGTCCACATCGTTCGTCCGTTCGTTTCAGGAGGCCCCCGGGTGGAGGTTCAGGAGACGCGAGTCCAGACCGACCGCGTGCTCACCATCCCCAACGTGCTGAGCATGGCTCGGCTCGTCGGTGTACCCGTGTTCCTCTGGCTGGTGCTGTGGCCGGTGTTCGGCGGCCCGCACAACGACGGGTGGGCCATTCTGATCCTCATGGCCAGCGGGGTCAGCGACTACCTCGACGGCAAGCTCGCCCGTAAATGGGGCCAGATCAGCCGGCTCGGGCAGTTGCTCGACCCGCTCGCGGACCGGCTTTTCGTGCTGTCCACGATCGTCGGGTTGACCTGGCGCCAGATCATGCCGTGGTGGCTCACCGTGCTGCTGCTGGGCCGCGAGGTCTTCATCGCCTCGCTTCTGCCGATCCTCCGCAAGCACGGGTACGGGCCGCCCGAGGTGAATTTCCTCGGGAAGGCGGCCACGTTCAATCTGATGTACGCATTCCCGCTGCTTCTGCTCACCACGAGGGATGACTGGCTCGGAAGTGTGGCATTCGTCATCGGATGGGCGTTCGTTTGGTGGGGTACAACCCTCTACTGGTGGGCAGGGATCCTGTATGCGGTTCAGACCCGACGGCTGGTCCGGGCGGGTGCCGCGGCCGACTGACCCAGATGCCTCACGGGGTGTCCCGTCCGAGGGTCCGTCGGAGGATGTGAACGAGTCACGTCCACCAAGGCCACAAGGAGGAACCACCCGACATGAAGGCCGTTGTGATGGCCGGAGGCGAGGGCACGCGTCTGCGCCCGATGACCTCGAGTATGCCCAAGCCCCTGCTTCCGGTCGTGAACCGTCCGATCATGGAGCATGTGCTTCGCCTGTTGAAGCGCCACGGGCTGACCGAGACCGTTGTGACCGTGCAGTTCCTCGCATCGCTCGTCCGGAACTACTTCGGGGACGGGGAGGAACTCGGCATGAGCCTCACCTATGCGAACGAGGAGACCCCGCTCGGGACCGCCGGAAGCGTCAAGAACGCAGAGGACGCGCTCAAGGACGACTCGTTCCTGGTCATCTCAGGTGACGCGCTGACCGACTTCGACCTGACCGAGCTGATGGAGTTCCACCGCTCCAAGGGCGCACTGGTCACGGTGTGCCTGACCCGGGTGCCCAATCCCCTGGAGTTCGGGATCACCATCGTCGACGACGACGGCCGGGTCGAGCGCTTCCTGGAGAAGCCGACCTGGGGCCAGGTCTTCTCGGACACGGTGAACACCGGCATCTACGTCATGGAGCCCGAGGTCTTCGACTATGTCGCCGCGGACACCTCGGTCGACTGGTCGGGTGACGTCTTCCCGCAGCTGCTCAAGGAGGGCAAGCCGATCTACGGCTTCGTCGCCGAGGGCTACTGGGAGGACGTGGGCACGCACGAGAGCTATATGAAGGCGCAGGCCGACGTCCTGGAGGGCAAGGTCGACGTCGACATCGACGGCTTCGAGATCTCGCCGGGCGTCTGGGTCGCCGAGGGCGCGGAGGTGGACCCGGAGGCGGTCCTCCGCGGCCCGCTCTACGTGGGGGACTACGCCAAGGTCGAGTCCGGCGTGGAGCTGCGCGAGAACACCGTGCTGGGCAGCAACGTGGTGGTGAAGCGCGGGGCCTTCCTGCACCGCGCGATCGTCCACGACAACGTCTACATCGGGCCGCAGACCAATCTGCGCGGCTGCGTGGTCGGGAAGAACACCGACGTGATGCGGGCCGCCCGGATCGAGGACGGCGCGGTGATCGGGGACGAGTGCCTGATCGAGGAGGAGTCGCTGATCGCGGGCAACGTCCGCGTCTACCCCTTCAAGACGATCGAGGCCGGGGCCGTGGTGAACACCTCGGTCATCTGGGAGTCCCGCGGCCAGGAGCACCTGTTCGGCGCGCGCGGCGTGTCCGGGATCATCAATGTCGAGATCACCCCCGAGCTGGCGGTGCGGCTGGCCGGCGCGTACGCCACCACGCTGAAGAAGGGGGCGGTGGTCACCATCGCCCGTGACCACTCGCGTGGTGCGCGTGCGCTCAAGCGGGCGATGATCTCGGCGCTGCAGGCCAGCGCGATCGACGTGCGCGACCTGGAGAACGTGCCGATGCCGGTGGCGCGGCAGCAGACCGCGCGCGGCAGCGCGGGCGGGATCATGCTGCGGACCACGCCCGGGGTGCCGGACTCGCTGGACATCCTGTTCTTCGACGAGCGCGGCGCGGACCTGTCCCAGGCCGGCCAGCGGAAGCTGGACCGGGTCTACGGGCGGCAGGAGTACCGCAGGGCGTTCCCCGGCGAGATCGGCGACCTGACCCACCCCGGCAGCGTGTTCGACTCCTATGCCGGGACGGTGCTCAAGGCGATCGACACCAGCGGGGTGGCCGAGGCGGGCCTCAAGGTGGTCATCGACGCCGCGCACGGCAGCGCGGGCCTGGTTCTGCCCAGCATCCTGGGCCGGCTCGGGATCGAGGCGCTGACGGTCAACCAGGGCATGGACGAGGCGCGGCCGACCGAGACCTCGGAGGAGCGGCGGGCCGGGCTGGTCCGGCTGGGCGAGATGGTCGCCTCGTCGCGGGCCGCCTTCGGGGTGCGGTTCGACCCGGTGGGGGAGCGGGTGTCCTTCGTCGACGAGCGCGGGCACCTGATCGAGGACGACCGGGCGCTGCTGGTGTTCCTCGACCTGGTCGCGGCCGAGGGCCGCAGCGGCAAGGTCGCGCTGCCGGTCACCACCACCAGGATCGCCGAGCAGGTGGCGGCGTACCACGGGACCCAGGTGCTGTGGACCACCACCTCGCCGGACGACCTGACCCGGGCCGCCTCGGCCGAGGGCACGATCTTCGGCGGCGACGGCCGCGGGCGCTACATCATCCCCGAGTTCAGTGGGGTCTTCGACGGCGCGGCGGCCTTCGTCCGGCTGGTCGGCCTGGTCGCGCGGACCCAGTTGACGCTCAGCCAGATCGACGCGCGGATCCCCAAGGCGCATGTGCACCGGCGGGACCTGGCGACCCCGTGGTCGGCCAAGGGCATGGTGATGCGCTCGGTGGTGGAGGCGGCCGGGACGCGGGACGTGGACACAACCGACGGCGTGCGGGTGGTCGAGACGGACGGGCGCTGGACCATGGTGGTCCCGGACCCGGCCGAGGCGGTGACCCACCTCTGGGCCGAGGGGCCTGACGACGCGTCGACCCAGGCACTGCTGGACGAGTGGGGCGCGGTGGTCGAGTCCACCGACCACGCGTAGGCCGACCAGCCCGTAAGCCGACCACGCGTAGTCCGGCCGACGCGTGGGCCGCGCGCAGTGGTCCTGCGGGCTCGAAGGACCGGCCCCGGTTCCGGGCGGTGCCGCGGATGTCGCGGTATCGTCCGGGACCGGGGGTGTTTTGTCACGATCCGGTGCCGGGATCGGCCGGTGGGACGCGAGTTGCGTCGGTGAACCCGGCGCGGCGTGCGACGATGTGGCCCATGTCGGGCACGGGTGAGGACGATACGGCGGAACGGGCGGCGCGGTACGCGCGGCCCGACGCGTCGATGTCGCTGCTGACCAGTGTCATGGAGCACAGCCTGGACGAGGGCTACGCCGAGGCGGCCCGCAGTCGGGGCGCGTACGGCACCAGCCGGATGCCGTCGTCGCTGCGCGGCAGGATCGCGCTGGCGGGCGGCCTGATGCTGCCCGCGCTGGTGCTGACCGTCGGCGCGGTACAGGTCAGGGCGTCCGCTCCGGTGGCCGCGCAGGAGCGGCAGGAGCTGGTCTCCCGGGTCGGCACCGCCCAGGCCAACGCCGACCAGACCCAGCGGGACGTGGACGCGCTGCGGGCCCAGGCGAAGCAGTTGGAGCAGCGGGCCGCCGCCCCCGACACGGCGACGTTGGACCGGCTGGAGCTGGTCACCGGCGCCGCCCCGGCCCAGGGCCCGGGGCTGAGCGTGGTGCTGAACGACTCGACCGCGCCGGACACCGGCGGCGGCGCCAATCCGCGCACCGCCTCCGGCTTCGGCAACACCGGCCGGGTCAGGGACCGCGACGTCCAGCTGGTGGTCGACGCGCTCTGGCAGTCCGGCGCCGAGGGGGTGGCGATCAACGGGCAGCGGCTGACCTCGCTGTCCGCGGTCCGGGCCGCGGGCGACGCGATACTCGTCAACAACCAGCCGCTGACGCTGCCCTACACCGTGCTCGCGATCGGGGGGAAGTCGCTGGTCAGCGGGTTCCAGCAGAACGCGGGCGGCGGGATCTACCTGAACCAGCTCAAGATCAGCTACGGAATCCGCTACAGCATGACCGCAGAAGACCGTGTCGACCTGCCGGCGGCCGCGCAGAGCAGCCTGCTGTACGCGGTGCCGACCGGCCGGGGAGGAGCAACACCGTGATCGCCGTACTTGGCCTCGTCGTCGGGGTCGTCGTCGGACTCTTCGTCCAGCCGGGGATTCCCACCGAGCTGGTGCCGTACCTGCCGATCGCCATCGTGGCCGCGTTGGACGCGGTGTTCGGGGGGCTGCGGGCCATGCTGGACGGGATCTTCGACGACAAGGTCTTCGTGGTCTCCTTCCTGTCCAACGTGGTGGTGGCCGCGCTGATCGTGTTCCTGGGCGACCAGCTCGGGGTCGGCTCCCAGCTGTCCACCGGCGTGGTGGTGGTGCTGGGCATCCGGATCTTCTCCAACGCCGCCGCGATCCGCCGCCATGTGTTCCGTGCGTAGCGCGGCGGACGGGTCGGCGGCCCGCACCCGGTGCCCCGGCCGCGGCGGACGGGTGGCAGGATGATCGGCGCAGGTCGGAACCGGCGGGAGCAGCGGGTGGGGCAGGACGAGGACACGCCGGACGGCACGCCGGGCGAGGCGCCGCAGGGCGGCCGTCGGCGGCTGGCCGAAGCGCTGTGGCCGCCGCGGCTGTCCCGGGCCCAGCTGGTGGTGGCGCTGCTGCTGTTCTCGCTCGGCCTCGGCCTGGCGATCCAGGTGCGCTCCACCAACTCGGCCACCGAGCTGCGCGGCGCCCGGCAGGAGGACCTGGTCCGGCTGCTGGACGAGGTCGACGCCCGGCAGCAGCGCCTCGACACCGAGCACCAGCAGTTGCAGCAGTCCCTGGCCACGCTGCAGAACAGCTCGCAGCAGGCCGAGGAGGCGCAGATCCAGACCCGGGCCAAGGAGCAGCAGTTGGGCGTGCTGGCCGGGACGGTGGCGGCGACCGGCCCGGGGGTGGTGTTGACCATCAAGGACCCCGGCGGCAAGGTGCAGGCGGATATGCTGCTCAACACTCTGGAGGAGTTGCGCGCGGCGGGGGCGGAGGCGGTCGAGATCAACGGTGTACGGGTGGTCGCCGCCACCTGGTTCTCCGACGCTTCGCCCGGCTCGGTGTCGGTCAGCGGCAGCCATGTCGCCCAGCCGTACCGCTTCACCGTGATCGGCAATGCGCACGACCTGGACACCGCGATGGGCATCCCGGGCGGGGTGGTCCAGTCGGTCGGCCAACTGGCCCGCGCCTCGGCGACGGTGTCCGAGCAGAAGTCGCTGGCGGTGACGGCCTTGCTCCCGTTGAGCACCCCTGACTACGCTCACTCGGCGCCGCCGTGAGTGTCCGCCGGGTCGCAGGCGGCCCGTTCGACCGCAGTTCTCAACTATCGTCCATGATGGCTTCACCCTGCCTCCGGGCAGGCTCGTTTTCACGCAAGGGGAATCGTCCGTGAGTCTGTTCTCGAAGCTGTTCGGTCGGAAGTCCCCTCAGGGCGCCGTCGAGGCACCCACAGCCCGTCACCGCAGGGCGGATGAGGAGGCAGCCTGGACCCAGACCGGGATTCCGGTCCAGGGGCAGCAGCTGCCCGGCATGCGCGGGGCGGCCGAGAACGAGACCTTCGCGACCGCGGACCGCCCGCTGTACCGGGAGGACCCGCGACACGCGCAGCCCGGCGGTGCCGGTCCGATAGCACCCGAGGCAGTACTCTCAACCTCAGGTGGAGGGTTCGACCCCTCGATCCAGCAGGCTCAGGCAGGCGGTCCGCGACAGGAGGCCCCAGGCATGGCGGTGTGCAGCCGGTGCGGAAGCAGCAATCCCGAGGCCAGCCGGTTCTGTTCGCACTGCGGTGCGCCGCTGCGCGCCCGCGGCCAGGCGGAGCGGCCCTCCGAGCAGACGTCGACCATCTCGATCTCGGGTCTTGAGGCGTACGACCCGGAGGTGGCCACCCAGGTCACCCCGGCGATCTCGCCCGAGGCGCAGGCCGCCGTGGACGCGCTGCCGCCGGGCTCGGCCCTGCTGGTGGTCCGGCGCGGCCCCAACTCGGGGAGCCGGTTCCTGCTGGACACCGAGCTGACCACCGCCGGGCGGCACCCGGAGAGCGACATCTTCCTGGACGACATCACGGTCTCCCGGCGGCATGTCGAGTTCCGGCGCACGCCCACCGGCTTCGGCGTCGCCGACGTCGGCAGCCTGAACGGCACCTACGTCAACCGCGAGCGCATCGACGAGGTGCCGCTCAGCACGGGCGACGAGGTCCAGATCGGCAAGTACCGGCTGGTGTTCTTCGAAAGCCGCAGGGGGTACTGACCGGCGGGCCCGCGGTTCGGGTCCGTCGCACCACGGAGGAGCGAACCTGTGCAGGGCGACAACGGCGGTTCCGACGCGGGCAGGCAACTGCTGAGCATCGGTGCGGTACTCGGGGAGCTGCGGGACGAGTTCCCCGAGGTCACCATCTCCAAGATCCGCTTCCTGGAGGCGGAGCGGCTGGTCGAGCCGCGGCGGACCCCGTCCGGCTACCGGAAGTTCAGCCGTGACGACGTCGGCAGGCTGGCGTACGTGCTGCGGATGCAGCGCGACCACTACCTGCCGCTGCGGGTGATCAGGGAGCACCTGGACGCCATGGACGCGGGCGAGGCGCCGCCGGCGCTTCCCGGCACCGAGCTCGCGGCGGTGGCCGACCCGTCGGCCGAGGTCGAGCCGGTGGGCGCGGAGGCGTTCGTGCCGGGCCCGCGGCTGGGCCGGGCGGAGCTGCTGGCGGCGGCCGGGGTGGCCGAGCAGCAGTTGGCCGACTGGGAGTCCTACGGGCTGGTCGCGGCCACCCCGGACGGCGGATTCGACCCGGAGATGCTGCAGGTCGCCCGACTGGTCGCGGAGTTGGGCCGGTTCGGGCTCGAACCGCGGCACCTGCGCGCGGTGAAGGCCGCCGCCGACCGCGAGGTGGGCCTGGTGGAACAGGTGGTCGCGCCGCTGCGGCGGCACCGCAACCCGCAGACCCGGGCCCATGCGGCGGCACTGGCGCGGGAGCTGGCGAGCCTCTCGGTGCGGCTGCACGCGGCGCTGGTGCAGGCAGGGTTGCGGGCCCGTCCGGGGGCCTGAGACGCGGGCCGCGGCGGTGGTCGGGCTCGGGAGAACTGGAGTATCCCGGCCCAGCGCCCTAGGGTTGCGGGTGTGAACGAGCTAGACGTCGTGGGTGTCAGGGTGGAGATGCCGTCGAACCAGCCGATCGTGCTGTTGCGCGAAGTCGGCGGCGACCGCTACCTCCCCATCTGGATCGGCCCCGGGGAGGCCACCGCGATCGCCTTCGCGCAGCAGGGCATGACCCCGGTCCGGCCGCTCACGCACGACCTCTTCCGGAATGTGCTGGAGGCGGTCGGGCAGCAGCTCACCGAGGTGCGGATCACCGACCTGCGGGAGGGCGTGTTCTACGCCGAACTGGTCTTCGCCAGCGGGGTGGAGGTGAGCGCGCGCCCGTCCGACGCCATAGCGCTGGCGCTGCGCACCGGGGCGCCGATCTACGGCAGCGACGGGGTGCTCGACGAGGCCGGGATCGCCATCCCGGACGAGCAGGAGGACGAGGTCGAGCGGTTCCGGGAGTTCCTGGACCAGATCTCGCCGGAGGACTTCGGCAGCAGCAACCAGTAGCCCGGCCGGTCCCCGGCCGCGACCGGGAAACGCCCATTCGGGACGCCGTACCCCGGGACAGGGCACGCTAAACCACTCGTCGGACTGACATCACCCGCCATGCCGAGCGTGGCGATCGTTGACGCGCCTCTGGCAACTGCCTAACGTCGGGTGTGGACGTCCGGAGTGCGCCACCCCGCGCCTTCCGGTGACGCTTCCGCGAGACGAGTGGACGGAGGGCCGCGTGAGCAGCACCGGCGACAGCACGGCCGCAGGTGGCTCCTGCCCGCTCCACCCCGGGCCGCGCGGCGCGCGGCGGACCGCCAGGTCAGCCCGCCCCGGCTGGGAGGCCGTCCCCCCGATGACCCCCGGTCAGGTCCCGATGGTTCCGGGCCAGGGCGGCGCGGCGCCCGAGGAGGCCATCACCCCCGAGCCGCTCGGCGCAGCCGAGCAGGGCGACGGGCTGATCGGCTACCGCGGCCCCACCGCCTGTGCGGCGGCCGGGATCACCTACCGCCAGCTGGACTACTGGGCCAGGACCGGGTTGGTCGAGCCGACCGTCCGGGCGGCGCAGGGCTCGGGCACCCAGCGGCTCTACGGCTTCATCGACGTGCTGCTGCTCAAGGTGGTCAAGCGGCTGCTGGACGCGGGCGTCTCGCTGCAGAGCATCCGGGCGGCCGTGGTCCACCTGCGGGCCTGCGGCGAGCCGGACCTGTCCGGGATCACCCTGATGAGCGACGGCGCCTCGGTCTACCAGTGCACCTCGCCGGACCAGTTGGTGGAACTGCTGCAGGGCGGCCAGGGGGTGTTCGGCATCGCGCTGGGCGCGGTCTGGCGCGAGCTGGAGACAGCGCTCGGGCGGCTGCACGGGGAGCGCGCCGACACCGGCGAGACCCTGGTCGGCTTCGATCCCGGCGACGAACTCGCACGTCGGCGCAACCGCGCGGGCTGAACCGGCGTCCGCAGTCGTCAGAGCCCCGAAACGGGGCGCGGACGACAGCTGGGGGTCGGGATGGCGGCGTGGCCGCGCGGGCTTGGGCGGGCGTGGGTCGGTTCGGGCGGTGGCCCGGGTCGGCGGTGGGCCGCGGCCCTGCGGACCCGGCGCGGGCAGCGGCGGGCCTTCCAGGCGCTGGTGGTCTTGGCGGTACTGGTGTCGCTGCCCCCGGCCTGGCTCTACGTCGCCGAGGGCGGTCGGCTGCGCACCGTGGCCGACGCGCCGAGCGCCCCGGTTGCGGTGGTCTTCGGCGCCGGGCTGGTGAACGGCACGCCGTCCCCCTACCTGGCCCACCGGCTGGACGCCGGGCTCGCCCTCTACCGGGCCGGGAAGGTCAAGGCGCTGCTGGTGACCGGGGACAACGGGCACGTCGGCTACGACGAGCCGGACGCGATGCGGACCTACCTGGTCCAGCACGGGGTCCCGGCCGACCGGGTGGTTCGCGACTACGCCGGCTTCGACACCTGGGACTCCTGCGCCAGGGCGCACCGGATCTTCGGGGTGGACCGGGCGATCCTGGTCAGCCAGGGCTTCCACATCCGCCGGGCGGTCGCGCTGTGCGAGGCGGCCGGGATCGACTCCTACGGCATTGCCGTCGACGAGCCGCACGACGCGACCTGGTACTACGGCGAGGTGCGGGAGCTTCCGGCGGCGGGCGAGGCGGCGCTGCAGGCGGCCCTCCGGCCCGACCCCTCGCTGCTCGGTCCGAAGGTGGACACCCTGGCGCGACTGCCTCGTTAGACTCACCGGCCATGACCGAACTGGATGAGCACGGCAGGCCGGAACCCCCGCTCGCCGGCGACGAGGCCGCCGCCCTCACGGGCTCGCTGGAGCGGCTGCGGGCGACCCTGGCCTGGAAGTGCGGCGGCCTGGACCGGGCCGGGCTGACCGCGACTGTCGGCGTCTCCTCGGTGACCCTGGGCGGGCTGCTCAAGCACCTGGCCGCGGTCGAGGGCACCCACTTCTCCCGGCTGCTGCTGGCGCGGGCCCCGGAGGCCCCGTGGGACGCGGTGGACTGGGACGCCGACCCGGACTGGGAGTGGCGCACGGCCGCCGAGGACAGCCCGGAGCAGCTGATGGCGCTCTGGCAGGACGCGGTGGCCCGCTCCCGCGCGGTGCTGGAGCAGGCGCTGAGCAGTGGCGGGCCCGAGCAGCCGGGCCGGTTCAGCACCGCGGCCGGGGAGTCCCCCAACCTGCGGCGGATCCTGATCGACCTGATCGAGGAGTACGCCCGGCACATCGGCCACGCCGACCTGATCCGGGAGTCGGTGGACGGCCTGGTCGGCGAGTGAACCGGAACGGCTCCGTCCGGAGTGCTCGCGGCTGAGGCCGACTGTCAGTGCGGTGCGCGATGATCGGGGCATGCGGGAGCTTCCGTCGATCCTCCACCTGGACATGGACGCCTTCTTCGCCTCGGTGGAGCAGGCGTCCAAGCCCAGCCTGCGCGGAAAGCCGGTGGTGGTCGGCGGCCTGGGCGGGCGCGGCGTGGTCGCCACCGCCTCCTACGAGGCCCGGGTCTTCGGGGTGCACTCGGCGATGCCGATGGCGCAGGCCCGGCGGCGCTGCCCCAACGCGGCCTTCCTGATCCCCAGGTTCGAGCTCTACCGGCAGGTCAGCGAGTTCGTGATGGGCCTGCTCCGGCAGCTGTCCCCGCTGGTCGAGCCGCTCAGCCTGGACGAGGCCTTCGTCGACCTGGAGGCCGGCCCCTACGGCGAACTGCTGCGCGAGAGCGGTCCGGTGGGCGGCGCGGCGCTGGCGCGGGCGCTGTCCGAGGACCTGCGGGCCGACATCCTGGCCGGGGTCGGGCTGACCGCCTCGGTCGGCCTGTCCGGCACCAAGTTCCTCGCCAAGATCGCCTCTGAGCAGGCCAAGCCGGACGGCCTGGTGCTGATCGAGCCGGGCCGGGAGCGCGAGGTGCTGGACCCGCTGCCGGTGCGCGCGCTGCCCGGGGTCGGCCCGGCGACGGCGGAGACGCTGCGCCGGTTCGGCATCACCCGGGTCGCCGAGGTCGCCGCCACCTCGCAGGACGAGCTGGTCCGGCTGCTGGGACGGGCGCACGGGGTCGGCGTGCACGCCCTGGCGCTGGGGGTGGACGAGCGCGCGGTGGTGGCCGAGCGGGACGCCAAGTCGGTCTCGGTGGAGGACACGTTCGAGGTGGACCTCGCCGACCGGGAGCGGATCAGGGCCGAGCTGGACCGGCTCGCCGAACGGTGCGTGCGGCGGCTGCGGGCGGCGGGGAGGTCCGGCCGGACCGTGGTGATCAAGGTGCGCCGGTTCGACTTCTCCACGCTGACCCGCTCCGAGACGCTGCCCGCGCCCACCGACGACCCGCTGGTGATCGCGTCGATGGCCCGGCGGCTGCTGGAACAGGTGGAGCTGACCGGGGGCGTGCGGCTGCTGGGGGTCGGCGTGTCCGGCCTCGCCGACTTCACCCAGGAGGACCTGTTTGCCCAGGCCCAGGCCTTGCGGGAGGCCGAGGAGGAACGCTTCGCGGAGCTGGAGGCGGAGGTCGCGGCGGCGGAGGCTGCGCAGGCGCGGGACGCGGAGGCGGCGAGGGGCGGTGCGGCTGGGGCGGAGACGGTCGGCGGGGCGGGGGGCGGTCGGGATGCGGTGGGGGGTGCCCGGCTCGGGGGCGCCGCTGGTGCCGAGGCGGAGGCGGTCGGGCGGGCGGTGACCGGCGGACCGGACACGGGGTCGGCCGGGGCGGGGCCGGGCGCGGGAAACGTTCGCGGCTCAGGCACGGGCCGTCCCGGCGGTGCGGGCAGTGGCGACGCCGGGGCTGCCGTGACCGGGGACGCCGTGATCGGGGATGCCGGGGCTGTCATGGCCGCTGTGACCGGCGTAGCCACCGCGGACGACGAGGCCGCGTACGGCGGACCCGCGGGGCCGCGGGGGTTTCATCCCGGGAGCAGTCGGGTCGCCGGGCGGCGTTGGATGCCCGGTCAGGACGTCACCCACGTCGAGTACGGCCCCGGCTGGGTGCAGGGCAGCGGGGTGGGGCGGGTGACCGTCCGGTTCGAGCTGCCGTGGGCCGAGCAGCCGGGCCGGGTCCGCACCTTCGCGGTGGACGACCCGGCGCTGGAGCCCGCGGACCCGCCGACGATCGCCCGCGGGGCCGCGTAGCGCACACGCGGCCCCGCGGGCGGGATCGGACGAGGGTTCGGCAGGGCCTCAGTCAGGGCCTCAGGCGCCGATGGCGTGGCCGGGCAGGTCCGGGCGGCCGGGCGGGGTCGAGGACGGAACCGACGGCGCGGAACCGGTCGACGATCCCGGCTGCGACTGCGGAGACTGCGGCGACTGCCCGGCCGCAGTCGGCTGGCCGGTGCCGGGCACCGGGGTCGGCCCGGTCGGGCGGGTGTTGTCCAGCACCTGGATGTGCTCCCGGTGCAGCTCGTCCCGGACGATCTCCTCCTCGGTGACCCGCTCGGTCACCAGCCGGATCCGCTCCACCGGGACGATCGCCTTGCGGACCACGACGCGCTGCTCGTGCAGGGTGACCTCCTCGGTGCTCTCGGCGATCTCCTGCTCGGTCAGCTGGGCCCGCTCCTCCGCGCCGACCGGGACCCGCTCGACCCTGATCCGCTCCCGGATCACCGGCACCCGGCGCTCCACCTGCTCGGCCGTGACGTACTTGCGCAGCCGGGCACGGCCGAGGACGCGCCACTCGGTGGAGACGTCCAGCCGCTCCTCGCGGCAGACGAACTCGATCGGCTCCGGCACCGCGGTCCGGGAGAGGTCGCCCAGCGACTCCCCGGTCGAGCCGGTGTCCGCGCTCTGCGCGGCGGCGCGGGGGAGCGGGTCGCTGAGCGGATCCGTGAGCGGGTCGGTCAGCGGGTCGGGGCGCGGCGCGGCCTTGGCCAGCGAGGGGGTCGGCTCGGCCGGGGCGGACTGCGCCGACGACGGGGACGCCATGAAGGCGGCGGTGCGGCTGGTGTCCGCGGCGGCCGGGGCCGGGCGGCCGACGGCCTCGGCGGGCTGGGTCCTGGCCGGGGCGGGCGGGGCGATCGGGGTGCGTCCGTCGGTACCCGAGGCGGTCGCGGCGACAGCGGCGGCGGCAGCGGCCGGGGCGGCGGCGCCCGCGGTGCCGGTCGCCGCAGCCGCGCTGCCCGGCGCGGCAGCGGCCGGGGAGCCCTTGGCCGCTGCCTCGCCCGCACCGGACTTGCCGTTGCCCTCCGGCACGTCCAGGCCGTAGTAGCGGTAGAGCTGCAGCTCCTGCTCGGGTGAGAGGTGCTGGCCCACGCCGAAGTCGGGGGAGTCCTTCACCTGGGACTTGTCGTAGGGGACGCGCAGTTCGTCGCTGACGAACTCGCTGCTGGTCAGTGGAACGAAGGCGTCGCGGCCGAACAGTCCGGTGCGGACCGCGGCCCACTCGGGACGGCCGGAGGCGTCGTCGAGGTACACCTCGTCGACGGTGCCGATCTTGTCGCCGTTGCGGTCCACGGCCTTGTGGCCGATCAGGTCCCTGGGGTCGATATCGGTCTGCACGCTCGTCCACTCCTCACGGCGGGGATGCGCCCTGTCCGATCGCGCCGTCCGATCGCGCACGCGCGCAGCCACTCAGGGCAATACTGGTCAACTCATACGAAAAGGCACAAAGATCGATTTGTCGAGCGCTGGGCTGCCGTGCGGGTGTGTCGCTGGGCCATTCGAGCTCGGCATGGGGCACGCTGATAGTCTTGGCGGTGACCGGTCGAGCGCGCGCGGGAGAGTCCGTGCACCGCCGCGGCGCCGAAGGAGCAACTCCTCCCCGGAATCTCTCAGGCATCCGTACCGTGCGCGCGAGGTCAACTCTGGAAAGCAGCGGTCCGTCCAGCACGGCCGCTCACCGACGGTGAAAACCGGCCTCGGCCGGTGAAGCTCTCAGGTTCACATGACAGAGGGGGAGGTCGTCCCGGCACACCCACTGTGCCACTCGGGTCCGACCAGGAGGCTTCCCCGCCATGAGCTCCCCGACTTCCCCCTTCGACCAGTCGCTGTTCGAGCACCGGCACATCGGGCCCGACGCCGACGCGCAGGCCAAGATGCTGGCCCAGGTCGGCTACAGCAGCCTGGACGAGCTGACCGCCGCCGCCGTCCCGGCCGCGATCCGCAGCCTGGAGGCGCTGGACCTGCCCGCCGCCCGCTCCGAGGCCGAGGTGCTGGCCGAGCTGCGCGAGCTGGCCGGGCGCAACCAGGTGCTGCGCCCCATGATCGGACTCGGCTACCACGGCACCTTCACCCCGCCGGTGATCCTCCGCAACGTGCTGGAGAACCCGTCCTGGTACACCGCGTACACGCCGTACCAGCCGGAGATCTCGCAGGGGCGGCTCGAAGCGCTGATCAACTTCCAGACCGTGGTGGCCGACCTCACCGGGCTGCCCACCTCCGGCGCCTCGCTGCTGGACGAGGGCACCGCCGCGGCCGAGGCGGTCGCGCTGGCCCGCCGGGTCGGCAAGGTCAAGGGCGGCGTCTTCGTGATCGACGCGGACACCCTGCCGCAGACCGTCGCGGTGATCCGGACCCGCGCCGTCCCGGCGGGCGTGGAGACCGTGGTCGCCGACCTCAGCGCGGGCATCCCGGCGGAGCTGGCCGAGCGCGGCGTCTTCGGCGTGCTGCTGCAGTACCCGGGCGCGTCCGGCGCGGTCCGCGACCTCGCGCCGGTGATCGCGCAGGCGCACGGCCTCGGCGCGATCGTCGCGGTGGCCGCCGACCTGCTGGCGCTGACCCTGATCGCCTCCCCCGGCTCGCTCGGCGCGGACATCGCGATCGGCACCACCCAGCGCTTCGGCGTCCCGATGGGCTTCGGCGGGCCGCACGCCGGCTACATGGCGGTCCGCGCCGAGTACGCCCGCAGCCTGCCCGGCCGCCTGGTCGGCGTCTCGGTCGACGCGGACGGCAACCGCGCCTACCGGCTGGCGCTGCAGACCCGCGAGCAGCACATCCGCCGCGAGAAGGCCACCAGCAACATCTGCACCGCGCAGGTGCTGCTCGCGGTGATGGCCTCGATGTACGCGGTCTACCACGGCCCGGACGGGCTGCGCGCGATCGCCGCCCGTACCCACCGCTACGCCGCGGTGCTGGCCGAGGGCCTGCGCGCGGGCGGCGTCGGGACCGTCCACGCGGAGTTCTTCGACACCGTCACCGCCCGGGTGCCCGGACGCGCCGCCGAGGTGGTCGAGGCGGCCCGGCTGGCCGGGGTGAACCTGCGCCAGGTGGACGCCGACCTGGTCGGGATCTCCTGCGACGAGACCACCACCCGGGCCGACCTGGCCGCGGTCTGGGCCGCCTTCGGCGTGCCCGACGCCGACCCGGACGCGCTGGCCGGGACCGTCGGCGAGCAGCTGCCGGAGGCGCTGCGGCGGGACCAGGACTACCTGAGCCACCCGGTGTTCCACGCGCACCGCTCCGAGACCGGGATGCTGCGCTACCTGCGCAAGCTGGCCGACAAGGACTACGCGCTGGACCGCGGCATGATCCCGCTGGGCTCCTGCACCATGAAGCTCAACGCGACCACTGAGATGGAGCCGGTCACCTGGCCGGAGTTCGCCGAGGTGCACCCGTTCGCGCCGGAGCGGCAGGCCGCCGGCTACCTGACCCTGATCCACGAGCTGGAGGACCGGCTGGCCGAGCTGACCGGCTACGACAAGGTCAGCCTGCAGCCCAACGCCGGCTCCCAGGGCGAGCTGGCCGGGCTGCTCGCGGTCCGCGCCTACCACCACGCCAACGGCGACACCCAGCGCGACGTCTGCCTGATCCCCTCCTCCGCGCACGGCACCAACGCCGCCAGCGCGGTGATGGCGGGGATGCGGGTGGTGGTGGTGAAGACCCTGGTCGACGGGGACGTGGACGTCGCGGACCTGCACGCCAAGATCGAGCAGCACCGGGACCGGCTGTCGGTGCTGATGGTCACCTACCCGTCCACGCACGGTGTGTTCGAGGAGAACATCGCCGACATCTGCGCCACCGTGCACGAGGCCGGCGGCCAGGTCTACGTGGACGGCGCCAACCTCAACGCCATGGTCGGCCTGGCCAAGCCGGGCACGTTCGGCGGCGACGTCTCGCACCTGAACCTGCACAAGACCTTCTGCATCCCGCACGGCGGCGGCGGCCCCGGCGTCGGCCCGGTCGCGGTGCGGGCGCACCTCGCGCCGTACCTGCCGAACCACCCGCTGCAGCCGTCGGCCGGACCGGCCACCGGGGTCGGCCCGATCTCGGCCGCGCCCTGGGGCTCGGCCGCGATCCTGCCGATCTCCTGGTCGTACGTGCGGCTGATGGGCGGCGAGGGGCTGAAGCGGGCGACCCAGGTCGCGGTGCTCAGCGCCAACTACATCGCCAAGCGGCTCGCGCCGTACTTCCCGGTGCTCTACACCGGCCCGGCCGGGCTGGTCGCGCACGAGTGCATCATCGACCTGCGTCCGCTGGCCAAGTCGGCCGGCGTCAGCGTGGACGACGTGGCCAAGCGCCTGATCGACTACGGCTTCCACGCGCCGACGATGTCGTTCCCGGTGGCCGGCACGCTGATGATCGAGCCCACCGAGAGCGAGGACCTGGGCGAGATCGACCGCTTCTGCGAGGCGATGATCGCCATCCGCGGCGAGATCGACCGGGTCGCGGCGGGGGACTGGCCGCTGGAGGACAACCCGCTGGGCAACGCCCCGCACACCGCCGCGCTGCTGGCGGGGGAGTGGGCGCACCCGTACAGCCGCCAGGAGGCGGTGTTCCCGGCCGGGGTCAACCCGGCCGAGAAGTACTGGCCGCCGGTGCGCCGGATCGACGGCGCGTTCGGTGACCGCAACCTGGTCTGCTCCTGCCCGCCGCTGGACGCGTACGAGGGGTAGCCGCGGCCCGGCACAGGACTCGTCGGCACAGCGGCAGTCAGCAGGGCAATCGGCGCAAGAAGAAGGGGCCGTCACCGGAGCGTTCGGTGGCGGCCCCTTGTCATGGGCCCTGACGGGGGGAGGCGCTCAGGCGGCGGGCACCAGGGTGCGGTGCGGGGCGATCACCTGGCCGTCGGGGAGGATCTCGCCGGTGTCCTCGAACAGCAGGACGCCGTTGCACAGCAGGCTCCAGCCCTGTTCGGGGTGGCTCGCCACGACGACGGCTGCCTCACGGTCGGTGGAGTCGGCCGACGGGCAGTCAGGACGGTGCTGGCACATGTCTCGTACCCTCGATTCAGAGTTGCTGGTCACCGCGCGGCCCGCCTCGGAGGTGTGAACCGCCTGCTTCTCGGGTAGAGGCAGAGGCCGCCCGCGCTGGTTCCCAGTGTCGACGGACGGGGACGCGTCCGCAGCCATTTGGTGACATGCGTCACCAGTCTCCTCCACGGACCACCCGTTCGGGCCCCACCTTGTGGTCAGGGCATGCCGAAGTGACCATGCTCGGCATGGTCACTTCGGGTGATGCCGTTCCGGCGGGCCGGTCGGGCGGTGGTCAGTGCGTCGCGGTGAGCAACTGCCCGCTGCCGAGCGACAGCGACGACAGCAGCCGCTGCGCGTCGTACGGGAGGTGCGCGGTCACCCCGAGCGGCGCGGGCGCAAGCGGAATCAGCAGGTCCGCGGCACCGGAGCGGTCCAGCACCGGGTGCAGCCAGAGCGCGGTCATGTAGTGGCCGGGCACCGAGAGCAGCCGCGGCAGGAACACGGTGGGCGACCCCGCGATGTGCGCCTGGGCCTGGTGCAGCGCCCGCAGCGTCGCCAGCGGGTAGGGGCCCTCGGCGAAGTGCGAGAAGACCGGCCCGTCCGGGGTCTCCCTGGTGTCCGCGGCGGCGACGATCTCCTCGTCGTCCCGGATCAGGAAGCGCCAGCCGGTCCGCGGCGCGGCGGTCAGCGCGGCGACGGTCCCGTCCGGGCCGGACGGCGCCGGGACCGGTTCGAGCAGGTGCACCGGCAGCGGGTGCGAGGGGATGAGCACGCCGGTCCTGCGCCGCATCGCCGCGGTGCGGACCGCGCGGACGGCGCTCGGGGAGTCGAGCGCGCCGATGACGGCGCGCAGGGCGGCGGCGGGGGGCTGGGGCATCGACAGCGACATATGGGTTCGCCTCTCGGGGCAGAGACAGGCGGTGCGGGAACGTGCCGAGGGAACCGGCGCCGGGGCGAGCGGCGGAGGCCCGAGGTGCTCGCGTGCGGTGGAACGTATGCCGGGAGGGTGCGGGTCGGGGCCCTTTGCGGATGGCCCGGGTGGCCCGGATGCAACTCCTACTCGTAAGGGTGAGTCTATACGAACGGATGCGCGCCGTGACTCTTCTACTACTCACCGTGTGTGACCGCAAGTACGGTCGGGGAAGGTTCGTATGCGCAAGGGGGAGTTGGCACATGCCGCGACGGCAGGCTATCGATCTCGCTCACTGGGCATGATGCCCACGCACGGGCACGGGCAAGCAGGGGACGCCGGCGACCGAGGAGGACGTGGCACATGGGGGAGAAGGTCGAAGCGGGGGGCTCCGATCTGGCGGACCGCCAGCTGTACCGCAGGAAGCTCCGGCAGTGCCAGGAGGCCCTGGAGCTGATGCTGGCGGAGGGCAGGTTCGACCGGCCCAGAGCGCTGATGGGACTGGAGATCGAGCTCAACCTGGCCGACGAGGACGGGCAGCCGGCCATGCTCAACGGCGCCGTCCTGGACTCCATCGCCAGCGGTGACTTCCAGACCGAGCTGGGCCGCTTCAACATCGAGGTCAACATCGCCCCGCACCGGCTCGGCGGCCGGGTCCTGGAGGAGCTGCGGGAGGAGATCGACACCGGCCTCCGCTACGCCGACCGCAAGGCGGCCGAGGTCGGCGCGCGGATCGTCACCGTCGGCATCCTGCCGACGCTGACCAGCGAGCACGCGGTCCTCGACAACATCTCCGAGGGCGACCGCTACCGGCTGCTCAACGACCGGATCCTGGCCGCCCGCGGGGAGGACATGGCGCTCGACATCGAGGGCGTGGAACGGCTCACCGTGGACGCGGTCTCCATCGTCGCCGAGGCCGCCTGCACCTCGCTGCAACTGCACCTCCAGGTCACCCCGGCCCGCTTCGGCTCGGTCTGGAACGCCGCGCAGGCGCTGACCGGGCCGCAGCTCGCGCTCGGGGCCAACTCGCCGTTCCTGTTCGGCCGCGAGCTGTGGCGGGAGACCCGTCCGGTGCTGTTCGAGCAGGCCTGCGACACCCGTCCGGCCGAGCTGAAGGCGCAGGGGGTCCGGCCGATCACCTGGTTCGGCGAGCGCTGGGTCGACTCGGCCGCCGACCTGTTCGAGGAGAACCTGCGCTACTTCCCCTCGCTGCTGCCGATCTGCGACGACGAGGACCCGCTGAAGGTGCTGGCGGCCGGCGGCACCCCGGTGCTGCGCGAGTTACGGCTGCACAACGGCACCGTCTACCGCTGGAACCGCCCCGTCTACGACGTCGCGGACGGGGTGCCGCACCTGCGGGTGGAGAACCGGGCGCTGCCGGCCGGGCCCACTGTGGTCGACACCCTGGCCAATGCCGCCTTCTACTACGGCCTGGTCCGGGCGCTGGCCGACCAGGTCCGCCCGGTCTGGACCCGGCTGCCGTTCGAACTGGCCGCGGAGAACTTCCACCTGGCGGCCCGGCACGGCATCGAGGCCGAGCTGTGGTGGCCCAGGGCCGGGCGCTTCGGGGCGCGCGGGCCGGGCGTGCGGGCCGGCGGCGGGGTGTCCCGGGTGCCGGTGCGGGAGCTGGTCCTGGACGAACTGCTGCCGCTGGCCCGCGCCGGGCTCGACGCCTGGGGGGTCGAGGCGGTCGACCGGGACCGCTACCTGGGCATCATCGAGCAGCGCTGCGTCCAGCGGACCAACGGGGCGGCCTGGCAGAGCGCGGTCTTCCACGACCTCAGGGACCGGCTCGGGCTCGACCGGGGAGCGGCGCTGCACGGGATGACCCGGCGCTACCTGGAGCTGATGCGGTCGGGGCAGCCGGTGCACACCTGGCCGGTGCGGTGAGGTGGCCGGTGCGGTGAGCGGGGGCGCGGGCGTCGGTGTCGTCGCCAGCGCCGTCGGCGGAGGCGGGTTCGGAGGCGGGTGAGGAACGTGCTGCGTCGGACGGCTCCGGGCACAGGGGGCTGTGCGATGATCGGCCGAATCGTCCGTCGTGTGGGAGATGTCGCCGTGGCCAGCACTACCAGCAGCAGCACCGACGCGCCGTCGATCGTCCCGGCGCGGCTCACCCGGCGGCTGCTCGGCTGGGAACTGGTCATCGTGCTCGCCCTGTCGCTCGGGGCGAACGGCGTCAGCGCGGTGATCAGCTTCATCGGCTCGCTCACCGCGCCGGCCAAGCTGAGCAGCCAGACCGCGCAGCTCAACGGCTCGCTGGCGCCGGGACGGCCCTGGCTCGACTTGAGCTGGCAGCTGTTCGGCATCGCCACGGCGTTGGTGCCGGTGGTGCTGGTGGGGCACCTGCTGCTCCGTGAGAACTCCTCGCTGCGCGCGCTGGGCTTCGACCTGACCCGCCGTCTGGACGACCTGGGCAAGGGCTTCCTGGTCGCCGCCTGCATCGGCGGCACCGGTCTGGCCCTCTACCTGGGCGCGCACGCGGCCGGGGTGAGCCTGACCGTGGTGCCCAGCTCACTGCCGGACGTCTGGTGGCGGATCCCGGTGCTGATCCTCTCGGCCGCGCAGAACGCGGTGGTCGAGGAGGTCATCGTGGTCGGCTACCTGCTCCGCAGGCTGGACCAGCTCGGCTGGTCCTGGCCCGCGGCGGTCGCGGCGAGCGCACTGCTGCGCGGTTCGTACCACCTGTACCAGGGGGTCGGCGGGTTCGTCGGCAACCTGGCGATGGGGCTGATCTTCTGCCTGCTCTACCGGCGTTGGCGCCGGGTCGCCCCGCTGGCGCTGGCGCACACGCTGATCGACACGGTCGCCTTCGTCGGCTATGTGCTGCTGGCCGGGCACGTCAGCTGGCTGCCGACCTGAGCCTGCCTGCCTGCCTGATCCTGCCTACCTGAATTCCTGCCCGACGGGTCAGATCGTCGGGAGATCGCTGAGGCGCTGGACGACCGCGAGTATCTCCGGCGCGGATGCACTCAGAGCGGTCGGCAGCAGCACAAGGGGACTGCCGAAACGCCTGGTCAGTGCGGCGGCGCGGGCCGCGGGGCGGGAGAAGGGCAGCGGGAGCCCGGAGGGCATCGGCGGCAGCAGGATTCCCGGCCTGGCCAGGAACACCACCTCGACCGGGCGTCCCTTCCTCGGCAGGGTCGACTTCACATGCAGGAGGTCCGCCCACGGCACGGTCCGGTGCCCGTGCACGGTCACCCCGTGCTGGTCGAGCCGCAGCAGCCAGGCCTTGGAGCGCAGCCGCCACTGGGTGACCGCGATCAGCAGCAGCGCCAGCAGGTCCGCCGCGCAGGCCACCACGGCGGCGCCGAACGTCCACGTGTCCGCGGGATCGAACAATCGCGCCACCGCGGAGAGTTGCACCAGCACCAGGAGCGCGGTCAGCGGAGCGAGGCGACGGAACCGGGCGGGACGGAGCTCCAGCGGGGGCTGCTCCGAGCAGTGGGCTGCGGTGGTGGACATGGGCGCACACATTAGCGGACTGACCAGGGAAATCAATGGGCGTTCGCTGTCACCCCCGGGGCTGCTGCCGGGGGATCAGGTTGTCGATGACCAGGCCGAGGGCGAAGTCGAAGCGGTCGTGCCCCGCGCCCGCGGTCAGTTCGACCGCATGGCTCCTGATCTGCGGGAACCGGTCGGCGGGCAGCGCTTCGAACCTGCTGACCAGCTCGTCCCGGCTGAGCAGCCACTCGTGGTCCCGGTGCTTCTGCCGCTGCGCGAGCAGCGAGCGCTCCAGGGCGTAGGCGCTGACGTAGAGGGAGAGGCTGTCGATCGCCCACGCCGCCGTCTGCGGTGCGACGCCCCCGGCGAGCAGGATGGCGAGCAGGCCCTCGTTTACCCGGAGGGTCTCCAGATTGGTGGGGACCATCGCGAGCGCGGCCCGGGAGACGCCCGGGTACGCGAGGAACTGGTCGCGCAGTTGGGCGCACACGTCGCGGACCTGGGCCTGCCAGGCCGCCGGATCGGGCTCGGGCAGCACGATCCGGGAGCAGAGCCGCCCGATCAGCAGGTCGTCGATGTCGTCCTTGTTGACGATGTGCGCGTACAGCGAGGACGGCCCGGTGCCCAGGACGTGCGTGATCCTGCGGACGGTGAGCGAGTCGTACCCCTCGGTCGCGACGACGTGCAGCGCGGCGTCGGTGATCCGGGCGAGCGTGATCGGCGCCTTCTGCGGGGTGGTCGGCTCGGCGTCGGAGGGCTGCTGCGCATGGCGGGCGGCTCGGCCACGCCTGGGCTGATCGGAGGGCATGGGGGAATCCTAGCCTGGCATGAACTAAGTTCGTCCTCGGCCGCCGTCGCCGACATCCAAACCGGCTGACCGCGGCGCCGACTCGTCCACCCCATCCGCGGCTTCGGGGAACTCGGCAAGCAGCGCCGCACAGAACCCGTCACCACCCCGTCGGGCCGGACAGCAGTGGGCTCGCCTGCGCACAGACTCCGATACGTCTCCGACCACGACGTCCCCCTGAGGTGGCCTTGACGGTGCAACCAGTCTGAGGGTCTCGGACGCTGGGTGGGGAAGGGGGTTGCCTAATGAGTGCTTCCGATATATCGTTGAGCCATCGGGACAGTCGTTCTGATGTACTTGTTCATGACAGGAGTAAGATCATGTTTGCCAACACCAACACACCTTTTGACCCCGCGCAGCCCGGCCGTTCCGGTCGGGGTGGGCATGGAGAGCGTGGCCGTCAGGGCCACCACGGGCATCACGGCCGGGGCGGGCGGGCGGAGTTCCGCGAAGCGTTCGGCGGGTTCGGGCCGCCGCAGCCGGGCTTTCCCGGCGGCGGGCGTGGCGGGCCCGGCGGGCCGTTCGGGCCCGGCTTCGGTCCGTTCCGGGGCGGCCCCGGCGGACGCGGCGGCCGGCACGGCGGGCGGGCCCGGCGCGGGGACGTTCGCGCGTCGCTGCTCGCGCTGCTCAAGGACCGTCCGATGCACGGCTACGAGATGATCCGCGAGATCGCGGAGCGCTCCGGCGGCAGCTGGAAGCCGAGCCCCGGCTCGGTCTACCCCACCCTGCAGATGCTGGAGGAGGAGGGCCTCGTCACCGGTGAGGAGACCGGCGGCAAGAAGCTGTTCAAGCTCACCGACGAGGGTCGCACCGAGGCCGAGGCCGGCCCCGAGGCCCCCTGGGAGGAGGCCGGGCAGGGCGAGCACTGGCAGATCTTCCGCGAGTTCGGCCAGGCCGAGGGCGCGGTGCGGGACGCGCTGCGCCAGGTCGTCGTCACCGGCACTCCGGAGCAGCGGGCCAAGGCGCTCGCGGTGCTCGCCGACGCCAGGAAGCGGATCTACCTCATCCTCGCTGAGGAAAGCTGACCGGTGCCGGCGGCTCGCGCAGCAGCCGGTCCACATGGGGGCGGCGCAGCCCCTGGCCCGGGTCGACCGGCAGTACCAGCCGGTCGACCCGGGCCGCACAACTGGCCTGCACGGCAGCCGGGATCAGGTCGTCCAGCCAGGCGAACGGCCGTCCGGCGGCGTGCCGGACGATCGGCGCCCAGTCCCCGGCGGGATGGCGTCCGACCGGGACGAACGGGAGTGCGGGCAGGCCGAGCAGTGGGGCTATGCAGAGATTGGCCTGCGCCTCCCAGGTGCTGGCCCAGACGAGTTCGTACACCGCGGAGAGTTCGCGCAGCCAGCCGCCGTGACGCGCCGACACCAGCACGGCGCTGCCGTGGATCCGGTGGGTGGTGAACTCGGCCGCCGGGCGCGGGCAGACCGGGTTCAGCACGCCGTCGACGTCGAGGAAGAGCAGCGGCTTGTCGAACGGGCGGCGGCGTCGGCCGTGGTCCGGGTCGGGGTCCGGGTTGTGACCGTGGCCGTGACCGTCCGGTGCGACGGTCGTTGCGGGAGTGGGGTCGATGGAGGGCTCCGGGGTACGGGCCGGGTGGCGGCGGAGTGACTGCCGGGACGCTGTGGCCCCGTCGTGGTGTCGGACGAACCGGCGTCCCGGGTGGTTGCGTGGCATCGGGGGCGCGGGAGTGTCGCGCGCGCCGGGTGGTGCAACCGCGCGCCGTCTGGCGAAACGTGGCGTGGCGGATCGGTGTCGTGCCCGGTGATGGGCCACCCGTGGACGGGGCGGTCGCTGTCGGACGCGTGGGGGACAATGAGTAGATCGTATCTGTGGGTTGACTGCCGCTCACGCTACGCAGCAGACTGCCGGTGGCAGCGGGCCCACCAGGCCCTGCCGTACCTGCCCCGTCCCTGACGATGTGGTGGATCACGTGTCCCTGAATCTCTCCGGAAGCATCCCCGGCGCCTCCTCCGGTCACCTCGCGGGCGTCGGCGCGGATCGCTTTGCTGCCGAGCACCTTGCCGTCGACCGGGCCGCCGTCGAGCGCCTGGAGCGGGCGGGGGCGCTGGAGCCGGTTGCCGCGCGTGCGCGGCGCAGAGCGGTACGGGCCGGCGATGCCGAGGTCGACACCGGCCACCTGCTGCACGCCCTGCTGGAGTCGGATCAGCGGGCGCTCGGCCTGCTTGCCCAACTGCCGACCCAGTCAACGCGGTTGATGGGGTATCTGGCCCAGCGCAGCATCGGCTTCGGCCGGGACTGGCGTCCGGGGGAGGGGGCGGGCGCCCCGCGTGCCCGGCTGTCCGCGTCGCCCGGCTGGAGCCGTTCGGCGACGGCGGCGCTGGGGCGTGCGGGACTCGCCGCGCTGATACGCGACGGCGGCGAGCCGGACTCCCTGGACCTGCTGGCCGAACTGGTCTCCGACCCGGAGAGCAGGGCGGCCGAGGTGCTGCTCGGCGCCGGGGTCGACCTGGCGGCGGCAGCGGCCCGGGTACGGGCGGTCGCGGGGGACCGGGAGGGTGCGGGGGAGTGCGAGGAGTCGGGGGAGTGTGACGGGTCGGGGGAGGGCGTTGGATGCGTCGGTGGCCGAGCCGACCGGGCTGGTGGCGGAATTGACGACGGGTCGGACCGCAAGGACGGCTGACGCAGCCGTGCGGGTTTCACTCGGTGAGGTCGACGCGGATGGTCATCAGGTTGCCGCCGAGGGACCGGACTGCGGTGCTGTTGACCCGGGGCAGGGTGCTGAGCCGGGCGACCGCGTCGTCCTCCGGGAGCGGGTGGGCGGTGCCGCCGTACCAGCGGCCCCTGATCCGGACCCGTACCCGCGGGTCCGCCTGGATGTTCCGTACGTAGTGCGACTTCTCGCCGAACTCGGAGACGATCCAGAACACGTCCCCGATCCGCCGCCCGCCGAGCGGTGTGCGCCGGGGCAGGCCGGACGTCCGTCCGGTGGTCTCCAGCAGGGTCTGGCCCGGTAGCCGCGACATCAGCGGGTTGGCGATCCGCCGCTGGAACGCGGTGACGGCCCGGAACCTCAACTCGGCGTTGCGCGACATCGGCGATGCTCCCCTGTTCGCTGGTCGGTAGGTGCTACGACGCAGGGTAGTGCGGCTGCTGGGTCGGCAGGATTCGAACCTGCGGCACTCCGGGTTGGAGCCGGATGCTCTGGCCGGGCTGAGCTACGACCCATCGGCGCCGGACGGAGGGACCGAGGGACGGAACCGGCCGACGCGCGGTGCGTTGCCGAGGGATCGAACCTCGCGTGCCCGAAGGCCAGGGCTTTACAGGCCCCGTTGCGCCCAGCGCTCAACGCGCGACACCGACGGGACCGAAAGAAACCCCCGCGCAGCGCCTTGCGTAGCGTCGGTGCGATTCGAACGCACACTGGTTCGGTCCTGAACCGAATCCCTCTGCCGTTGGGGTACGACGCCCTAGCGGAAACGGGATTCGAACCCGTGACCTGCGGATTATGAGCCCGCCGCGCTGACCGAACTGCGCCATCCCGCTGACACGATCGTAGGCAACGACCACCCCCGGAGGCGAAGGGTTTTCGACCGCACCACAGCTCGGTCCGGTACCCGACTGGCGTGCGCCTCCCGCGCGATTCGTCCGACCCCGGGAAGCGCCGAACGGCAGGCGGGACGCCCCGTGGATCTACCGCTTAGGGTGTCCACGTCCTGGGCCTGTTGGTCGCCGCGGGTACCGTCGGGCACCGGTCGGGGCACTGCACGATGGTGGCGCCGGCCCCGGAGTCGCTGTGGATCTCGGCGACGATGCGCCCGGCTGCGGACCATGTTCCGCAGTACCGGCAGTGTCCTGCCGCGGTGCCTTCGGGTTCCTCGGTGGGCGTCATGTGTCCTCCTCCTGGTGGCATGCGCAGGCGCAGATCCGCGGCACCCAGCCGAGGTGCTCGCTCTGGTAGCCGGGGTGCGGGCAGGCCGGGCAGCCGTCAGGGAAGCCGGGGGTCGCGGAGCCGACTTGGCACTCCGGGGTCAGATACCTCGTCGGTGCCGGGCGCGCTGCTGGCGGGGCGGTGGTCATGGTGCGATCTTGCAGGGCAAGCCCTCCGCAGGCTGCGGGGACCGTGTTCGTGCACCCGTCGACCGACTGGGGTGGGATCAGCCAGCCCGCAGACGGGGTCAGCCGTGTCATGACGCCGCCTGTACGGCCCGAAGGGCGTCGGCTAGAGCCTCTGTGTCGACGAGGTCGGGGCGGTCCGGATCTGGTGGGCACAGCCAGTGCGGCCCAGGTGGTTCCAGGGTTGTGGATCCTGGAACGCCGACGTAGGTGGACGCGCCGAGCGCGACTGTGTCGGGTACCGACCAACTGACTGAGGTGCCTGCGGCGACGAGGAAGTACAGGCGTGGCCGCAAGGCGCTGGGTTCCCAGGTCACTGGCCCTGGGCAGTGCCCGGTCTTGTGGTCCAGAAGCTGCAAGGCGTCGAGGCCCAGCGGCTGCGGTACCACGATGGCATCCCCCACCGGCCGACGGACACCATGCCGATGGTCTGCTCAGGTGGCATCCACGGGAGCCGAACGTGCTGTTCCATCCTCATGACGCCCTCCCTGGACTGTTGCTCACAGTCACAGAGTGATCGCGCATGAAACCCGTAACTAACACTCTTCAGTGTTAGTCCTTGACTTCACGGCAGGGCTACATGCCAACCCAGGCGGCGAAGTTCGCGAGCGTGTCCGGTGCCGCACGCTTGGCCGTCAACAGGCCCGTCACGGTGTCCCGCACGGTAGGGCTGTACCGGGTCTGCTGCGGTGCCAGACGCCGGGCTTCCAGCAGGTTCCGGAACGCCGCCTCGATACGACCCGTCCACAGCTGGGCCCTGGCGATCTCCGCCCGGTGGTGCGAGGCCCGGGAGGCCGGCCAGTCCTCAGGAACTCTGATTGTCTTGGCCACAGCGAGGGCCTGTGCATATAGATCCTGGTCCACCAGGATGCTCGCGTGGTGCACAGCAACATTCGTCGGCCCGAACGTCAACCAGTGGACCTGCAGTGCCTCTCCGGTCACCTCGGCATACCGGCGCGCCTCGTCGATGTGGCCCATCGCGGTGTCGCCGTCCCTGTCCCGGGCAGCGAGGACTGCGGCCCCTAGGTGAAGCTGCCCCGTCACCGCGTCCCGTGCCCGTCCCGGATCCGCCAAGGCGACGGTCTGGTGGCCGATTTCGGCGAGTCTCCGGCCCGTGCGGTACTGGCCGGCCCGCAGGTACCCCAGGGACCGCAGATACTGGCGCACACCGGCCATCGCCGGGTCCGAGCCCCGTTCCGCGGCCCACGCCATCCGGTCCAGGGCGATCGATGCCAGGTCGTAGAACCCGAGCTTCGTCGCCACGTCGTAGGCCGACCGGTAGGTGCTCGCCAGGGCCGACCAGGCGCGGTCGCTCGGCTTGAGGTGAGCGGAGGTGGTGATCTCCTGGATCAGTCCGGGGAGTTCAGAGGCTGCGGTGCGCAGATCCGTCGCCCGCACCAGGGAACACAAGCGGTCCGCGTCCAGTACGAGGTTGTCCAGTGACCGCGGGCGGATACCGGGGTCGGCGCCGAGGTCGTAGACGTCGAGGGACTCGCGGATCGGGTTGATCAGCCCGTCGAGCTGGTCCTGCTGGAGTTCAGCCAGGTAAGGCTGCCCGGCCAGGTCAGTGACCGGTACGGACAGGGCTCGGGCATAGGCGGCAAGGAGCGCCGGACTAGGCTGCTTCTTGCCCTGCTCGACCTGCGCGACCATGCTGGCGGAGGAATGCGAAGCTGTGGCGAGACCCTGTTGGGTGAGGTGGCGTAGCTTCCGGATACGGGCGACGCGCTGACCGGTGTGCTCATCGTCTGCAATGGGCATAATTTACCCCGTTCCTGACTTGTCATCTGGAACGGTACCCGGCACTCATGGTGAGGGAACTGCATTCGCCCCTACTGCCCAGCGGCGGGGGCGGTTGCATGACCGCAGCGCCTGGGGTTGGGTGACCGCTATGGCTGATCATGTGCTGTACCTTTTCGGCTCTGCCGCGCCGCCCGTCTTCGACATCGCCGAGGTCGTGGAGCGGGCGCAAGCGGACGGGTGGGACGTGTGCCTTGGGTTGACGCCGACCGCGGCGCTCTGGCTCGCTGACAACCTGCCCGCGCTTGAGGCCCTGACGGGACACCCAGTCCGCAGCCGGTACAAGCTGCCTGGGCAGCCGGACGCGTGGCCGCCGGCGTCAGCTGTGCTGCTGGCCCCGGCGACGTTCAACACGATCAACTCGTGGGCGCTCGGGATCACGACGTCGTTCACAGTCGGCTGTGCTGCGGAGGCGATCGGGAAGGGCATCCCGCTGGTGGCGATGCCCTGCGTGAACGCGGCGTTCCTCAAGCACCCGCAGTTCGACCGCAGCGTTACGGACCTCCGTGGTGCCGGAGTTGAGATGCTCCTGGGTGAGGGTGGCTTCGTGCCGAACCTTCCTGGGCGGGGCGACCCCAAGGCTTACCCGTGGGAACGCGCGCTGGCCGCAGTGCTCCGAACGAGGCCGACCCCGGCGGGTTAACAGCATGGCCACGTTTGCCTGGGACAATGTCGGGCCTTTCCCGGCGAAGCCCCCTTCATGCCCGACGCGGGGGCTAGGGGAATCCCCGCCGCTCCCCAGGGACTCCCCAGCGTGACACCGGAGGGGCCGCGCCCCAGGTTGGGATGACGGCCCCTCTGATGATCCTCTTCGGGAGTAGTACCGGTTCAGCGATGCTGCATGGAGGCCAAGTGGCCGCCATGCGTCAGCCCATGGACTCCAGGGTTCTGCCCTTCGTCTCCTTGATGAAGAAGTAGACGAAGGGGATGGAGAGCAGCGCGAAGCAGGCGTAGATGGAGTAGGTGGCCGAGAGGTTCCAGTCGGAGAGGGACGGGAAGCTGACGGTGATGGCCCAGTTGGCGATCCACTGGGCGCACGCGGCGACGGAGAGGGCGAGGGCGCGGATCTTGTTGGGGAACATCTCGCCGAGCAGCACCCAGACCACGACGCCCCAGGAGAAGGCGAAGCAGAGGACGAAGACGTGGGCTGCGACCAGGGCGACGGTGGCCTGCAGGTTGGGGAGAGTAGCGCTGGTGCCCTTGCCCACACGGTAGGAGAAGGCCCAGGCGGCGGTGGCCAGGGCGACGGCCATGCCGGCCGAGCCGGCCAGGGCCAGCGGGCGGCGGCCGATCCGGTCGACCAGGGCGATCGCGATCACCGTGCCGATGATGTTGACCAGCGAGGTGGAGACGCTGATCAGCAGCGAGTTGCTGGCGTTGATGCCGACCGACTGCCACAGCAGCGAGGAGTAGTAGAAGATCACGTTGATGCCGACGAACTGCTGGAACACCGAGGCGCCGATGCCGATCCAGACGATCGTCTTGAGGAAGGCCTTGCCGCCGAGCAGGTCGCGCAGGGTGGACTTGTGCTCGCTGGCCATCACGCCCTGGATCTCCGCGATCCGGGCGTCCGGGTCGCTCTCCGGGCCCTCGACGTCGGAGAGCACCCGCCTGGCCTGGTCGAGCCGGCCCGCCGAGATCAGGAACCGTGGCGACTCGGGGATCGCGTAGGCCATCACGAAGTAGATCAGCGCCGGGATGGTCTCCACGCCCAGCATCCACTGCCAGGCCTGGATTCCGGCGATCGGGTCGTTGGGGCTGCCGCCCGCGCCCTCGTTCAGGGCGTAGTTGACGAGCTGGGAGATGAAGATCCCGAGCACGATCGCGGCCTGCTGGAACGAGGCCAGCCGTCCGCGCACCGCCGGGGGCGCGACCTCGGCGATGTAGGCGGGGGCGATCACCGAGGCCATGCCGATGGCGACGCCGCCGATGACCCGCCAGACGCCGAGGACGAAGATGTTGGGCGGGAACATCGAGCCGATGCCGCTGATGGCGAACAGCACGGCGGCGATCTTCATCACCTTGATCCGGCCGATCCTGTCCGCCAGCCAGCCGGCCCCCATCGCGCCCACGGCCGAACCGAGCAGCGCGGAGGACACGACCAGCGCGGTCTCGCCGTTGCCGACGCCGAAGTGCTTCTGGATCCCGGTGACGGCGCCGCTGATCACGGAGCTGTCGTAGCCGAAGAGGAAGCCGCCCATGGCCGCGGCTGCGGCGATGAAGACGACGTGGCCGAGGCTGCCCTCTCCGGACGCTCGGGGCTGAGGTGTCGCGGTGCTGGTCAGTTGAGGCTCCCGGTGGTGCGGCGAGCCTCGGCGGTGGTCGGGGCCCTGAGTTGATGGTCCATCCGAGCTGATGGTCCATCCGACCAGCGTATGAACGTGGTATCGGATGGAGGCGGCAGCAGGGCCGGTCCCTGCGCCGTCCGGGTTCACCTCTGCCCCGGACGGCCCAGAGCACACCTTGCGGAGCACACCTTGCGGGAGCAGACCCGGTGAGGGAGCGTCAGCGGGCGTCGGGCCGGGCGTCGGAACGCGTGTCGGAGCGGGCGTCCCTGCGGCGGAGCAGTTGGGTGCGGGCGCCCGCGTCGCTGGGGCGGGCGCGTTCGCTCAGCCGCTCGGCGACCTCGGTCTGCAGCTCGGCCGGCTTCTTGTCGTCGTACTTGAACTTGGGCAGCACCTCGTCGATCCGCAGCCGCAGCCCGCGGATGCCGGAGAGCATCCGGCCGAACGGGGCCTGCCCGGGGACGATCGGGCGGTGCGCGGTGTCCGGCTGGAAGCCGCGGACCTGACGGTCCAGTAGGGCCGCCTTCTTCGCCGGGTCGTCGACCGGGGCGGCTTCGCAGACCAGGTGCACCGAGGCGTAGTAGCTGGTGGGGACGCCGTCCTCGGGCGGGACGCCGTCGGCGGCGCGCCACGGGCCGGGGACGAAGGCGTAGTCGTCGGTGACGGCCAGGGTGATCCGGGGGTTGGCCTCGATCGCGGCCCAGACCGGGTTGGGCCGGGCCAGGTGCAGCAGCACCTCCTCGCCGCCGTCGAACAGGAAGTGGGTGGGGACCAGGACCGGCGCGGCTCCGTCCGGCCCGTTGGCGGCGAGTACGCCGAAGTCGTGCCGCGCCAGCCAGGCGCGCCACTCCGGCTCGTCGCCCCGGTCCCAGGGTTGGATCAGCATGGCGGGTCACATCCTCGATCGCGTTCATTGCGTGGAGTTATGAACTAGTGCATAATCAGCTTTGTGCTAGGAGATTATCGGATTCGCGGGCGCCGTGCCACAGAGATCGCCGCCGACGTCGAACAGGCCGTCGGCGCGGGCGCGCTGGAGCCGGGGACGGCGCTGCCCCCGCTCCGCGACCTCGCCGCCGAGCTCGGGGTGAACCCGAACACCGTTGCCGCCGCCTACCGGCTGCTGCGCGACCGCGGGGTGATCGAGACGGCCGGCCGCCGCGGCAGCCGGGTGCGCCCCCGGCCCGCGCTGACCTCACGGGACGCCGCCCGCCTGGTCGTCCCCGAGGGCGCCCGCAACCTCGCCGACGGCAACCCCGACACCGCCCTGCTGCCCGGCCTTGAGCACGCGGTCCTGGAGGCCGCGCACGCGCACGCCGCCGACCCGGTGATGTACGGCGGGCCCGCCCTCGACCCCCGGCTGCGTGCGCTCGCCGAGGCCTCCTTCACCGGTGACGGCATCCCGGCCGCGCCGGTCGGCGTGGCCTCGGGATCGCTGGACGCCATCGAGCGGATCTTCCTGGCCCGGCTGCGCCCCGGCGACCCGGTGGCGGTCGAGGACCCCGGCTGGGGGAGCCTGCTCGACCTGCTGCCCGCGCTGGGCCTGCGCGTCGTGCCGGTCGCGGTGGACGACGAGGGACCGCTTCCGGCCGAGGTGGCCCGCGCGCTGGCCGAGGGGGTGCGGGCGCTGGTGGTCACCTGCCGGGCGCAGAACCCGACCGGCGCCTCGGTCGGCGCCGGGCGCGCCGCGGAGCTGCGCGGGCTGCTGGCCGGGCACCCCGGGGTGCTGCTGGTCGAGGACGACCACGGACACGGCATCGTCGACCTGCCGATCCACCCGCTCTGCGCCGGTCCTGACGGGGCGCCGGTCACCGCCGCCTGGGCGGTGGTCCGCTCGGTGGCGAAGTCGCTGGGGCCGGATCTGCGGGTGGCCGTGTTCACCGGGGACCCCGAGACGGTGGACCGGGTGAAGGGGCGTCAGCGGCTCGGCGCGGGCTGGGTGTCCCACCTGTTGCAGCGCACCGTCGCGGCGCTGTGGGCGGCGGAGGACACCGGGCCGGCCGCCCGCTCGTACCGGGACCGGCGGGACGGGCTGCTGGCGGAGCTGGCCGCGCGCGGGGTGACCGGGCACGGGCGCAGCGGTCTGAACGTGTGGATCCCGGTGCCGGACGAGACGGTCGCGGTGGCCGGGCTGCTGCAGCGCGGCTGGGGGGTGGCGGCGGGGGCGCGGTTCCGGCTGGGGTCGGCGCCGGGGGTCCGGCTGACCGTGTCCCGGCTGTCCGCGGCGGACCTGCCGCGGCTGGCCGAGGACGTCGCCGCCGTGCTGAGCACGCGCGGCGGCGACGTCCGGGGGGTGTGACGCGGTGTCAGCGCGGTAGCAGGCCCTGGGCCTGGGCCTGCTGGAGCCAGGTCGGGTAGGCGCCCATCATCAGCTCGAACAGCTGCTCGTCGGACAGGTTGGCCGGGTCCTGGACGCAGAAGAAGTCGGCGTTGTCCAGGAACCGTCCGGGCAGGTCGTCCAGCTCCTCCAGGAAGCGGAAGGTGCCGTCGCCCCAGTTGGCGGTCAGGTTCTGGAAGCGGCGGGCGAAGCGGGACTGGCCGGCGGGCGGCGGGGTCGGCGCGGCGGCCGGGGCGTCGACCGACTTGGTGGAGCGGCCGATCCCCATGAACTGCCAGAACAGCGGCTCGTAGCTGGACGACATCACATGGTCCCTGGTGGCTTGCTCGGTGCTGGTGTGACCGTCCGTCACGAACATCACATAGACCGGCTGGCTGTCCGCGTGCGGCTTCTTGCGCTTGCTGCCGGAGCCGAAGTACTCCTTGCGGATCAGGTGCATGGCGGCGGCGTAGTCGGTGCCGCCCTCCAGCCGCCACTGCTGCAGCATCCGGTCGGTCCAGCCCTGGTAGCTGGTCGGACCGACGCTGCCGGCCTCGTGGCCCCTGGCGCCGAACAGGAACACGTCCACCTCGGCGTTGTCGTCGAAGCGGAGCCCCAGCGCGAGCACCCGCTCCACCAGCGCCTGCACCTTGCCGGAGCGGTACAGCGTGGACATCGAGGCGGAGATGTCCAGGCAGAGCGCGACCCGTGCGGTGTGCTCGCCGAGCCCGCGCTTCTCCAGGGTGATCGCGGCGCGCTTGGTGAGGTCGAGCAGCTTGCGGTCGCCGCGGTCCTCCATCTGCTTTTCCAGGTTGATCAGCTTCTGCTTCTTCAGGCTGATCCCGCCGGGGCCCGCGGGCGCGGCCGGAGCCGGAGCGCCGTAGGAGGGCGCGGGCGCGTTCCCGTAGGACGGCGGCACCTGGATGGCCTGGGTCGGCTGCGCGTACTGCGGCTGCGGGTACGGCTGCTGCTGGTACTGGCCCGGGGGCGGCGGGACCGGTGAGCCGTAGACCGGGGGCGGGGGGCCGAAGCCCTGCGGCGCGGCGGGCGGCTGCGGCGGCTGGTACGGGGCCTGCGGGGCGGGCGGCTGCGGTGCCTGTGGCTGCGGCGGCTGCGCGGCGGAGGCGTCGTCCTCCTCGACCGAGATGCCGAAGTCGGTGGCCAGGCCTTCCAGTCCGGAGTCGTACCCCTGGCCGACCGCCCGGAACTTCCACTCCCCGGCCCGGCGGTAGAACTCGCCGAACAGGAAAGCGGTCTCGCTGCTCGCGCCCTCGATGTCGAACTGGGCGACGAGGCCGCCGTCCTGGGTCAGCACCCGGAGCCGCAGTCCGGGGACCTGGCCGAAGCTCCCGCCGTCGGCGGAGGCGCCGACCACGATCCGGTCGATGCCCGGCTCGATCCGGCCGAGGTCGACCAGGACCGCGTCCATGGTCTCCCCGGGCTGGACCTTCTTGCCCTCGTGCCGGACCGAGCCGGAGGAGTGCACGGCCTGGTTGTAGAAGACGAAGTCGGCGTCCGAGCGGACCTTGCCGTTGCTGCCGAGCAACAGCGCGGACACGTCCACATCGGGCGTCGGCCCGTCGGTGCGCCAGCTCACGACCGCGTGCAGGGCGGTCGTCGGCACGGGGAGGTTGGAGCCTTTGCGCATCGTGGTCATGCCGCACATCCTGCCGCTTTCGGCCGAGGCACGGGAAGCTCTGTGAAAATCTCGTGACGTTCGCAGCGAGAAGGGCGGTGGCCGTGTCGGCCACCGCCCGTTCGTCCTGCCGAAGGCCGGTTTCCGGCCGGGGTGCGTCAGCCGCTCTTGCGGCGGAAGTCGCGCTGCCCGCCGGACTTGCCGTGGGTGCCGTGGATCTTCGAGGACTCGCCGCCGCCACCGACCGCGGCGGCGTCGCCGTGCTGTCCGCTCTTGCGGGCGAGGGCCTCGCGGAACTTGCGCTTCACGTCGTCGGCCGGGGTCTCCGCCTCGGCGGAGCTGTTGGAGCCGGCGGCAGCGGTGGTGGTGGCGTCGGTCGCCGAGGCCGCCGCCGAACCCTCCGCCGGGTCTGCTGCGCCGGTCGCGCTGTCGGCCACTGCGTCATCAGCCATGGGGGCCTCCTGTATCGGTCGAGTGCAGGCCCAGTCTGGCACGTACCGGCGGTGCGGGTTCGATCATTCCGCGGCGGCGGGCGCCCCGGCGGCGTCGAGCCGCTCGGTGAGCCGGGCCAGCATGCCGTGCAGGGCCTGCATCTCCCGCAGGTCCAGGCCGGTGGCGGCGGCGATGGCGGCGGGCACCCGCTCGGCCCGGGTGCGCAGCGCCGAACCGCTGGACGTCAACCGGACGATGACGGAGCGTTCGTCGTCCGGGTTGCGGGTGCGCTGCACCAGCCCGGCCGCGTCGAGCCGCTTGAGCAGCGGCGAGAGGGTGCCCGAGTCGAGCCGCAGCAGCTCGCCCATCCGCTTGACCGGCAGCTCGCCGTGCTCCCAGAGCGTCAGCATCGCCAGGTACTGGGGGTAGGTGAGGTCCAGGTCGCGCAGCGCCTCGCGGTAGACGCCGCCGAAGGCGCGGGAAGCGCTGTGCAGGGCGAAGCAGACCTGGTGCTCCAGGCGGAGCAGGTCCTCGGGCTCGTCGGCGGGGGCGCGGGTCGCGGATTGCTGCGGCATGCCTCCAGAATACTATCTAGTTGTGCACAACTGAATTGTGTGCTGTTATTGAGACCGCAAGGGAGCACATCCGGGCCACATCGAGGGAGAGCAAGTCATGGACGCGATCTACACCGCCGTAGCCACCGCCAACGGACGTGACGGGCGGGCGGTCAGCTCCGACGGTCGGCTCGACCTGACCCTGGCGATGCCGCCCGCGCTCGGCGGCGACGGCCAGGGCACCAACCCCGAGCAGCTGTTCGCGGCCGGGTACGCGGCCTGCTTCGCCAGCGCGCTCGGCCTGGTCGGCCGACAGGCGAAGGTCGACACCGCCGAGGCGTCGGTGACCGCCGAGGTCAGCCTCGGCAGCAACGGTGAGGGCGGCTTCGCCCTGGCCGTGGTGCTCCGGGTGGAGCTGCCCGAGGCGCTCCAGGGCGAGACCGGCCGAAAGCTGGTCGAGCAGGCGCACCAGGTCTGCCCGTACTCCAACGCCACCCGCGGCAACATCCCGGTCGAGCTGGTGGTCGAGTAGCGGCGGAGCCGGCGGCAGGCCGCGGTCAGGGTCGGAGCGCGGTCAGCAGGTCCGCACCGGCGGCGACGGCCTCCTCGACCAGGACGGCGAGGTCGGGCTCGGTGACGGCGGGGTTGATCAGGCAGGCGCGGGCGGCCTCGCGGCCGTCCAGCAGGGTGCCGGTGACGAAGGTCCGGCCGCGTTCCTGGACCGCCACCGGGAGCGCCTGGTTGACCTGGTTCAGCACCGCGTCCGACACGCCGTCAGGGGCGTAGCGGAAGGCGGCGATCGAGGTCTCGACCGGGGCCATCAGCTCCAACGACGGCTCGGCGGACACCAGTTCGCCGAGCCGTCGGGCCATCGCGGCGCAGTGTGCGACGTCCCGGGCGATACCGTCCCGGCCCGAGGCGGCGACGGTGGCCCAGACCTTGAGCGAGCGGAACGGGCGGGTCTGCTCGATGCCGTACTCGGAGAACCAGCCGAGGCCGCCCGCGTTCTCGTCCCGCAGGTAGGAGGGGACCAGGCTGAAGGTCCCGCGCAGCTCCACCGGGTCGCGGACCAGGACACAGCCGCAGTCGACCGGGACGCCGAGCCACTTGTGCGGGTCCAGCGCCAGCGAGTCGGCCAGCTCCAGGCCCGCGTAGCGGTGCGCCGAGGCCGGGTCGAGCACCCCGAAGGCCCCGTACGCGCCGTCCACGTGCAGCCACAGGCCCTCGTCGGCGCAGACCGCGGCGATGGCGGCGATGTCGTCCACCGCGCCGGTGTTGACCGTCCCGGCGGAGGCGACGGCGAGGAACGGGTGCAGTCCGGCCGCGCGGTCGGCGCGGACCCGGGCGCGCAGGTCGGCCGGGTCCAGGTGGCCGGTGGCGTCGGTGCGGACGGCGCGCAGGTTTCGGCTGCCCAGGCCGAGCAGTTCGGCGGCCTTGCGGACGCAGGAGTGGGTCTCGGCGCTGACGTAGCCGGTCAGCGGCGGCAGCACGGCCAGGCCCTGTTCGCGGACGTCCACGCCGAGCTGCCGGGCGGCCCGGTTGCGGGCCGCGCCCAGCGCCACGATGGTCGCCATGGACGCGCCGGAGGTGAGCAGCCCGCCGCCGGGCGGGTGCGGGAACCCGGCCAGCTCGGCGATCCAGCGGACGACGGTCCGCTCCAGGTGCACGTCGGCGTGGTCGCCGCCGGCCGAGCTGGGGTTCATCGCGGCGGCGGCCAGCGTCGCCAGCACCCCGGCCGGGGCGGGAGCGGCGTTCACCCAGCCGAAGAAGCGCGGGTGGCCGTTGCCCATCGGGTACGGCAGCACCTCGCCGCCGATCTCCGCGACCAACTCGGCCAGACCGCGGCCGTCCTGCGGCAGCGGGAGGGTGAGCAGGCGCTCACGCGCGGCCGGGTCCACGGGCTGCCAGACCGGCCCTTCGGGGAGCTTCCCGAGGTAGTCGGCGAGGAGGTCCACGGCGGCGTGACCGGCGGTGCGGAAGTCGTCCATGGGGATGATCGTACGGGGGAGCCGCAGCAGGTCAGGCCGTGGGCAGGCCCGGCAGCGCGGTCGGGTCGGTGCAGCCCAGCTCGGCCAGCAGCGCCGCGGCCCGGGTCAGCAGCGACTCGGCCGTCGCCGCGTGGTCCGTTGCTACGTGGTCCGCTGCCGCCTGGCCCGCTGCCGCCTGGTCCGTCGCCGCGTGGCCCGCTGCCGAAGCGAGTGCGGCGGTGGTGCGCAGGGCGCGGGCCTCCTCGTAGGTGTTGCCGCGTTCGCGGGCCAGCGCCAGGGCCGCCGCGGCGTCGGCGGCGGCCTGCTCCCGCTGCCCGGCGAACAGGTGGGTCCTGGCGCGCTCGTTGAGGAAGTTGGCCAGGTCCGGGTGGTCCTCCTCGGCGACCATCCGGGCCACCTCGGCGTGGTGGCCGAAGGCGGCGGCGAGGTCGCCGCTGTCCCTGGCGACCATCGCCAGCCCGTTCAGGGCGTTCACCTCCAGCTCCCGGAAGCTGGTCCGCCGCGCGTGGTCGAGCGCGGCGGTGAAGTCCTTCCCGGCCTCGTCGAAGGCGCCGAGCCGGTGCTGGATCGCGCCGAGCGTGCCGTGGGCCTTGGTCGCGCCGGCGATGTGCCCCTCCGCCTCGAAGATCCGCAGCGCGGCCCCGGCCCGCTCCAGCGCCTCCGGCACCCGCCCGCGGCGGAGCAGCATCTCGGCCAGGTTGACCATGGCCACACTGGTGCCGCGGGTGTTGTCCTCGGCCTCGAACACGGTGACGGCGGCGAGGAAGTTCTCGATCGCGGCGTCCAGGTCCCAGATGTCGGAGTAGATGACGGCGAGCGCGTTGAGGATGAAGCCCTCGTCGCTGACCGGCCCGCGGGTCAGGGCCAGTTCGCGGCCCTCGTGCAGGAAGGCCAGGGCCCGCTGGATGTCCCCCGACCGGCGGTACGCCGCGCCGCAGGCCAGCAGCGACCAGGCCTCCTCCTCGGCGCTGCCGGTCTGCCGGGCCGCCTGCAGCGAGAGGCCGCTCATGGTGATCCACTCCTGGGTCCTGCCGTGCAGCAGGAAGAAGCGGTTCGCCTTGCGGGCCTGGGCGATGGTCCGCTGCGGCTCGCCGGCCTCCAGCGCCGCCCTGGCCGCGTCGACCAGGTTGCCGGACTCGGCGTCCCACCAGGCCACGGCCTGCTCACGGTCCGTCAGTTCCGGTGCGTACGCGGGCGGCTGGGCGACCGGGGTGGTGCTGGACCGGGCCGCCTGGTACGGGTCGAACAGCCGGGCCGCGGCGATGGTGCAGTGCAGGTAGTAGTCGAGCATCCGGTGCCGCGCCTGCGCCCGGTCGGGCAGGTCGCAGCCGCGGGCGTAGTCGCGGGTCAGGTCGTGCAGCCGGTAGCGGCCGGAGGCGGGCAGCTCCAGCATGTGCACGTCGACCAGGTCCTCCAGCAGCTGCTCGGCGTCATCCAGGGTGGATCCGGCCAGCGCCGCGGCCAGTAAAGGGTCGACGTCGGTGGACGGGGCCGAGCCGAGCAGCCCGAACAGCCGGGCGGTCGGCCGGTCCAGCTGGGACGCCGACAGGGCCAGCGCCGCCGCGATCCCGCCGTCGCCCGCGTCGATCTCGGGCAGCCGGCGGTTCTCCCCGCGCAGCCGCTCCGCCAGCGACCCGGCCGACCAGGCCGGACGGTGCCGCAGTCGGGCGGCGCAGATCCGCACCGCCAGCGGCAGGCAGCCGCACAGCCGGACGATCTCCTCGACGGCGGCCTGCTCGGCCGGGCCGGTGCGCGGCCCGGCCACGGCGTGGAACAGCTCCACCGCCTCGGCCGGGGTGATCACGTCCAGCGAGAGCGAGCGGACGTTGTCCAGGCCGACCAGCCGCCGACGGCTGGTCACCAGCACCGCGCTGCCGGTGGTCCCCGGCAGCAGCGGGGCGACCTGCTCCTCGTCCACCGCGTTGTCGAGCACCACCACCGCGCGGCGCGACGCCAGTTCGGCCCGCCACAGCGCGGCGCGCTCGTCGCCGTCCTCGGGGATCCGGCCGCCGGGCAGGCCCAGTGCGCGCAGCAGCGTCTCCAGGGCGGTGCCGGGCCGCATCGGCCCGCGGCCGGAGGTGTGCCCGTGCAGGTTGAGGTAGAAGCGCCCGTCCGGGTGGGTCCCGGCCATCAGGTGCGCGGTGTGGACGGCCAGGGCGGTCTTGCCGACCCCGGCCATCCCGTCCAGCGCCCAGACGCCGGGCTCGGCCAGCAGTAGTCGGCGCTCGTCCGCCCGGCCGACGAAGCGCAGGGTGTCCCGGGGCAGGTCGTTCCTGGCCGAGGCGACCGGGGAGCGCCCCTTGCGGGCGGCCTCCCAGAGCGGCCGCAGCCGGGCGGCGTCGTGGTCGGCCAGCGTGCACAGCGCCTCGACCACGGTCCACGGCGGCAGCGAGCGCCCGGTCAGGTAGCGGGACAGGGACGAGCTGCTGGAGTGGGTGTCGCCCTCCAGCTCGCGCAGGCTGCGGCCGGAGGCGGCCTGGGTCGCCCGCAGCTCGGCGGCGAGCTGGGCCGACGGGTCGTCACCGACCGGCGGGGGCCCGGAACGCTCCGCACGGTCACTGCTCATGGAGACACCCTTCGGCACGTCGGACCCTGGGCACGACCTTAACGCCGGGACTCCGCCCATGATCCGCCGGGGGGTGGCTGTCCCATCTCTGTCCCACATCCCCGGGACATCGTTGACCTGCGCCTCCGGCCGCAGCGAGGGTGGAGCACGTGGGTGAGACCGGAGAGAGCAGCGAGACGTACGGGGGCCCGGTCCAGCGACCGTCCGGGCCCGGGGCGGGGCTCCTCTCCGAGGCCCCCCGGGACCGTCGGCAGGGCGCCGGCCCTGACGGTCCCGGGGGCGCGGGCCGCAGGCAGGCGCCGCGGCCGTGGCGGGGCAACCCCGGGGACCACGGCATCATCTCCTGGTGAGCCCAGGATCTCCCGGTAAGCCCAGGTGATGGCAAAGGCACAGTAAAACGCGCGTAGATTAATGGACATGCCAAATTAACCGCAGATGCCTTCCCTGCGGTTCTACGCGCGTGGTCTTCTGGGTTCCGCGTCAGACCAGCGGGCCTGATGACCCATCAAGTGTCCTGGGAGACACAGATGACCCGTACCTCCTCGATACGTCGCGCCGGAGTCGCCCTCGCCGCGTGCGCCGCCGCGTTCGGTACCAGCGTCCCCGCCCACGCCGCGAGTACCTACTCGGCGTTCGCCTTCTCGCTCGGCAGCACCGAGCCGACGATCTACAACTTCATCAACTCGGCGACCACCACCCTCGACATGACCATGTACGAGCTGAACGACAGCACCGCCGTCGCCGACCTGGTGGCCAGGGAGAAGGCGGGCGTCGCGGTCCGGGTGATCCTGGACCGGCAGGAGACCTCCACCAACGCCTCCGCCTACTCCACCCTCAAGGCGGCCGGGGTCGGCGTGGTCTACTCCTCGACCTCGTACGTCTACACGCACCAGAAGACCATCACCGTGAACGGCGCCGAGTCGCTGATCCTCACCGGCAACCTCACCTCCAAGTACTACTCGACCAGCCGCGACTACGGGGTCTTCGACAACGCCCCGACCGACGTCGCCGCGATCGAGAAGGTCTTCGCCGCGGACTACGCGCACACCGCGGTCACCCCGAGCGACGCGGTCGACCTGCTCTGGTCGCCGACCGACTCGCGGAGCCGGCTGCTCACCGTGATCAACGGGGCGACCAAGACCCTGGACGTCGAGGAGGAGGAGTTCAGCGACACCACCGTGGTCAACGCGATCGTGGCGCGGGCGCAGGCCGGGGTGAAGGTCCGGGTGGTGCTGGAGTACCCGGGCGACTACTCCTCCGAGGTGGCCAAGGTGAAGGCGGCCGGCGGCACCGTCCGCGGTTACTCCTCCAGCACCGGCTACTACATCCACGCCAAGGCGATGGTGGCCGACTACGGCCTGTCCACGGCCAAGGTCGAGGCCGGCTCGATGAACATCACCAGCAACTCGCTCAGCAGCAACCGCGAGCTGGGGATCATCCTGACCGACACCGGCGTGGAGTCGGTGATCGAGAACGCCTTCGCCTCCGACTACGCGGGTGGCACAGCGGCCTGACGGCACTCGGGGCCCGGCCCCGGGTCAGCCGTGCGGCTCGGCCAGGGCGATCGCGTCGGTCGGCGGCCCGGACCTGGGCCGCCGCGGCTCGCGGTCGCCCGCCGGGGGCGGGCCCTCGCCCCAGCCGCGGCCGTCGGCGCCGCGGCGTCCGGCGTTCCTGCTCTGGAACGGCGGACGGCTCGCGACGAAGCGCATCGGCGCGCCCAGCGCGACCACCACCGGGTGCCGCACCACGCTGTGCAGCATCCGGGACGGCACCGAGTGCTGGCCCGGATGGGCGGCGAAGGTGCGGGCCCTCGGGTGCAGCGGGCGGCGGCCCCAGACCGCCAGCGACAGCGGGTAGGCGACGAAGGGCCACAGTGGCAGCAGTGCCACCACGACCACCTGCCGGGCTCCTCCGACCAGCACCCGCTCGGTTCTGCTGTGATGTTCCGGACGTGACACCATGTCAGCCTCCCTGTTCCCAGGGTGCCCCAGCGCCCGCCCGGTGTGAAGCGGCTTCCGCTGCGGTCGGCGCGTTCAAGGTGCTGAGCAGCGGGAATGCGCGGAGACTGGGTGGGTTGTTCAGGGAGAGGACGGAACGTGGGCTCTGCCGCCGGGAGGCGCTCGATGGGTGACCAGCTGGACGACCGGCCGGTGCGGTCCGATCCGGCGGGCGGCGAACCCGCCGCCGGGCCGCCGCCCACCGCCCGGGGCCGGATCGCCCGCTTCGGCCGGCGCGCGCGGATGCCGCTGCTGACCGCCGCGACCGGGGCGCTGCCGGTGCTGGTCTTCCCCACCGTCGGCTGGTGGTGGTTCGCCTACGTCTGCCTGGTGCCGCTGATGCTGGTGCTGCGCACCGCGCCGACCGCCCGGCGGGCGATGGCGCTGGGCTGGTGGGGCGGCGTCGGGTTCCTGGTCGGGGTGATGAGCTGGCTGATCCCGACCCTGAGCGTGGCGATCCTGGTGCTGGCCGGGTTCCTCGGCGTCTGCTGGGCGCCCTGGGGCTGGCTGGTCTGGCGGCTGCTCCGGGGCCGACCGGGACCGGGCCGGGCGCTCGCCGCGGTGGTGCTGGTGCCGTGCGGCTGGCTGGCCATCGAGACCGTCCGCTCCTGGCAGTACCTCGGCGGCCCGTGGGGGCTGCTCGGCGCCAGCCAGTACCGGCAGCACCCGGCGCTGGTGCTGGCCTCGGTCGGCGGGGTGTGGCTGGACAGCCTGGCCATCGTCGCGGTCAACACCGCGGTGGTGCTGCTGATCGGCGCCCGGGGGCGCTCGGTGGTCGCCTGCGGCACCGTCGCCGCGCTGGCCGCGGGCACCTTCGCGGCGCTGGCCTGGGCCCCGCAGCCGCGGCTGACCGGTGCCACGGCCGCGGTCGCGGTGGTCCAGCCCGGCGGCACCGCCGATCTGGAGGACCGCACCGCGCGCGGGGAGCGGCTCACCCGGGCCCTCGTCGGCACCCGTCCCGACCTGGTGGTCTGGGGTGAGAGCAGCCTCGGCTACGACCTGGCCACCCGTCCCGACCTGACCGCGCAGCTGGCCGTGCTGTCCCGGCAGGTCGGCGCCGACCTGCTGGTGAACGTGGACGCCGCCCGGCCCAACGGGGCGATCTACAAGAGCTCGGTGCTGGTCGGCCCGCAGGGGCTGACCGGGCAGCGCTACGACAAGATCCGGCTGGTGCCGTTCGGCGAGTACATCCCGCTGCGGCCGGTGCTGGGCTGGATCACCAAGCTGTCCAAGGCCGCCGCGGTGGACCGCCGCCGCGGTGACACCCCGGTGGTGATGACCGTCCCCGAGCCCGGCGGCGGGACGCTCCGGATCGGGCCGCTGATCTGCTTCGAGTCGGCGTTCCCGGACATGAGCCGGGCGCTGGTGAACCGGGGCGCGCAGGTGGTGGTGGTGCAGTCGTCCACCTCGACCTTCCAGAACACCGCCGCGCCGGAGCAGCACGCCTCGCTGGCGGCGCTCCGGGCCGCCGAGACCGGCCGCCCGGTGGTCCAGGCCACGCTGACCGGGGTCAGCACCGCGTTCGACCCGCTGGGCCGCCAGGTCGGCCACCAGCTGACCACCGACGACCGGGGCAGCACCGTCTACCGGGTGCCGCTGGCGACCGGCCGCACCCTCTACGACCGCTGGGGCAACTGGGTGCCCGCGCTGTGCTGCCTGCTGCTGGCACTCACCGGGGCCGGGGCCGGGTCGGTACGGCTGGTCCGCCGTCGGCGGGCGCGGGCGGGGGACTGAGCGGGTGCGGGCGGGGGACTGAACCCGGAAATCACTCGGTCGCGCCGTTTCCTGCCCGATTCCGGGCAGGAATGTTGGTGTCGCCGCGATATCTGCGTAAGGTCAGTCCACGTGTTCACCCACGAGGACCTCTTCGACCACCTGGCGCGGACCACCGCGCTCGGCCCTGCCGAGGCGGCCCGGGTCGTGGCGGACGTGCTGGCGTACTTCTCCGAGAGCACCGACGAGTACGTGCGCCGCCGCCACGGGGAGCTGCAGGCACGTGGGCTGACCAACGACAGGATCTTCGAACGGATCGCCGCCGAACTGCCGCAGCGCCGGGTCAGGGCCCCGGAGCTGTCGGCACGCCAGCTGCGCCGCCTGGTTTACGGCTGACCGGCCGAAACCCCTCCCTCTCACCCTCAAAGAAGGAGCCGCTCCATGTGTGGCATCGTCGCCTACATCGGTCCCAGGGACGCCGCGCCCATCCTGCTGGAGGGACTCCAGCGCCTGGAGTACCGCGGCTACGACTCGGCCGGCGTCGCCGTCGCCGCCAAGGGCGGCCTGAAGGTCCGCAAGAGCAAGGGCCGGGTGGCCGAGCTGGCCGCCCTGGTCCCGGCCCGCTTTGCCGGGAAGGCCGGCATCGGCCACACCCGCTGGGCCACCCACGGCGTGCCCAGCGACGTCAACTCGCACCCGCACCTGGACGGCGCCGAGCGGATCGCGGTGGTCCACAACGGCATCATCGAGAATGCCGACGAGCTGCGCGCCAAGCTGCAGGCCGAGGGCTGCGTGTTCCAGTCCGAGACCGACACCGAGGTGCTGTCGCACCTGATCGCCGGACTCGCCACCGAGGGCGTCGAGCTGGAGGACGCCGTGCGGGCCGCCCTCAAGCGCGTCGTCGGCACCTACGGCATCGCCGTCATCGACGCCGACCAGCCGGACCGGATCGTGGTGGCCCGCAACGGCAGCCCGATCGTGCTGGGCATCGGCGAGAAGGAGATGTTCGCCGCCTCCGACGTGGCCGCGCTGGTCCGCTACACCCGCCAGGTGGTGCACCTGGACGACGGCGAGCTGGCGACCGTGCGGGCCGACGGCTTCAACACCTTCACTCAGGAGGACGCCCGCGCCACCGCGAAGCAGCCCTCCATCGTGGACTGGGAGGAGGCCTCCTACGACACCGCGGGCCACGCCCACTTCCTGGTCAAGGAGATCCACGAGCAGCCGACCTCGGTCGAGCGCACGCTCAGCGGCCGGATCGACGAGCGCTTCAACACCGCGCACCTCGGCGGCCTGAACATGGACGCCCGGGAGGCCCGCGCGTTCCGCCGGGTAAAGATCCTCGGCTGCGGCTCCGCGTACTACTCGGGCGAGCTGGGCGCGCAGCTGATCGAGGAGCTGGCCCGGATCCCCGCCCACGCCGAGCCGGCCTCGGAGTTCCGCTACCGCAACCCGGTGATCGAGGCGGACACCCTGTACATCGCGGTCAGCCAGTCCGGCGAGACCTACGACACCCTGGCCGCGGTGCAGGAGGTCAAGCGCAAGGGCGGCAAGGTGCTGGGCGTGGTCAACACCGTCGGCAGCGCCATCGCCCGCGAGTGCGACGGCGGGATGTACCTGCACGCCGGGCCGGAGATCTCGGTCGCCTCGACCAAGGCGTTCACCTCCACCGCGATCGCGTTCGCGCTGATCGCGCTGCACCTGGGCCGGGTGCACGACCTCTCCCCGGCCGACGGCCGGCGGATCTGCGCCGGACTGAAGGCGATCCCCGGTCAGATCCGGGAGATCCTGGACCAGGAGAAGGTGATCGCCGACCTCGCCGCCAAGTACGCGGGCCACGAGGGGATGATGTTCATCGGCCGGGTCCGCGGCTACCCGGTGGCCCGCGAGGGCGCGCAGAAGCTCAAGGAGGTCTCCTACGTCCACGCGGAGGCCTACCCGGCGAGCGAGCTGAAGCACGGGCCGCTGGCGCTGATCGGCCCGGAGCTGCCGACCGTGGCGATCGTCCCGGACGACGAGCTGCGGGACAAGAACCTCACCGCGCTCGGCGAGATCCGGGCCCGCAGCGGCCCGGTGCTGATGGTCGGTCACACCGCGCCGGACCCCAAGCTGGCCGAGGACTGCATCCTGGTCCCGCGGAACGAGCCGGAGCTGGACCCGATCCTGCTCGGCATCCCGCTCCAGCTGTTCGCCTACTACGCGGCGGTGGCACTGGAGCGGGACGTCGACAAGCCGCGGAACCTGGCGAAGTCGGTCACCGTCGAGTAGCGGCCGGCGGCCAGCGGTCAGCGCCGGCCGGGCAGGTTCGCGGGCTCCAGGGACAGGTGCGCGGTGATCACCAGCGTGCCGTCCTCGACCTGGTAGTCCAGCGGGACGCCCAGTCGGCGCAGGGTGGCCACCATGCCGCTGTTGGAGGCGGTGGTCACCGCGTAGACCTGGGCGATCCCGGCGTCCCCGGCCAGTTCGGCCAGTCGGCGGACCAGCTCGGTGCCCAGGCCCCGGCGCTGCCAGGCGTCCTCGACCAGCACGGCGACCTCGGCGCTGTCGTCGTCCCACATCAGGTGGGCGAGCGCGACGAGGTCGCCGTCCGGCGTCTCCACGGTCAGCGTCTGGCCGAAGCGGGGCTCCAGCAGGTGGCCCAGGTAGCGGTCGCTGTCCTTGGTCGGGCCGTGGTAGCGGCGGCGCAGCGTCGCGGTGCTGCACCGGTCGTGCAGCGCGACCGCGGCCTCGCGGTCGGACGGGTCGGCCCGGCGGACCGTCAGCTCGTCCAGGGCGCCGCCGTGGCTGCCGCCGCCGGGGAGGGTGAGCAGGTCGCGGGTGTCCGGGACGCGCGGGCCCAACTGCGCGTCCAGCTCGATCAGCGCGCGGGCGCGGGCGAACTCGGTGGGGGTGAACGGCGGCTGGTCCCTGGTCACCACCAGCACCCCGCCGGACGGGTCGCGCAGCCGCAGGGTGCTGCCGTCCAGGTCGTCCTCGTCGATCTCGCCGGGGAGCGAGCGGATGCTGCAGCGGCCGAACAGCTGGCGCAGCGCGAGCGGGAGTTCGGCGGCGTCCAGGGCGGTGCGGGTGGCCAGGTTGAGGATCCTGGTCGGAACGTCGACCAGGTCGTGCGCGTCGGCCCGCTCCAGCCAGACCTCGGTGCCGCCGGCCGCGACCACCGCGCCGGTGATGTCCGGCCCGGCGGTGCCGACCGGCGCCTGCACCACGAACTCGTCCACGGTCTCGTCGGCCAGCGGGTGCGCCTGCATGGAGATGATGTTGACCGGCAGGTCGGCCAGCGCCCGGCACAGCCCGGCCAGGCTGCCCGGCGCGTCCGGCACGGTGGCCCTGATCCGCCACAGCGCCTGTTCCTCGGCCGGGACGGAGGCAGGGCCGCCGGCCGTGCCGGGGACGGAGCCGGCGCTGCCGGTGATGTCACCCGGCGCGGGGCCCGGCGGGGCGTCCGGGTGGCGGTGCTTCCACCAGCTGTGCCAGCCGGCCGTCGCCATCAGTGCCAGCGCCGACGCCGCCAGCAGCACCGGACCGTCGTGCCCGTGCACCACGACATTGGCGACCAGGTCGGCGACGGCCACGGCGAGGAAGACGGCGGAGAGTTCGACCGTGTCACGGCGCCAACGGTGCTTGCGATGCGTCAGGTTGTCCATGCAGGCATCCTGCCGAACGGGTGTTTCACGGCCACCAACGGATCATGACCAGAACGTTAAGACTCTTTGGTTCGGTTTTGTCCGAATTTATTATTCCGGATAGCGCGCGAGTTCGGGACGCTTGGGCGCTCGTCCGTCCCCGGACGACCTGCCGGTCAACCGCCGCCCGATCCACGGCCCCAGGTGCTTCGCCAGCCAACGCAGATCGCCGCCGAGCCGGGCCGGTCGGCCGATCGGCGCGGCCGGGGGCAGCGGGGCGCGCCAGTCGAAGGACGCCGGGAAGTCCAGCGCCTGCAGCACCGCCTCGGCCACCCGGCGGTGGCCCTCGGGGGAGAGGTGCAGCCGGTCGTCCGCCCACAGCCGCGGATCGTCGAAGCAGCGGGCCTCGAACAGGTCCACCACCACGATGTTCGGACGCTCGCCCAGCTCGCTGACGAACGCCTTGAGGTGCAGGATCGCCGGGAGCATCCGGCTGCCGCCGGCCATCCGCCGGGACGGGTCGGTGCTGTGGAACATCACCAGTCGCCTGGCACCGGCCGCCAGCTTCTCGGCCGCGGGGCCGAGCTGGGCGCAGATGTCGTCGGGGTCGCAGCCGGGCCGCAGCGCGTCGTTCAGGCCCCCGGCGAGGGTGACCAGATCGGCCCCCATCGCGGCGGCGTCGTCGACCTGCTCGGCCACGATCTGCCCGATCAGCTTCCCGCGGACGGCGAGGTTGGCGTAGCGGAAGCCCTCGGCGGAGCCGGCCGCCTCCACCGCCAGCCGGTCGGCCACCCGGTCCGCCCAGCCCCGGTACTCCCCGCCGGGCAGCAGGTCGTCGCACATGCCCTCGGTGAAGGAGTCGCCCACGGCAACCATGCTGCGGTACTGCCGGGGGCCGGTGGCGGTGTCGTCCATGCGGTGAGGGTACCCGTCCGGCGCAATGCGGGGTGGCGGAGGGTATCTGGGTGGTTATCGGCTGTTATCGTCTGATCTGTGACAATTGACGCCGAGGCGCGGCGGGTTAGGACCCGGGCCGTGATCGCCGCCGCTGGGCTCTCGCTGGTGCTGGTTGTGGCCATCGTGTTGGGCAGCCGGGGGCTGCGGGACTTCGACTCCGCGCTGATCCCCTACACCGTGGCCACGGTGTTCCTCACCTTCGGGGTCGCCTACCGCTATCTGGTCTGGATCTCGGCCCCGGCCGCCCGGCGGATGTTCCGCAAGGGCCTCGGCACGGTGTTCTCCTGGCGGAACTTCCGCCGGGCGCCCACCGCGCTGCCCCGGATGGCCGCCACCTACCTCGGCTTCCAGCGCTTCCTCGGCGCCCGTTCGCACGCCCGCTGGATCGCGCACCAGGCGATGTTCTGGGGCTGCCTGCTCGCCGTCGCCATCACCTTCCCGCTGACCTGGGGCTGGTTCACCTTCACCGGGTCCAGCGCGACCGGGCCCGGCTACGAGATGCGGGTGTGGGGCTTCAAGGTGCTCGGCTTCTCCTCCAGCAGCCTCTTCGGCTGGGCCATGTACCACGGGCTGGACCTGGCCGCGGTACTGGTCATCGGCGGGGTCGGCTTCTTCCTGTGGCGGCGGACCCGGGACCGGGCGGCGACCACGGGGCAGCGCTTCGGCTACGACTTCCTGCCGCTGCTGGCGCTGCTCACCATCTCGGTCACCGGGCTGCTGCTCACCTTCTCGGAGATCTGCCTGCACGGCGGCGGCTACCAGTTCCTGGCCGTGGTGCACATGATCTCGGTCGTGTTCACCCTGGTCTACCTGCCCTTCGGCAAGTTCTTCCACATCGTGCAGCGCCCGGCCGCGGTGGGGATGCAGCTGTTCAAGCACAGCGCGGTGACCGGGGCCGCGGCGACGGTCGGCGGGGCGACACCCGGCGGGTCCTCCGCCGAGAGCGGCCCGCTGTTCCCCTGCCGCCGCTGCGGCGAGCCGATCGACACCGCCCCGTTCGTGGAGAACCTCCGCGGCACCATGCGCGACCTGCGGCTCGACTTCGACGAGTGGGCCGAGTACTGCCCGCGCTGCAAGCGCGTCCTGCGCGGCGGCGCCTACCTGCAGCACGTGAAACGGGGATTCTGATGAGCAGTCCGCTCGGCCACCGGGAGCGCCGTCCGGTGCCGGTCTCGCTCGACCCCACCGTCGCCCCGCCCGGCACCCGCAACTTCCGTGACGCGGGCGGCATCCCGGCCGACCAGTGGCACGCCGACCAGGTCAAGCAGACGCTGGTGCCGACCCACTGCTGCTTCTGCGGGGTGCAGTGCGGGATGTACCTGCGGGTGGACGAGCACGGCAAGGTCTTCGGGGTCGAGCCGCGCAACCACGACATCAACCGCAGCCGGCTCTGCCCCAAGGGCCTCAACGCCTACCAGCAGGTCAACCACCCGGACCGGCTCACCGCCCCGCTGCTGCGGCGCAGCCGGGACGAGCCGTTCCGGGAGGCGAGCTGGGAGGAGGCGCTGGACTTCACCGCCGCCGAGGTCCGCCGGATCCAGGCCGAGCACGGCCTCGACGCCTTCGGGCTGCTCGGCGGGGCCAGCCTGTTCTCCGAGAAGACCTACCTGGTCGGCAAGTTCGCCCGGGTCGCGCTGAAGACCCGTCACGTCGACTACAACGGGCGGCTGTGCATGGTCAGCGCGGCCGGGGCGAACAAGCTGTCCTTCGGCATCGACCGGGCCGCCAACCCGTTCGCCGACATCCTGCAGACGAACTGCCTGCTGATCGCCGGCTCCAACGTCGGCGAGTGCTTCCCGGTGCTGACCCAGTACCTGTGGGGCGCCAGGGACCGTGGCGCGTCGCTGATCGTGGTCGACCCGCGGGAGACCGCCATCGCCCGCACCGCCGACGTCCACGTGGCGCTGCGGTCCGGCACCGACTCGGCCTTCTTCAACGCCGTGCTGCACGTGGTGGTGCGGGAGGGGCTGACCGACGAGGCGTTCCTGGCCGAGCACACCACCGGCTGGGAGGAACTGAAGGCGACCGTCGCGGCCTACCCGCCGGAGCGGGCCGCCGAGATCTGCGGCGTCCCGGCCGAGCAGGTGGAGCAGGTCGCCCGGATGTTCGCCGGGGCGGACCGGGCCATGGCCTGGCACGCCCGCGGGATCGAGCACCACACCCAGGGCGTGGAGAACTGCCTGACCGTCATCAACCTCTGCACCGCCACCGGCAACCTCGGCAAGCCGGGCGCCGGCTACGGCACGCTGACCGGCCAGGGCAACGGCCAGGGCGGACGCGAGCACGGCCAGAAGTCGGACATGCTGCCCGGCGGACGCTCCATCGCCGACCCGGAGGCGCGGCGGTTCATCTCCGACTTCTGGGGCATCGACGAGGCCGACCTGCCGCAGGCCGGGACCTCGATGATGGAGATGGTCTGGCAGATGCAGCGGCAGGAGATCCGCGGACTGATCGGGATCTGCAACAACCCCTTCGTCTCGCTGCCGAACTACGCCGTGGTCAAGGACGGCTACGACACCCTGGACTTCCACGCGCAGTTCGACTTCTTCCTGTCCGAGACCGCCGCCAACGCCCATGTCGTCTTCCCGGTCACCACCTGGGCCGAGGACGAGGGGGTGATGGCCAACGCCGAGGCCCGGGTGGTCAAGCACAACAAGGCGCAGGAGCCGCCGCCCGGCGTCCGCACCGACACCTGGGTGATGTGCGAGCTGGCCCGGCGGCTCGGCGCGGGCGACAAGTTCGCCTTCGACAGCTCCCGGGAGGTGTTCGACGAGCTGCGCCGGGCCTCGTCCGGGTCGGTGAACGACTACTACGGCATCACCTACGAGCGGCTCGAACAGACCGGCGGCATCGCCTGGCCCTGCCCGGACCTGGACCACCCCGGCACGCCGCGGCTGTTCGAGGGCGGTCTGACGTACCACCAGGACCGCAAGGTGCACCTGCAGACCGTGGAGTGGCACCCGCCGGCCGACCCGTTCGACCAGGAGTACCCGCTGCGGCTCACCACCGGGCGCACCGTCGCGCACTTCCTGTCGGGCAATCAGACCCGGCGGCTGGGCGCGCTGGTGGAGCAGACGCCCCGGCCGTGGGCCGAGCTGCACCCGGTGCACGGCTACCGCAACGGCGACCCGGTCCGGGTCACCACCCGGCGCGGCAGCGAGGTGCTGCCCGCGCTGGTGACCGAGGCGGTCCGGCCGGACCACGTCTTCGTCCCGTACCACTGGCCGTTCCCGACCTCGGCGAACGCGCTGACCATCGACGCGCTCGACCCGCGCTCCAAGATCCCCGAGTACAAGGTCTGCGCCTGCCGGATCGACCCGGCCCCGGCCGTGGACCCGGTCCCGGCCCCGCCGATGCCCCCGGGCCGCTCGGCCTATCCCGAGGCCCAGGCCTCCCGCGACGATCCGCTGCCGCCCACCTCCCCGCAGGGGCGCGGCACCGGCGAAGGACGGTGACCCGGCGGTGATGGGACGCACGCTGTTCATCGACCCCGGCCGCTGCATCGGCTGCCAGGCCTGCGTGTCCGGCTGCCGGGAGTGCGACTCGCACCGCGGCAAGTCGATGATCCACCTGGACTACCCGGACGAGGGCAGCTCGGTGGCCTCGCTGCCCACGGTCTGCATGCACTGCGAGGACCCGGTCGCGCCCTGCGCCGAGGTCTGCCCGGCCGAGGCGATCCTGATCAGCCCGGACGGGGTGGTGCACGAGGCCGATCCGACCCGCTGCATCGGCTGCGGCAACTGCGTCAGCGCCTGCCCCTTCGGGGTGCCCAGGATCGACCTGGAGGCCAAGCTGCAGATGAAGTGCAACCTCTGCTACGACCGTACCTCGGTCGGGCTCGCCCCGATGTGCGCGACGGTCTGCCCGACCGGCGCGCTGTTCTACGGAACCCTGGAGGAGCTCCAGGCCGAGCGCCCGAACGTGGACGTCTCCGCCTGGTTCGAGTTCGGCGACGTGCAGATCACCACCGGGGCGGCGATGGTCGTCCCGGCCGACAGGCGCGACCGGCCGGTGCCCGGCGGGATGCCGGTGCTCCCGCTGGTCGCGGTGAACGGACGCGACGTGAGCGACGGCGGAGGCCGACGGTGAACGAGCCCATCGTCCAGGACCCGGCGGTGCCGGACCGGGCGCAGGACCCGGCACGGGCGCAGGAGCGGGCTGAGGAGAACGCGGCGCTGCGGGACCGGCTCGGCAGCGACTCGCTGACCTCGCGCCGGGACTGCCTGCGGGTGATGACCACCGTCTCCGGCGGGCTGCTGGCCGGCAGCGTCGCGGTCTCCGTCGGGGTGCTGCCCCGGCACGGCGGCGGCGAGGGGCAGCACCCGCCGCTGCGGGTGGCCGACCGGCTGACCCGGGGTCAGGCGGTGCTGTTCGACTACCCGGGCGAGCACGACCGGGCGATGGCGGTCCGGCTCGCCGACGGCAGTGTGGTCGGCTACTCCACCGTCTGCACCCACCTGGCCTGCGGCGTGCTCTGGCGCTCGGACCGCGGTGAGGAGGGGGAGCTGTACTGCCCCTGCCACGAGGGCTCGTTCGACGTGCGCACCGGGGACGTCATCGCCGGGCCGCCGCCGCGCGGCCTGCCCCGGGTGCTGCTGGAGGAGCGCCCGGACGGCAGCGTCTGGGCGGTCGGCACCGCGTTCCCGGAGGACTCATGACCTTCCCCCCCGACTACCACCCCGGCAGTGACGAGCCGCGGCTCAACCGGCCGGTCCCGGAACGCTATCCGCAGATCCGCTCCACCAGCGGCTACGCCGACCCCCGGGTGCTGCACAGCGGCCCGGGGCCGGGCGCGGGCAACGAGCAGGAGCCGGAGCGGTCGGCGATCCTCAGCGCCCGGCTGGTGGTGGTGCTGAGCGTGGTGGCCGGACAGCTGTGGGCGCTGAGCGTCGGCGTCGACGCCTGGATGGAGGGCCGCACCGGAACGGCCTGGTGGTGCACCGGATTCGAGGCGCTGTCCTTCCTGGTCGCCCTGGGCGCCTGGGGCATCGGCCCCCGCGACCGCTGACCGCTGCCACCGCTGAGCGCGTGACTGTCGTACTGAACCCACGAGGAACGGAACCATGACCGAGACCGACACCCCGACCGGCACCGGCAGCGGCACCGGGGCGGGAACGCCCGCCGCGCCCGCCGCGATCCCCACGGCGGCCTGGGTCAACCTCGCTCTCGCCACGGTCGGCATCGCCGTCAACTTCTGGGCCTGGGGCCTGATCAGCCCGCTGGCGCCGACCTACAAGCAGCAGCTGGGGCTCAGCTCGTTCCAGCAGTCGTTCCTGGTCGCCGTCCCGGTGCTGGTCGGCTCGCTGGGCCGGATCCCGGCGGGCGCGCTCACCGACAAGTACGGCGCTCGGGTGATGGTCCCGGCGATCAGCTTCCTCACCATCCTGCCGGTGCTCGGGCTCAGCGTGGTGCACAGCTACTGGCTGCTGGTCCTGGTCGGCCTGTTCCTCGGCATCGGCGGCAGCTTCTTCGCCGCCGGGGTGCCCTACGTCAACGCCTGGTTCCCGCCCGCCCGGCGCGGCATGGCCACCGGCATCTTCGGCATCGGCACCGGCGGCACCGCCATCGCGTCCTTCTTCACCGCCCGGATGCTGCGCTGGTACGACAACACCAACACCATGTTCTACCTGGTCGCGGTGGTCCTCGCGGTGTACGGGCTGATCGCGCTGCTGGTGGCCAGGGACGCGCCGGGACGGCAGATCCCCGAGCAGCTGTTCGGCCGCCGCTTCGCCGAGGCGCTGCGGCACCCGGCCACGCTGCCGATGGCGCTGCTCTACGCGGTGGCCTTCGGCGCCTTCGTCGCCATGGGCGTCTACCTCCCCACCTACCTGAAGGAGGCGTACCACCTGAGCCAGGACGGCGCGTCCACCAGGGCGGCCGGCTTCACCCTGGTCGCGGTGCTGTTCCGGCCCCTGGGCGGGACGCTCTCGGACCGGGTCGGCGCGGCCAAGGTGCTCATGGTCTCGTTCACGGTGCTGGGCGTGACCGCGGTCTGGCAGGCGTTCCAGCCCGGCCTCAACCCCTGGTCCACGATCGCCTTCCTGGTGATGGCGGCCAGTGTCGGCCTCGGCTGCGGCGCGGTGTTCGCGCTGGTCGCGGTGGTCACCCCGAAGGAGAAGGTGGGCACGGTGACCGGCCTGGTCGGCGCGGCCGGCGGGCTCGGCGGCTACTTCCCGCCGCTGGTGATGGGCTCGGTCTACGGCAGCACCGGCTCCTACGCGATCGGCCTGATGCTGCTCTCGGACGCGGCCTTCGCCGCGCTGGTCTACTGCGCGGCGCGGCTGCGCGGCCGGGACCGCAGGGACAGCCCGAACGCCTTCGGCAGCTGAGGGCCGACCGGCCTGTGCGAAGATGGGACGGCCGGGCCGTCCCGCCCGTGCCCTGACGAGACGCGCCGTACCAGGACCGCCAAGACGACGCCGCCGAGGAGGCGTGTCGTCATGAGCGAGCAGCTGGTCCAGATCGTCGGTTCGATCCTGGTGCTGATTCCCTTCGCGCTGGCCCAGGCGGGCCGGGTGGACGCCAAGTCGACGAGCTATCTCTGCCTCAACCTGGTCGGTTCCGGGGTGCTCGCGGTCGACGCCGCGCTGACCCGGCAGTGGGGGTTCCTGCTGCTGGAGGGCACCTGGGCGGTGGTCTCGCTGGTCGGTCTGGTCAGTCGAGGCCGCTCCGGCCGTCGAACGCCTCGCGGTGCTGAGCGCTGAGCGCCACGTACCACTCGGCGTTGAGCCTGATGTGGGTCCGCTCCTCCTCGGTCAGCTCGCGCTTGACCCGGGCCGGCACCCCGGCGACCAGCGAGCCCGGCGGCACCCGCATCCCCTGCGGGACCATCGCGCCGGCCGCCACCAGCGAGCCCGCGCCGATCACCGCGCCGTTGAGCACGGTGGCGCTCATCCCGACCAGGCAGTCGTCCTCGACCGTGCAGCCGTGCAGCACCGCGTTGTGGCCCACCGAGACCCGGTCGCCGACGGTCGCCGGGAAGCCGAAGTCGGCGTGCACCGAGCAGTTGTCCTGTACATTGCTATCCGTGCCGATCGAGATCAGCTCGCAGTCGCCCCGCAGCACCGCGCCGTACCAGACGCTCGCGCCCGCGGCGAGGGCCACCGATCCGAGCACCACCCCGTTCGGGGCGACGAACGCGCCCGGGTCGACGGCGGGCGTCCGCCCGGCGACTGCGGAGATCAGCGGTTCGGCCATGTCGTGCTCCAGAGGTGGTCGGACGATGAGGGTTCCGACGCACCGTACCGGCATCGGTCGCCGATGAGGACCGGCGACCCGGGGTCTGCGGGAGACTCGGGGGATGACTCTTGAGGGCCCGCAACGCCTGCACCGGCTGCACCGCTATCGCTTCGTTACGGTCTGGGACGTCCCCGCCCCGCCCGAGCGGGTGTACCGGGTGCTCGCCGACCCGCGCGGCTACCCGCTGTGGTGGCCGGAGATCCGTGAGGTGCGCCGGATCGACGCGCACAGCGGCCGGATGCGGTTCCGCTCCCTGCTGCCGTACGAACTCGCGGTCACGGCCCACGAGGTGCGGCAGGACCCGGCCGCCGGAGTGCTGGAGGCACGGCTGACCGGAGACCTGGAGGGGACCACCCGATGGACCGTCACCACGCGCGGTGACGGCGGCGCGGTCGCGGTGTTCGACGAGGACGTCGAGGTGCACCGGCCGCTGATGCGCCGCCTCGCCGTACCGGGCCGACCGGCATTTCGGGTCAATCACTCCCTGATGATGACGAACGGCCGCAAGGGATTGACTCACTACCTCGCTGTGTGCGCTCACACCGGCATTGGTCTTGACCAATGATCCGGGCTGCCCCTACTGTCGGCTTAGTGCAGGGTCCTTTAAGAAATAAGGACTCATAAATAACCGGCGTCACAGGCGCACAGGCGGAGGACAGGGTGGGGACCACACAGGCCGCGAACGGGACGGGCACCGCGACGGCGCCCGAGCCCAAGTACTGGCATCTGCGCACCGTCCTGGTGCGCGCACTCGACTCGGAGTTCGGCACCGGCGAGGTGCTGCCCAATGAGCGCGACCTGTCGGCCCGCTTCGGCGTGGCCAGGGCCACCCTGCGGCAGGCGCTGGACCAGCTCGAACTGGAGGGCCGCCTGGTCCGCCGCCGCGGCATCGGCACCGTGGTCGCCGCGCCCCGGATGGGCGTGCCGGTCAGCGAGGCGTCCGAGGGCTGGCCCGGCACCGGGCGCGACAGCTGGCGGATCGTGGACGCCGAGTCGGCCCCCGCGCCGGCCTCGGTCTGCGCCGCGCTCGGCCTCCCGGCCGACGAGGCCGTGCACACGGTGCGCCGGCTGCGGATGATGCACGGCCAGGTCATCGGCGCGGAGACGCTCTACGTCCCCGAGTCCGTGGTGCCGCACGTGCCGGCCATCTTCGCCAAGTCCAGCGTCGCCGACTCCAGCCGGGCCCGCTCGGTGCTGCGCCAGTTGCAGCGCCTGGAGCTGGACGGGGAGTCCCGCTCGGTCGAGCTCGGCGTCGCCGAGGAGCAGCAGGCCCAGCTGCTGGAGCGCCCGCCGGGCACCCCGGTGCTGGTGCTGACCACCCGTTACCAGGCCGAGGGCCGCACCGCCGCCCTCACCGTCTCCACCTACCGCGCCGACACGTGCCGGCTGACCTTCGGCGCCTCCGGGATCGTGGACGTCACCCCGGCCGCGGCCGAGGTGCGCACCGCCTCCTGATCCACCGAGAAGAGCTGCTCCTCGGCGTGCTCCAGCGCCAGGCGCAGCGCGCCGGTGGCGATGACCTCGTCACCGAGCGTGGAGAGCCGGACCTCGGGCGGGCGCAGGCAGAACCGCCCGAGCTGCTCCCGCAGCGGCTCCAGCATGCCGTCGAGACCGGCCGCCCAGCCGCCGAGTACCACGACCTCCGGGTCGATCGCCAGCACCAGGGCGGCCACGTCGCGGACCAGCCGGGCCAGGAAGCGGTCCCGCACGTCCAGCGCGACCTGGTCGCCCTGCTCGGCCAGCCGCAGCACCCGGGCCACCGCGGCCTCGTCCAGCGGGTCGATCGGCTTGCTGGGGGCGGACAGCAGCTGGGCCGGGTTGGACTCGCGGCCCAGCAGGTGCAGTGAGCCGATCTCCCCGGCCGCGCCGCCGAAGCCGCGGTGCAGCTTCCCGTTGATCAGCGAGCCCGCACCCGGGCTCAGCCCGGCCAGCACGAACACCACGTCGCCCATGCCCGCGGCGGCGCCGATCCAGTGCTCGCCGATCGCCGCGAGGTTGGCGTCGTTCTCCACCAGCACCGGGCAGCGGAACGAGCGGCGCAGCCGGGCGCCCAGTTCAAGACCGGTCCAGCCGGGCAGGGCGGTGCCGAGCCGGACCACGCCCTCGGCGTCCACCACCCCGGGGGTGCCGACGCCGACCGCCCACAGCGTGTCCCGGGACACGCCCGAGCGCCGCAGCAGCTCGGCCACCGTCCCGCGGACCAGGGCGAGCCGCTCGGTCGCACCGGTCACCTCGTCGATCGGGCGGGCGTAGCTGCCCAGGATCCGGCCGGTCAGGTCGGACAGCACCGCGCGGGCGCCGTGGGTGCCGATCTCGATGCCGAGCAGGTGCCCGGCCTCGGCCCGGAACCGGAAGTGCCGCGCCGGACGTCCGCGCTGCCGGGCGCTGTCGTTGCGGCGTTCCGGGTCCGGCTCCACCTCGACCACCAGGCCCGATTCCATCAGGCCCTCGATCACGCCCTCGACGGTGGGCCGGGACAGGCCGGTGTCGCCGACCAGCTGGGTCAGGGTCAGCGTGTCGCCGCCGCGCAAGGCGTGCAGGGTCACGGCGGAGTTGATCCGCCGCAACAGCGAGGAGTCCCCGCCGGTGAGCTGTGCCAACTCTCCGCCTTTCCTTCCGCGTCCGGAACCCTGCCGTCGTCGTCGCCGGGGGTAGCCGGATCGTATCCGGGCGTGGTCCGAAGCCGCGAGCATTTGTGCTGCTCATGAATGGCTTCGGTATCAAACGGCAACACTGCGCAATGCCTCGGCGAGTCGGTTGACGGCCCCGGTGATCTCCGCGGCGGTCAGGTGTGCGTAGCCGAGCACGAAACGCCCGGAGCCGCCCGTACCGCTCGCGGTGTAGTCGCTCAGCGGGCGCAGCCGGACCCCGGCCCTGGCGCAGGCCTCGGCCGGGACCGGGTACGGGAACTCCGCGATCAGGTGCAGCCCGGCCGCGATCCCGCTGATCCGCACCTCCGGCAGGACCTCGGCCAGGACGGCGATCAGCGCGTCCCTGCGCTCCCGGTAGGTGCGCTGGCACAGCCGCAGCTGCCGGTCGTACCGGCCGCCGACCAGGAATCCGGCGAAGGCCGCCTGGTCGGCGACGCTGTTGCCGAGGTCGCTGACCCGCTTGGCCTCCACCAGCTCCGGCAGCAGCGCGGCCGGGGGTACCAGCCAGCCCAGCCGCAGCCCCGGCGCCAGCGACTTGCTCACCGAACCGGTGTAGGCGACCAGGTCCGGGGCCAGCCCCTGGAGCGCGCCGACCGGGGCCCGGTCGTAGCGGAAGTCGCCGTCGTAGTCGTCCTCGACCACCAGCCCCGCGCACTCCCTGGCCCAGGCCAGCAGCTCGGCCCGGCGGGCGGGGGAGTGCACCGTCCCCATCGGGAACTGGTGCGCCGGGGTGAGCGACACCGCCCGTGCCCCGGTCGCCCGCAGCGCGTCCATCCGCACGCCCTCCCGGTCCAGCGGCACCGGCACCGGACGCAGCCCGGCCGCGAGGTGCAGCGGGTACACCGACAGGCTGCCCGGGTCCTCCACCGCGACCAGGCGGTGCCCGCGCCCGGCCAGCACCCGGCCGAGCAGCGTCAGCGCCTGGGCCACCCCGGCGCAGACGATCACCCCGTCCGGGCCGACCACCACCCCGCGCCGCCGCCCCAGCAGTTCGGCCAGCGCGGTGCGCAGCGCGGGCAGCCCCTGCGGGTCGGGGTAGTCCAGCTGGGCGTCCGGCAGCGAGGCCAGCGCCTGCCGCTGCGCGGCGGCCCAGGCGGCCCGGGGGAACGCGGCCAGATCGGCGAGCCCGGGACGGAAGTCCAGCACCGGGGCCGCCGCGGCCCGCGGCCGGGACGGCGCCGGCTCGGCGGTCGGGACCAGCGCGGCCACCCAGGTCCCGGAGCCGCGCCGACTGGTCAGGTAGCCCTCGGCGGTCAGCTGCGCGTACAGCTCGCTGACCAGGCCCCGGGAGACCCGCAGGTCCCGCGCCAGATCCCGGCTGGACGGCAGCCGGGTCCCGGCCGCGAGCCGCCCCTCGCGCACCGCGGCCCGCAGCGCCCGTCCCAGCTCCCGCCCGCGGCCCCGGACCGGGCCGGACGCGGCGGGGAGCAGCAGCTCCCAGGCGGGGGAGGGCTCGGGCTCGGGTGAGGGGGAGGGATCCGGTGAGGGGGAGGGCTCGGGCTCGGGTGAAGTGGTCCATGAACTCCGCACAGAAGTGGACCTTATCGGGAGCCACTGGCCCGGCGAGGCTGAAGCCATGCAGAAACCGCCCACCGGCTCCGCCCACGCCGCCACCGCGACCACCCTGATCGGCACCTCCTTCGTCGCCATGAGCCTGCTCGGCCACTACCCCGCGCTCGGCGGCCTGGCCCTGCGCTACGGCCTGGCCGCCGCGGTGCTGTTCGTCCTCGCCGCCCGGGAGCCCGCCGGTCTGCGGCCGGTCCGGCTGCTGCGGCCTCGGCAGTGGCTGCGGCTGTCGCTGGTCGCGGCGGCCGGGATGGTCGGCTTCAACCTGGCCGTGCTGGCCGCCGAACGCACCGCGGAACCGGCCGTCCCCGGGGTGACCGTCGGCTGCGCGCCGCTGCTGATCGCGATCCTCGCGCCGCTGCTGGAACGCCGCCGCCCGTCGCCGCGGATCGCCGGATCCGCGCTGCTGGTGGTGGCCGGGGCCGCGGTGGTGCAGGGGCTGGGCCGCACCGACGCCGCCGGGCTCGGCTACTCGCTGCTGGCGCTGGTCGGGGAGGTGGCTTTCGGGCTGGTCTCGGTGCCGCTGATCCGGCCGCTCGGCCCGACCCTGCTGGCGGCCTGCGCCTGCGCCGTGGCCACGGTCCAGGCGGCGGTCCCGGCGCTGCTGCTGCACAGCTTCCGGGCGCCGGGCGGGGAGGAGGCGCTGGCGCTGCTCTGGATGGCGCTTCCGGTCACCGTGGTCGCCTTCTGGGCCTGGTACTCGGGCGTCCAGCGGCTGGGCCCGGAGCGGGCCGGGCTCTTTCCCGGCCTGATCCCGGTGGCCGCCGCGGTGACCGCGCCGTTGGTCGGCACCGGCAGCCTGGGCGCCGGCCAGGCCTTGGGCAGCCTGCTGGTCGCCTGCGGCGTGGCCAGCGGGCTACGGGCGGGGGCTACGGGGCGAGCTACGGCGGGGGGTGCGGCGTCGGTTGCGGCAGAAGCCACGGCGTTGATAACGGTGGGAGGTGAGGGTGAGGCCGTGGCGTCGGTCGCAGCAAGAGGCGCGGCAGGGGCCACGGCAGGGGTCAGAGTAGGGCGAACTGGCCCTCCGGGCCTTCCTCCTGATGCTGCAGCACCGACGCCGGGCGGCGGCTCCAGTCCGGGACCGGCAGCACGCCCGCCGCGGCCAGTGCGTCCGCGCCGATCCACGGCCCCGGGCCGCCCCGCAGCGCCGCCAGCGCCGGACGCAGCTCCGCCAGCAAGGTCAGTACGGTGAGCAGGTCCACCAGGTCCGCGGTGGACTGCTGCGGCCAGCCGCTCAGGCCCAGCGCCTCCAGCGTCCCCGGTCGGGCCTCGGGATCCGGCGTGCGCCGGGCGAACCAGGCGCCGAGCACCGACTCGCCCCCGGCCCGGTACTCCCACGCCGCCGCCGCGACGGGGGCCAGCCGCCCGTCCCCGAGCAGCAGCGACTCGGTCTCCGGGTCGTAGGACAGTTCGTCCGGCGACCCGGTCACCCGCTCGCGGACGAACGGACGTCGGCCGCCGGGCATCCGAGGCCTGCCGACTGACGCCCCGTCACCGTGCGGCGGGCCGTACCGTTCGCCGAAACTGTGCAGCCACAGCACCCGCCGTCCCAGCGCCACCCCCTCGGCCCAGACCGCCGGATCGCCCGGCAGCGGGACCGGCACCTCCTCGCCCCGGCGCGGCTCCTCGTCGGCGGCGGGGACCGCGGTGATCGCGGCGATCCAGGCGAGCAGGTCCTCGGCGGTCACCCGGGTCCCGAGCACCGTCCCGAGCCGGCGCAGCAGCCCCGGCGCGACATTGGGCTCGCGCGCCCCCGGCCGCCGGTACAGCGGGTGGACCCGTCCGGTGCCCTTCGCCCGTTGCCCGTCCGGGAGTTCAGCGGAGAAGCCGACCCGGGGCCCGTCCCCCTCGGGCGGCTGCACCGTCGCGAACACCTGTGCCGCGTCGGCGACCCGCCACAGCTCGGGCCGGGCCTGGTCCAGCACCCGCTGGTCCGGGAGCAGCCACAGCCGGTCGAACGCGCCGTGCCGGACCAGCACCGGCTCCGGGCAGGGCCCCGGCTCCCGCGACAACCGGTTGCTGCTCGCCGACTGTCCCGGCAGTTGCGGCACCGAACTCCGCACGGTCCGCGACCGGCTCGGCCCGAACAGCGCCGCCCGCCGCTCCACCGGCGCCTCGGCCAGCCGCTGCCAGCGTGCGACCAGGACTTCGGGATACGCCGAGAGCACCCACCCGCGCCCGGTCCGCAGCCCTGGGACGGACCACGGCATCAGCTCGCTGAGCAGCGGCGCTCGCTCCACTGGCACCTCCCGCGGACCATCGTACCGAGCAGGATGTCCCCGAGGGGGCGTGGTCGAGGCGTCCATCCCGAACGCGGGAACGGGCGGGGGCAGGGTCATCGCGCGAAGTCACTAGCTCATCCGGGCCCAGGTCGGCAAGCTCCCGCAGGCAGTGCTGCAACCCTCTGCACGTTCGATTGACGTGATCGCACGTATCGCTGACTGTTGGGCATGTCCCTGCAACTCTCGACGCACAGGAGACAGCCATGCCGATAGATTTCATCGGAATCGACCCCGACACGGGTGACTACGGATCACCCACGGTGTGGGTCCACAGCGAGGCAAAAGAGATCCTTGTGCAGAGTCCCGGTGCCGACGAAGAACTCAAGGCCGCCATCGGCGGGAAGGCGTGGGTTCCGGTCATGTAGCAGGCATCCCCAGCCACGAGCTCCTGGTCCGGATTCCGTTCCGCATGATCTCGATTCTCCGAAAGGCCTGTGATGAAGCTGAAAGGCTCGGACTTTCCGGCGATGCTCAGGGCAGCACAATCGACAGCGGTTCACCTGGAGATGCGTGACAGTTACGCGGTTGCCAGCGAGGCCGAGGAGTTCGAGGCCTGGCGGCAGGGAAAACGCTACGACCCCGCCGACCGCGCTTCATGGTGGCGGCCGTGGCTGGACCTGATCACGGAGACCGTCGACCGGGGCGTGGTCATTCGCCGTGCCCGAGTCGTCTCGGAGCCGGTGAGCGAGTACATCCGGTACGAGCACTCCGGCACCTTCAGCAACGTCGCGGCAGGGGAACAGGTCCGCTGGCTGCCTCGGAGACGGGCTTTGGACATTGCCTTCCCGGGCGCCGACTTCTGGCTCTTCGACGGTCGGGTCGCCCTGTTCAACATCTTCACCGGCGAAGGGGACTGGGCTGATCCCTGCTTCGAACTGGTCGAGGCACCGGCTACGGCACGGCTCTGCGCGTCAGCCTTCGAAGCGGTATGGGAACGGGGAATTCCCCATGACCAGTTCCACGTCTGACATCACTACCAGCCTGGGCAGCCATCGTATGTCGCCGTCTCCGTCCTCCAGCGTTGTCGCCGCCCGGCGGGCCCTGGCCTGTCGGCTGGTCGAGATCCGCAAGGACGCCGGAATCACTGGTAACGAACTGGCGGCCCGGTGTTCCTGGCACCCTTCGAAGACCTCACGCATCCAGTCCGGGCAGACCACACCGTCGGAAGCGGACATCAGGATCTGGTGCGCCGCCTGCGGAGCCGAGGGCCAGATTCCCGATCTCATCGCGGCGTCCCGTGCTGTCGATTCCATGTACGTCGAGTGGAAGCGCGGGCATCGCGATGGAATGCGCCATGCGCAGGAGAAGGTCAGTGGCGAGTACGAGCGCACCGAGCTCTCCAGGGTCTACGTCTCCAACGTCTTCCCCGGCTTCTTTCAGACGGCCGACTACGCGCGCGCCCTGCTGCGCTCCATCACAGACTTCCAGGGCACCCCTGATGACGTCGAGGAGGCCGCGGCGGCGCGGGTGGATCGGGCCAGGTTCCTGCACCAGGGCCGTCACCGGTACGTGGTTCTGATGGAGGAGTGCGTTCTCCGCTACCTGATCGGCAGTGAAGAGATCATGGCGGGACAGCTCGGCCACCTGCTCACGCTCATGCCCCTGCCGTCCGTCTCGGTGGGCATCATCCCGTTCACCGCCCGACGCGGGATCTGGCCCCTCGAAGCCTTCTACCTGTTCGACAACCAGCGGGTCGCGGTCGAGACCCTCACCGCCCGGTTGACCGTTCTCCAGCCCGGTGAGCTGACCGACTACGGGCATGCCTTCTCTGAACTGGCCAAGCTGGCCGTCCACGGTGCCAGGGCCCGTGGGTTGATCTCTGCGGCCATCGACGCACTGGGGTGAAGCTCCTTGCCTCTTTGGGGCGGGGAGAAGTCGGTGGCGGGCTGCGGGCGGCGTGTGTTTGGGTCTCAGCATGACTGACCTGCATATACGAACCGCCGTTCGTGACGACGCGGAAGCCGTGCTGCTGTTCTGGGCGGAGGCGGCGGAGGGGACGTCCATCTCCGACGACGTGGACGGGGTCGCCGCGCTGATCGCCCGTGACCCGGACGCGCTGATCCTGGCCGAGCGGGACGGGCTGCTGGTCGGTTCGGTGATCGCGGGGTGGGACGGCTGGCGCTGCTCGCTGTACCGGCTGGCCGTGCTCCCCGCGCAGCGTCGGCAGGGGATCGCGTCCGCGCTGCTGGCCGCGGCCGAGCGGCGGTTTCTCGCGGCCGGGGGCAGGCGCGGTGACGCCATGGTGCTGGAGGCGAACGGGAAGGCGCAGGCCGCGTGGGCGGCGGCCGGATACCGCCGGGAGGACCACTGGCGGCGCTGGGTGAAGCCGCTCGGCTGAGTGCACCGGAACTCTTGACAGCGCCACGGCAAGGGACCACGATCCTCTCCAAGCTGTTAGGAAGCTTTCCTAACAGACAGCAGCACTCGCAGCACCCCCACACCGTCGCACCGGTCCTGAAAGGTCGTCATGGCCAAGTCCTCCGCGCGCACCCGTCGCCTCGCCCTCGCCGCCACCGCCCTCACCCCCGCTCTGGTGCTGGTCGCCGGGGCCGTCCCGGCGCACGCCACCGGCTCGTTCCCGGCCCACTACGCCGCCCCCTACCTGGAGCTGTCCAGCAGCAGTGCCGGTGACATGGCCGCGGACATGAAGGCCAGCGGCGACAAGTTCTACTCGCTCGCCTTCCTCATCCCCAAGTCCGGCTGTACGCCGATGTGGGAGGACGGCAACGCCTCGCTCGGCGCGTTCACCTCGCAGGTCAACTCGCTGAAGTCGGCCGGCGGCAACGTCATCGTCTCCTTCGGCGGGGCCGAGGGCGGCGAGCTGGCGCAGACCTGCACCTCGGTGACCAGCCTGACCGCCGCCTACGCCAACGTGGTGAAGACCTACGGGATCACCCGGCTGGACTTCGACATCGAGGGCAGCCCGCTGGACAACACCAGCGCCAACTCCCGCCGGGACCAGGCGCTGGCCGCGCTGCAGAAGGCCAACCCCTCGGTCCAGGTGGACTTCACTCTGCCGGTCGACCCGACCGGCCTGGAGTCCAACGCCCTCAACCTGCTCAAGGACGCCAAGAGCAAGGGCGTCAAGGTCAACCTGGTCAACATCATGACCATGGACTTCGGCGACGGCGAGAACGCGCTGAAGGACGCCGAGTCCGGTGCCACCGCCACCGAGAAGCAGCTCGCCTCGCTCTACGGCACCAGCGCCTCGGCGACCTGGAACAAGCTCGGGCTGACCCCGATCGCCGGAAGGAACGACGACAACGAGAACTTCACCCAGGCCAACGCCGCCACGCTGGAGACCTTCGCGGCCTCCAAGGGCGTTCAGGAGCTGGCGTTCTGGGAGGTCGACAGCTACGACAAGGCCACCAAGTACGCCTACTCCAAGGTCTTCAACAAGATCACTGGCTGATCGGGTCCTCGCCGGCCGGGCCGGGTCCTGGCCGGTCCGGGTCGGCGACTGATCCGTCCCAGACCCCGCCCAGTGCGGGAGCAAGGCAGGAGCGGGCCGTGGCTTGGAGGGAGACACGGTCCGCTCCTCGGCGCACCAGGCCGGACGGCAGCACCCCGAGTAGCGGGGCGCCCGCCACCACCGGCAGGTCGGCGAGGTTGCAGCGGGCGGCCAGGTCCGGCCGGTCCGGCCAGGCGCCGATCACCAGGCCCAGCGGCGCCGACCCCCGGGCCCGCAGCGCCTCGGCGGTCAGCGCGGTGGTGTTGAGGGTGCCGAGCCCGGCCGTCACCACCACCAGCACCTGGGCGTCCAGGCCCAGTCGGGCCAGCGCCGCCGGGACGTCGGCCAGCGTCGAGCCCTGCTGGTCGTAGCGGACCAGCAGCCCGCCGGCCCCCTCCACCAGCACCAGGTCATGACCGGCCGCCAACGCGGCTGCCTCGTCCGCGATCTGATCCGGCGTCACCGGAGCCAGGCCGCTCCGTGCCGCCGCCGTCGCCGGGGCCAACGGGTCGGGATAGCGACCGAGTTCACTGACCGTCAGTTCCCCGGCCAGACGCCGGACTTCGTCGAGGTCCCCGGGCTCGCCCGCGGCCACCCCGGTCTGCGCGGGCTTCAGCACGGCGACGGTCCGGCCCGCCGCGAGCGCCAGCGACGCCACCGCCGCGGTCACCACGGTCTTGCCGATCTCGGTCCCGGTGCCGGTCACCAGCATGATCGTCACGGTTCAGCCCTTCTCGGCGGCGGCCACGACCCCGGCGCACACCGCGGCCAGGTCGTCGTCGCCGGTCACATACGGCGGCATGGTGTACACCAGGTCGCGGAACGGCCGCAGCCAGACCCCGCGGCCCGCGGCGGCCCGGGTGGCCGCGGCGACGTCCACCTCGTGGTCGAGTTGGACCACGCCGATCGCGCCCAGCACCCGGACGTCCTTGACCCCCGGCAGCCCGGCCGCCGCGGCCAGCCCGTCCTTCAGCCCGGCCTCGATCCGCCGCACCGTCCGCCGCCAGTCCCCGGCCAGCAGCAGTCCGATGGACGCGTTGGCGACCGCGCAGGCCAGCGGATTGCCCATGAAGGTCGGCCCGTGCGCCAGCACCGGGACCTCGCCGCCGCTGATCCCGGCGGCCACCTCGGTGGTGCACAGCGCCGCCGCCAGAGTCAGGTAGCCGCCGGTCAGCGCCTTGCCGACGCACATCACATCGGGGGAGACCCCGGCCTGGCCGGCCGCGAACAGCTCGCCGGTGCGGCCGAATCCGGTGGCGATCTCGTCGAACACCAGCAGAACTTCGTGCCGGTCGCAGAGCCGCCTCAACTCCCGCAGCAGCGCCGGGGAGTGGAACCGCATCCCGCCCGCGCCCTGGACCACCGGCTCGACCACCACCGCGGCGGTGCGGTCCGCGTGACGGCCGATCAGTTCGTCCAACTCGGCGACGTAGGCCGGGTCGAGGGGGGTGTCGAAGCCGTCGGTCGGCGCCTCGGCGAAGATCTGCCGGGGCAGCACCCCGGTCCAGAGCTGGTGCATCCCGCCCTCGGGATCGCACACCGACATCGGGTGGAAGGTGTCGCCGTGGTAGCCGCCGCGCCAGGTCAGCAGCCGCTGCTTGGCCGGACGGCCGACCGAGCGCCAGTACTGCAGGCACATCTTCGCGGCCACCTCGACCGCGACCGAGCCCGAGTCGGCCAGGAAGACGTGCCGCAGCGGCTCCGGGGTGATCTCCACCAGCGTCGCCGCCAGCCGCACCGCGGGCTCATGGGTGAGGCCGCCGAACATCACATGGCTCATCCGGCCGAGCTGGTCCCGGACCGCCTCGTCCAGCACCGGGTGCCGGTAGCCGTGGATCGCGGCCCACCAGGACGACATCCCGTCGATCAGCTCGCGGTGGCCCTCGACCGGCCCGGCCATCCGCAGCCGCACCCCGCTCGCCGACTCCACCGGGTACGGCGCGACCGCGCCCGGCATCGCCCCGTACGGGTGCCAGACGTGGTCGCGGTCCAGTCGGAGCAGTTCCTCCGGGGTCACGCGTTCGGCGGGAGGTCGGTGCCGGTGCCGCGGCGGCGCACCGAGACCAGGTCCTGCCGTCCGCCGGCCGGGGCGCCCACCGCGGCCAGGTCGTCCCCGGCCTCCGCGCGGTCCTCCGGCATGGTCTTCTCGTCCGTGCCCTCCACGGTGAACCCGGCGTCCGCGATCATGTCCAGGTCGGCCTGGCCGTTCTGGCCCTCGGTGGTCAGGTAGTCGCCCAGGAAGATCGAGTTGACCAGGTGCAGCGCCAGCGGCTGCATGCTGCGCAGGTGCACCTCGCGCCCGCCCGCGAGCCGGACCTCGATGTCCGGGCAGACGAAGCGGACCATGGCCAGGATCCGCAGGCAGCGCTGCGGGGTCAGGCTCCACTCCTTCGCCAGCGGGGTGCCCTCGATCGGGATCAGGAAGTTCACCGGGACCGAGTCCGGGTTCAGCGCGCGCAGCGCGAACACCACGTCCACCAGGTCGGCGTCGCTCTCGCCCATCCCCGCGATCAGGCCGGAGCACGCCGACAGGCCCGCGGCCTGGGCCTGCTGCACGGTGTCCACCCGGTCCTTGAAGTCATGGGTGGAGCAGATGTCGGCGTAGGTGTCCTCGGAGGTGTTGAGGTTGTGGTTGTAGGCGTGCACCCCGGCCTCGCGCAGCCGGGTCGCCTGGCCGTCCGAGAGCAGCCCGAGGCAGGCGCAGATCTCCACGTCCTCGTTCTCGGCCTTGATCGCCGAGATGGTGTCGGCGACCCGCTCCACGTCCCGGTCGGTCGGGCCGCGCCCGCTGGCGACCAGGCAGACCCGCTTGGCGCCGCCGGCCACCCCGGCCTTCGCCGACGCGGCGGCCTGCTCCGGCTTCAGCCAGGTGTACTTGAGGATCTCGGCCTTGGAGCCGAGCCGCTGCGAGCAGTAGGAGCAGTCCTCGGGGCACAGCCCGCTCTTCAGGTTGACCAGGTAGTTCAGCTTCACCCGGCGGCCGAACCACTGGCGCCGGACGCGGCCCGCGGCGGCGACCACGTCCAGCAGGTCCTCGTCGGAACCTGACAGGACGGCGAGGGCCTCCTCACGGGTCGGGAGTTCGCGGCGCAGGCCCTTGGAGACGAGGGTGTCGAGCAGATCCATGACCACGATCCTGCCTTCCGGCGGCGTTCCGCCGCCACTGCCGAACCCGCCAGAAGATCTCCGCCGGGGCTTGCCCGGTTGTCACAGAACCACCAAACCGGGCCACCCCGCATCCTCGCGCACGGCGCTTAAGAACCCCTTGATCCTTCACACAGGAGTACCCCCTAGACTCCTCGCCATGACCACGACCGGCCGGCACCAGCGCGACGTCCAGCCGAGCGGCGGACCCCGCCGCCGTCTGCCCAGGACCCTCGCCATGCTCGGCCTGCTCGCAGCCGCGGCGGCCGGCGGGACCTGGGCCGAGGTCAACTTCGCGGGTCGGATCGGCCACCGGATCACCGCGGACGGCGCGTCGCAGGACAGCCTCGGGGTCGGCAGCGCGATAACCGCACCCGGCCTCGGCGGCGCCGGGCAGGCCCAGGTCGACGACGTGCTCCCGGCCAAGGTCGACTTCCCGGCCACGGCGACCAGCCCCAGTGGCTACCACGGCACCCGCTACGCGGTGGGCGCCGGGACCGCCGGCTGCGACCCGGTCGTCGACGCCACCGCCCCGGTCGCGCTGACCACCGGCTGCGCCGGCTACCTGACCGCCGACTACGTGCGGGAGGACGACCACGCCGTCTACACCTCGGTCACGGTGCTGTACTACCCGGACCCGGCGAGCGCGGCGAAGGCGGCGAAACTGCTGAAGGCCCCGCTGACGGCGGCGGCCGACCTGGTGTTCCGTCAGCCCGGCAGCGGGCTGCCGGTGACCGTGTCCCAGTCGGCCGGACAGACCGCGGGGCACTCGGCCGGGACGCTCGGCTCGGGCAGCACCGGCGCGCTGCCCGACCTCGGCGGGCTGCCGGTGGGCACCGGCACCGGGGCGCCGATCAGCGGCGGGGCCGCCGGGGGCACGGCCACCGCCACGCCGCCGACCACCCCGTCCCCGTCGGCGACCGCCTCCGAGGCTCCGGCCACGGTGACCCACGACCCGGACAACGCCGCGACCCAGGTCAGGATCGCGGCCGTGGGGCGGGCGGTGACGGTGGTGCAGTCCGCCTTCGCCGACGGACGCCCGGTGAACTCCGACCTGGACACCCCCACCTGGTACCTGGTCTACACCGTCGCCTCGGCCCTCGCCTGGGAGTCGGACCAGCCCGCCACCGGCACTCTCCCGAAGCCCTAGGGCCGACGCCGTAGGATCGCGGGCGTGGAGCCCGAATCCGAACCGTACTGCGACGCGGACCGCCCGTCCGTCCCGGCGAGCCCGGCCGCCCCGGCCGGTCCGCGCACCGCGGCGGTCGCCGACTGCGTCCGCTGCGGGGAGCCGAGCGAGCATCCGGCCGACGCGGCCGGACTGCCGCTGTGCCCGCTCTGCGAGTGGCAGCAGGCGCAGCGCGGGGCGTGCTCGGGATGACCGGGACCGGCAGCCGGGCGGACCGGGCAGGAACAACCCAGGAGCAGACCATCGACCAGCACCCCGCCGAAGCCGCGTTCGACTGGCTGGACGCCGCCGCCGCGCGCCGCCGCAGCGCGGGCCTGGTCCGCACCCTCCGTCCGCGGTCCGCCGACGAGGAGCTGCTGAACCTGGCCGGGAACGACTACCTCGGCCTGGTCCGGCACCCCCGGGTGACCCGGGCCGCGGCCGACGCCGCGCTGCGCTGGGGCGGCGGCGCCACCGGCTCGCGGCTGGTCACCGGCAGCACCGCGCTGCACGCCGAGTTGGAGGCCGAGCTCGCGGACTTCTGCGGCGCCGAGGCCGCGCTGGTCTTCTCCTCCGGCTACACCGCCAACCTGGCCGCGCTGACCGCCCTGGTCGACCCGGACCCGGCCGTCGGCACGGTGATCGTCTCGGACGCGCTGAACCACGCCTCGCTGATCGACGGCTGCCGCCTGGCCAAGGCCAGGGTGGCCCGGGTCGCGCACCGCTCCCCGGACGCGGTACGGGCCGAGCTGGCCGCCCGTCCGGAGCGCCGGGCGCTGCTGGTGACCGACTCGGTCTTCTCGGTGGACGGCGACGCCGCCCCGCTCGCCGCCCACGCTGCCGCCTGCCGCGACCACGGCGCGGCGCTGCTGGTCGACGACGCGCACGGGTTCGGCGTGCTCGGCCCCGGCGGTCGCGGCGCGCTCGCCGCAGCCGGTCTGGCCGGAGACCCTGACCTGGTGTCCACGCTGACCCTGTCCAAGTCGCTGGGCTCCCAGGGCGGCGCGGTGCTCGGCCCGCGCCGGGTGATCGAGCACCTGGTGCAGGCCGCGCGCACCTTCATCTTCGACACCGGGCTGGCCCCGGCCGCGGTCGGCGCGGCGCTGGGCGCGCTGCGGCTGCTGCGCGAGGAGCCGCAGCGCCCCGAGCGGGCCCGGCAGGTGGCCGGGGAGCTGTCCGCCCGGCTGGCCGCGGCCGGTTTCGACGTCTCGGTGCCGGACGCGGCCGTGGTCTCGGTCCGGGTGGCGAGCCCGGAGGCGGCGTTGGCCTGGGCCGCGGCCTGCCGCGAGCGCGGGCTGCTGGTCGGCTGCTTCCGCCCGCCGTCGGTGCCGGACCGCTGGTCCCGGCTGCGGCTGACCGCCCAGGCCGACCTGACGGACACTCAGATCGAACGCGCGGTCGAGCTGATCACCGCGACCGCGCCGGTCACCGCGAGCGCACCGGCACGGTGAACATCGCGGTGTGGTCCTGGCCGTCCGTCCGGAACTGGACGAACACCCGCCAGTCGCCCGCCGAGCGGAACGTCCCGCGGAACTCCGCCGAGGGGCCGCCGGTCATCCCGACCGCCGGGGTGAGCGCGGTGAACGGCGCCAGCGCCTGGTCGGCCGCGTGCACACCGGTCAGCTGGCCGTAGCCGCCGTCCAGCGGCTCCAGCGTGTTGACCGGGACGTTCACCGTCCTGGTCATCGGCGGCACGCCCTGCACCGTCGGCCTGCTGACGCTCATCCGCAGCACGGCCGGGCGGCCCGCGACCGCCTGCCCGGTCAGCCGGACCAGCAGCCCGTCCACCGACGCGGTCGGCGATGCCGGGTCCAGCGGGCTGATCTCCGGGGTGCCGGGGACCAACAGGGTCCGGCTGAGCAGCAGCCTCGGCGGCAGCCCGGTCGGGCCCGGGTTGCTGTTCGGAGTGAACGCCACGTAGATCCGCCACTGTCCCGGGTCCAGCTCGCCGAGCTGCGCGCTCCACACCCCCTCGCCCAGATCGACCGGCACCGTGCGGCGCAGCCCGGTGAGGTCCGAGCGGACGGCGTAGACCCGGGCGGTGTCGGCGCCGCCCAGGAAGGAGGTCACCGCGCTGCCGTCCGGGGCGAGCACCTGGAACCGGTAGTCGACCGACCGGACCGCCGTCGGCTCGGGCGTGGCGGAAACCAGCCAGTACCCGTCGGCGGACGCGTCGAGGCCGGTGGCCGGGTCGGCGGTGGTGGCCGCGGCTGCCGCGGCGGCCCGAGCGGCGGTGTTCGAACCGGCGGCGTTCGCGCCGGAGGACGCCGCGTCCTGGGCAGCCGGGGCGGACGCGGGCTGCGCGGCGCAGCCCGCCGCCAGCAGCAGGGCGGCGCAGGCGGCGAGGGCGGGCGCGGTACGGGTGAGCGCGGTGCGGAAGGCAGACATGCCCTGCCTAACGCGGCACCCCGCTGCTACGGCACGGACCGGGCCGCGCTTCTCCCCGGAGTCGGCGAGTGGTGGGATGGGCCCATGACTCAGAAGATCCGATGGGGCGTCCTCGCCACCGGCGGCATCGCCGCCGACTTCACCCAGGACCTGAAACTGCTGCCGGACGCGGAGGTCGTCGCCGTCGGCTCGCGCAGCAAGGAGGCCGCCCAGGCCTTCGCCGACCGCTTCGACATCCCCCGCGCGCACGGCAGTTGGGCCGAGCTCGCGGCGGACGACGGGGTCGACATCGTCTATGTGGCCACCCCGCACCACGCCCACTTCGAGGCGGCGGCGCTGTGCCTGGAGGCGGGCCGGGCGGTGCTCTGCGAGAAGCCGTTCACCCTGAACGCCGCCGACTCCCGCGCGCTGGTCGGGATCGCCCGCAAGCACGGCTCCTTCCTGATGGAGGGCATGTGGATGCGCTGCAACCCGGCCGTCAGGAAGCTGCTGGCGCTGGTCGCCGACGGCGCGATCGGCGACGTCGGCACGGTGCACGCCGACTTCGCCTTCCCCGGCGACTTCGCCCCGACCCACCGGCTGCGCGACCCCGCGCTCGGCGGGGGAGCGCTGCTGGACCTCGGGGTGTACCCGGTCTCCTTCGCGCACCTGCTGCTCGGCAGCCCGGACACGGTCACCGCCTGGGCCTCGCTCACCCCGGAGGGCGTGGACGCCAACACCGGGATGCTGCTCGGCTACGACTCCGGCGCGCTGGCGACGCTGAGCTGCGGCATCACCTCGGCCACCCCGGGCCGCGCCTTCGTCGGCGGCTCTGCGGGCCGGATCGAGGTCCCGCCGCTGTTCCTGCGCCCGGACTCGTTCACCCTCTACCGGGGCACCGGCGACGACGTGGAGCCGGAGGTGTTCCGGATCCCCTACACCGGCATCGGCTTCGTCCACGAGGCCGAGGAGGCGATGCGCTGCCTGCGCGAGGGCCTGGTCGAGAGCCCGCTGATGCGCTGGCAGGACACCGTCGAGGTGATGGAGGTGCTGGACACCGTCCGGGCCCGGATCGGGGTCCGCTACCCGGGGGAGTGAGAGCCGGAAAACCTTTTGGCGGACCGCGGCGACCCTGTTACCCTTCCGGAGGCCGTGCGAGAGAACGAGGAGGTGGTACCCGTGAACGCAGTGACGACATGGGTGCTCCCCTCTGGGGCCACGGTCGGGCGATAGGTCGTCCGGGAGCGCCGTTCCAGAGCACTCCCGAAAGGTACGACCATGGAATTCACTTCTGAGCAGCGGCTCGACGGCGACGTCGTCGAGCGCGAGTTCACCCTCGGCGAGATCCCCGGCACGCTGTGGACGCCGGGCTCGGCCGGACCGCTCCCGCTGATCCTGATGGCCCACAACAACGGCCTGCCCCGGCGGGAGCCCCGGCTGGTGGCCCGAGCCCGGAAGACCGCGGCCTTCGGCTACGCGGTGGCCACCATCGACGCCCCCGGGTGCGGTGACCGGCCCCGTTCCGCCGCCGCCGAGCAGGCCCGCGCCGACCTCCGCCGGGCGATGCAGGCGGCCGAGCCGGTCGACGAGATCTTCGAGTCCCTCGTCGGCCCGCTGGTCGAGAACGCGGTCCCGGAATGGCGGACCGCCCTGGACGCCCTGCTCGACCTGCCCGGGATCGAGGGCCCGGTCGGGTACTCGGGCTGGACCGCCCTCGGCATCCGGCTGGCGGTGACGGAGCCGCGGATCGCCGCGGCCGGCCTCTTCGCCGGGGGCTATGTGCCCCGGGCCCAGCGCGAGGAGGCCCGACAGGTCGGCATTCCGCTGCTGTTCCTGCTGCAGTGGGACGACCAGGGCAACCCCCGGCAGCGGGCGTTGGACCTGTTCGACGCCTTCGGCAGCAAGGAGAAGACGCTGCACGCCAATCTGGGCGGGCACGTCGGCACCCCGTGGTTCGAGCTGGAGGACGGCGGCCGGTTCTACGACCGGCACCTGAAGTGACGCACCGTGAGGTGACGCACCGCCCGCGGCCCCGCGGCGGGCGGTAGCCGAGCCGCACCACCGCCCCGCCCGGGTCGGTACCAGCCGTCCGGCGGTACCGACCCGGGCGGGGTCGGCGTTCGGTCAGAGCGTCACGGGCACTTGGGGATGCTGCCGTTGTGGAACGCGGCGGCCCCGTCGGCGTAGGGCGCGAAGACCCAGCCCTCGATGTAGTCCTCGCCGCTCGGGTAGACCTCCGTCACCGCGTGGTACCAGACGTCGCCCGCGTTGCCCACGTTGCCGCCGACGGTCCAGCAGTTCACCTGGACCGCGTCCTCGGCGTGCAGGTCGGGCGCGACCTTGCCGGCACTGGCGTTGGGCGCGGAGTAGACGCCGACGGTGCGGGTCAGGTCGATCATGCTGTCGGCCTGGGCGGTGCCGGCCGCGATGCCGACGGCGGCAGCCGCCGCGAGCAGCACCGTGCCGGACGCGACGGTCCGCTTGAATCGTGTGGTCATGTTTCTTCCCCCTGGGGATTGGGTGGTGGAGCGCCGTTCGGCGCTAGTAGCCGGCCGCGGTCAACGCTGCGCTGAAGATCAGCGAATAGCGGTCGGTGCCTGTGTTGTTGGGGTGGAACGACTCCCGGCTGACGCAGAGCCACTGGCGCGGGTCGGGCGAGGCCGGGCAGGAGAAGTCGCCGCCGGCCGTTGCCGGTGCGGAGACGACCTGGTTGATCCCGCTGGTAGTCGGTCCGCAGACCCGGTATCCGGTGAAGTAGGCGGGGCTGCTCTCCGCCGACCAGAAGCTGAGCCGGGATCCCACCGACGGCCCGGCCGCCGCCGCGGCCACGGCCTTGGCCTCCATCGTGTCCATGTCCCCGGCCCAGGTGTCCAGTTGGGTGGCGGCGTCGCTGGCGACCAGGTTGTCTCCGCAGCTCACCCCGCCGCTGCCGAACAGCTTCGGATAGCCGAGCAGCACGATCTTGGCGTTGGGAGCCTTCCCGGCGATGTCCTGCAGCAGGGTGGTCAGGTTGCTGCCGACGTTGTTGATGTTCGTCGTGACCGAGGAGTCGGACGGGCATCCCAGCAGCACGCACTGCTGGATCGTCTTCGAGAACTTCGCGTCGTTCCCGCCGATGGTGAGCGCCACCAGGGTCGTGCTGCTGTCGAGGTAGCCGGCGTCGAGCTGCTGGACCTCGTGGAACTCGCCGTCGGAACCGAAACTGGGGCCGGTGCTGAGGGCGGGGTCGAACTCCCAGGTCAAGGCGCCCGAACAGGCGGTGGACTGGAAGTCCAGGCTGCTGTTGAAGGCGTCGGCGAGGGCTCCGACCGGACCGCTCCGTCCGGGCAGGGTGGTCTTGCGGAACCAGGAGTTCTGGCTGCGGTGGCAGGCGTTCCAGGTCTCGCTGGACGAGCTGTCGGACACCTGGTCGGCGTAGGGGCCGTTGTCGGTGCCGGGCAGATAGGGCTCGGCGCCCTCGCCCGAGGTGTACGAGTCGCCCATCTGCACCACGACGTCCCGCGGCTTCGCCGGGAGCGGCTGGAAGGCGACCGAGTCCCAGGCGATGTCCATCGAACCGTCGCCGTCCGGGGTGGCGTTGGTGAGGCTGACGCTCTCGCCGCCGCCCGAGGAGTCGAACGAGAAGACGCCCAGCTCGACCCACTGGTTGTAGGCGCGGTGCGCGTTCACGTACCGGGTCTCCGGGAGGCCGCTGCCGGTGCTGACGGTGTACGGCGCCTCCTGGGTCATCGAGGCGATGTCCGGGAGGTGGACGTAGACCTTGGCCCAGCCGTCGATGGCGGGCGGGGTCCAGGTGCCGACCACGGTGTCGGCGGTGTCGGAGGGCGGACGGGTGTGCGCGAACCAGGTGTGGCCGCCGAAGCCCACTCCGAGCTGATGGAAGTCGATCTTCCCCGGATAGTCGATCGGGTCGGTGCAGGACACGTTGCAGCTGTTCGCGGCGTTGAACCGGATGCCGAACGAGCCCTGGTCGGTCCAGGTCTGCGTGCACGAGGCGACGCTCGGGACGTCGGTCGACCGGACCACGATCGACCCGGTCGGCGGCGCCGCGCCGTACGAGTCGGAGGACGGCGATCCGCTCGCGGTGCCCAGCGCCCGGCAGTCCGGCGGATCGATGTCGGTGCCGGTCGGCACCGCGCTGGCGCTGGTGTAGGTCGGATTGCTGGTGCCGCAGTAGGTGTCGCAGGCGGTCCAGTTCCGCGGCAGGTGCCACCAGCAGTGCAGATCGGCGTTGGTGCAGAGGCCTGCGCTGTCGGCCGTGCCGTTGGCGTCGGCGGCGGCGTTCGGCTGGCACAGGTCGTCGCTGGTGCAGAACGCCGAGAACGGCGGCAGTGCGGGGCCGGCGCCGGCGCTGCCGGCGGCAGCGGCGGCGTAGGCGGGTCCCCACTTCCCACTGGCGTAGTTGAAGCGCGGGACCGGCGAGTAGGCCCACCCCATCACCAGCTCCTGGTAGGGCCAGTGGTTCGGGACCTTGGTGTCGGCGGCGGAGTTGGTGAAGGTGCCCCGGTCGGCCGGGTAGACCGGGTTGGCGGGGTTGTTCGCCCAGCCCATGCCCCAGTTCCCGGCGCCGTCGGTGCAGGTCGGGCTGGGGGTGCAGCCGGTGCTGTTGCCCAGGGCCGCACCGGGCTGCACCCCGGAGTTGTAGGCCCAGACGGCGAAGTACCAGTTCTCGATGTACTGCGCCCCGCCGTCGTTGGCGACGATCCCGGCCGCCTTCAGCTGGTTCCACTTGTCGATCAGGAGGTTGAGGCTCGCGGCGATGTTGGAGGCGTAGTCGGTGGCGATCGCCTGCTGCTGCTGGGCGGTGGTGTAGCTGCTGCTGCCGTCCGCCACGTCGGTCCCGGCCGGGGTCGACATCTGCATGCCGGTGGTGACCTGGCCGACGCCGTAGCCGCAGTCCGCGGTGGACCAGTCGGAGCCGTTCCCGTAGAAGCCGCCCTGGTTCACATTGCCGGTGATCGCGTCCGGGGCGTGCGGGCTGGCCTGGAGGGTGTTGGACTCCTGGGCCAGGATGCCCAGCAGCACCTGCGCCGGAACCTGGCCGCCGCCGGAGAGCGGTTGCAGCGGGAACATGCCCTGCGGAGTCCAGGGGACGCTCATCCCCGAGCCCTCCCAGCCGGCCGCCCTGCTCCGGGTCAACTGCCCCTGGACGGCGAGGTCGGCGGCCCACTCCACCTGCTGGGCGGTCGCCTGGTAGGTCTGGATGCTCGGGTCGTTCCTGGCCACCGCACAGGCCCGGTCGGGGTCGTAGGTCTCGGTCGCGGCGTCGGTGCTGGTGGCGGGGGTGGCCTTGGCGGGGGTGGCGGTCTTGGCGGCGGACCGGGTCGCGCCGGTACCCGCCGAGGCCGCCGACCCCGACGTACCCGCCGAGTCCGGCAGCGCCGGGGACGGGCGTGCGCCGCCGCTGTCGGTGCCGGCCTGCGGCAGGACCCGCATGGAGACCTGGGCACCGCTGCCGATCGCCTTCGCCTGGATGCTCACCGGCAGCGGGCTGTCGTTGCTCTTGCCGTCGGTCTCGGCGGTGCCGGAGGCGTTGTCGGTGTTACTGGAGCCGGTGACCACCAGGCCGCCGGTGGTCGAGGGCTCCGACTCGGCCGGTGCGGCCAGACTCTTCCACCCCTTGGCTGCAAGGCCGTTGACGTTGACCTTGGCGGCGGCCGGGCCGACCAGGAAGACGTGCCCGCCGGAGCCCTTCAGCTGGACCGCGCCCAGCTTGGCGGTCCCGACGGTGCCGGCCCGGCCCCCGGCCAGGCGTCGGACCTGGACCTGCCCGGCCGCGGTGGGGACCTGGTAGCCGAGCGCACCCGAGGTGTCGACCGCCAGCCGGAACGGGATCCCGGACTCGTGGGTGAGGGTGCGGATGCCGCCGCCCTTCCCCACCGAGACCAGCTGGTCCCCGCGCGCGGCGGCGACCGCCCCTCGGTAGGGCAGGGCCGAGGTGAGCTGTCCGGCCACGGTGCTCTGCTGGGTGACCCGGCCGGTCGCGGCGTCGACCACGCGCAGGGTGGTGCGCGCCGCACCGGTCGCGGCGTCGGTCACGGCGGAGGACAGGACCGCGGACTCGCCGTTGCCGCAGCCCGGGTCGTAGTAGGCGAGACCGGCCAGGAACGGCAGCTTGCGGACGGCTCCCGAGGTGAGGTCGACGATCGCGGCGAAGGCCCCCTGGTCGAACTGCGTTGAGCGGGTGGCGAACCGTCGGGGTGCGTAGACCACGAACGCGTACCGGCCGGAGGCGGTCGAGCACGCCTGCCCGATCCACTGGTCCGTGTCGAACCCCGGCTCCGACAGCGACGCCGCGGTCCGCCAGGAGTACGCCTTCGAGGCGTCGGCGACCAGGATGTGGAAGCCGCTGGCGTCGCCGATGGCGGTCATCGCCCGGTCGGACGAGGTCCGCCAGCCGGAGCCGAGCGCCGAGTCGGGCGAGGGGACGCCGTTCGGCACCGCCGCCGCCGTGGCCGACCCGGCCGGCGCCGGTGCCGGTGCGGCGGCCGGCGCCGCGTGGGTCGCGGCGACGGTGGTGCCCGCGTCGAGCGAGGCGGCCAGGCCGACCACCATGGCGATCGCCAGCCCCCGGCGGAATACGGAGCGGTGTGATCGAAGCATTGTTCCCCCTTGCGACCGCCTACCAGGCGGAAACGGAAGCGTCCTGGTTGTAGAGGCCGTTTCCGAGCTGGTAAGGCGTGTCTCCGTCGAGGATCGTGTAATGGGCCCCGCCGTAATTCGAGTTGTACCAGACCGCGACGGTGTGGCCGCCGAAGTCGCCGTTGTACACGGTCGCGGTGTTGTTCTTGACGCTCCGTCCGAGACCGTTGCACGCGGTGGAATTGTTGTTGATATTGCAGTTCGAGAACTGCGAGGACTGGAGGTCGCTGATGCCCTGCCAGCCGGCCGGCGGGTTCCACAGCATGGTGGCGCCCTGGCCGCCCGAGTTGTAGTAGAAGCAGACGTAGGAGCAGGGCCCGGCGGCCACCCCGGTCGCCGAGGCGGGCTCGGCGAGCAGTGTGCCGCAGGCGAGTGCGGCGGCGGTCAGGGCACCTATCGCGGTCTTCTTGAGCAGCATGTCTTTCCGCCTTTTCTCAGTATTGCCAGGAGAGCGATGCGTCCTGGTTGTAGAGGCCGTTTCCGAGCCGGTAGGGCGCGTCCCCCGGCAGTAGCTGGTACACGGCGCCACCGTAATTCGAGTTGTACCAGATGTTGGTTTTCACGACCGCTGTGGAATAGGTGTTCGAGGCCGTCGCCGCATGGTTCTTGACGCTCTGGTTCTGGCCCGCTCCCGAGCTCATGAACGTGTAGGGCAGCAGATTGGGGACATTGCTGGTCCCGGTTCCCTCGGTGCCGTTGACTCCGCCGTTGAACCAGAACGCGGTGCTCGACCCCTGCTGGCCGGAGTTGAACCAGAGGCAGGTGATCGAGTCGTAACTGGTGCCGGCCGCGTTGAAGCACCCCCAGGTCGGAACCGCCTGGGCGGGCACGGCGCTGAGGAGGACGGCGCCCGCGGTGGCGACGGCGGCTGCGGCGCTGATGAGTCTGACTCTCATGCGACTGCTCATTTCTACTGATGGGGTCTCAACTGGTTGTTGCCGGTCGGTTCGGGCGGGCTACTGCGAGGACCCGAGCAGGGTCGCCGCGGTCCTCAGTTCCTGCCGCATGGTGGCCTGCGCCTGCCGCAGCGCCTCGGCGTTGGCCTTGATCGCCGCGCCCTGGTAGGCGGACTCGACCGAGAACCAGACGCCGACGAGATTGGTCCGCTGCTTGCAGCCGACGTCGGCCCGCGCGGTGGCGATCTCCGCCGCGCTCGGTGCGGCGGAAGCCGACCAACGGGGGTCGTTGGTGGCGGCGTCGGGGTTCGGGTAGTGGTAGCCGTCGGCCCGCATGCAGGCCGACCAGGCGGCGAAGGCCTTCAGCACCCGGGCGTCCGACTGCGACCTGGCGAAGCTGTCGGCCTGGATGCTCTCGGCGATGTCCGGGTCGCCGTACCGCCCGTCCTTGCCGCCGAGCTCGGTGGTGGCCTGGCCGTTGCAGCCGCCGCTGGGCACGCTCCGGCCGTTGACCTGCCCGCCGGGCACGCCGGTGAGCACCGCGGCCATCGCGGGCGTCACCTTGGGCGGGCTCTGGGACGGTGCGGCGCCCTGCTGCTGGCGCTCCATCTCCACGGCCATGAAGTGGTAGCCGTACTGGGCCTGTTCCGGCGTCATCACGCCGTAGCGCGACTCGTTCGCCGGCAGCGCCGCGTGCGCGGCCGAGGCGGTCGACACGCGGTAGCCGAAGCCGTAGCGCTTCATGCAGGCGGCGACCAGTTCGCTGTGCGCGGCCACGAGCTGCGACGACTGGGCGTCGCTGAAGAGATAGGGCGCCACCGGGAGGACCAGCTCCGAGGGCCCGGACGGGGTCGCGGTCGTGGTGACCGGCAGCGGGGCCGCCGCCGCCCGCGGAGTCACCGCCGCCGGACGGCCTCCGTCGGCGGCACTGGCGCAGCCGGCCACCGCGGTGGTCAGCAGCAGTGCGGCCACAGCGGTCGCGGCACGGTCGCGGCGCATGGTCATCGAACTCCCTCCGGTGGTTCACAGCCCGCGATGACGCTATGGACAGGAATCCGTCGGTCGTCCTAGATTCGTCCTAGAGCGAGGTCTGCCGGGGGAGACGATGAGATTCGGTGTGCTGGGGCCGCTGCATGCCCGGATCACCGGGCGCGAGGTCCGGCTCGACGGACCGCGGCAGGCCAAGATGCTGGCCGCGCTGCTGGTCGACGCCAACAACGTGGTCCCCATGGAGCGGCTGGTGGCCGTGATGTGGGACGAGCGGACCCCCGCCACCGCGGTCCGCCAGGTCCAGGACGCGCTCTCCGGGCTGCGGCGGAACCTGGCCGCCTGCGGGGCGCCCGGCTCCCTGATCAGCACCCGGCGCGGCGGCTACCAGATCAACCTGGCCCCGGACCAGCTCGACCTGCTGGAGTTCGACCACGAGCGCCGGCTCGCCGAACGGCACCAGTCCAGCGCCGAGACGGCCCTCGCGCTGCGGCGCGCGCTGGCCTGCTGGCGCGGCGGCGCCCTGGTCGACGTCTCCAGCCGGGTCCTGGAGTTCGACGCGGCCCGGCTGAACGAGCGACGCGCGGCCACCCACAAGCGGTGCCTGAGCCTCGAACTCGACCTGGGGCGCCACCGCGAGGTCGTCGAGGAACTGACCGCCCTGTCCCGCGAGCACCCCTACGACGAGCACGTCGCCGAGCACCTGATGGTCGCCCTCTACCGGTGCCGCCGCCAGGGCGAGGCGCTGCAGGTGTACGAGCGGCTGCGGCGGACCCTGGCCGGCGAGCTCGGCGTCGACCCCACCCCGCTGATCCAGGCGCTGCACCGGCGCATCCTGGTCGCCGACCCGGCCCTGGCGGCCCCGGCGAACGGCTCCGCCGACGCACCGGAGGGCCCCGGCCCGGCGGGCGCCGAATCGGACCTGGCCCTGCCGGTGCGTCAGCTGCCGCTCGACGTGCCCGACTTCGTGGGCCGGGCGGACGCCCTGGCCGAGGTCGCCGGGCTGCTCGACGGATCGGCGCCGAACCGGGCCCCGGTGGTCGTCGTGGTGGGCGGTCCCGGCGTCGGCAAGTCCTGCCTGGCGACCCATGCCGCGCGGCTGGCCAGCGCCGCCTTCCCGGACGGCCAGCTCTACCTCAACCTGGCCGGCACGTCGGACGAGCCGCGGGACCCGGCGCTGATGCTGGCCGAGGCGCTGGGGGCGCTCTCGATCGTGGGCAGCGCGATCCCGAACGGCCTGTCCGAACGGGCGGCGCTCTACCGCTCGTTGCTGGCGGACCGGCGGATGCTGGTGGTGCTGGACGACGCCGGCCACGCCGACCAGGTGCTGCCGCTGCTGCCGGGGGCCGACGGCTGCGCCGTCCTGGTCACCAGCCGCACGCTGCTGACCCAGCTCCCCGGCGTCCGGCACCTGGACCTGGACGTGCTGAGCCCGGCCGAGGCGCGGGAGCTGTTCATCGGCATCGTCGGACGGCGCCGGGTCGACCGGGAGCCGGCCGAGGCCGACGCGATCCTCGCCTGCTGCGGCAACCTGCCGCTGGCGATCCGGATCGCCAGCGCCAAGCTCACCGGCCGCCCGGCCTGGTCGCTGCGGGTGCTGCGGGAGCGGATCGAGGACGAGTCCCGGCGGCTGGCCGAGCTGAGGATCGGCAACCTCAGCGTGCGGGCCAGCGTCGAACTGAGCCTGCGGCTGCTGCCGGCCGACGCGGTGCGCGCGCTGGGCCTGCTCGGCCTGCTCGGCGCGCACACCCTGCCCGGCTGGGTGCTCGGCCCGCTGCTGGACCGCCCGGACGCCGAGGAGGTGCTGGACACCCTGGTCGACGCCAGCCTGGTGCGGCTGACCGCCACCGACGCCGTCGGCCAGCCGCGCTACCGGCTGCACGACCTGATCAGGACCTGCGCGGTGGAGGTCGCCGCCGAGCTGCCCGAGGCGGACCGGCGGGACGCGATGGTCCGGGTCCTGTCCGCCTGGCTCGACCTGGCCGGGCGTGGCACCGAACGGCTCCCGGCCGGGCTGCTGGTCGGCGAGCCCGGCTCGGCCTCGCGCCGGTCGCTGCCGGACCCGGTGGTGGAGCGGCTGCTGGCCGACCCGGTCGGCTGGTTCGACGCGGAACGCGAGACCCTGCTCGGCGCGGTGAAGCTGGCCGTGGACTGGGGCCTGGACGAGCTGGCCTGGGAGCTGGCGGCCGGCACGGTGACCTACTACGACCACCGGTGCCTCTACCAGGACTGGGAGCACGGGCACCGGCTGGCGCTGGCGGCGGCCGGGACGGCGGGCAACGGCCGCGGCGCCTCGGTGCTGCTCCGCGGCCTCGGCCAACTGCAGATCTACCGGGACGAGTTCGACGAGGCGACGCGTTCGCTCGAGTCTTCCGTCGAACTGTGCCGGGACGGCGGGGACAAGCGCGGCGAGGCCCTCTCGGTGGCGATGCTGGGCACGGTCAGCCGGGTGCGCGGCCGTTACGCCGAGGCCGCCGAACGGGTCGAGCAGGCGCTGGCCATCGCGGTCGGTGAGGGCGACCGGCACCTGGAAGCGCAGCTGTCCTGCTCGATGGCCGTGATGCGGCTGATGCAGGGCGACCTGGACGAGGCGGAGTCCTGGTTCGGCGACGCCCTGCGCCAGGCCAGGGCGCTCGACGACGGGCACCGGGTGGCGGTCGTGCTGCGCCGGGTCAGCCGGCTGCACGACCAGCGCGGCGACTCGGACCAGGCGCTGGACTGCCTGTGGCAGGCGCTGGCCACCTTCGAGGAGCTGGCCGACGAGCGCTGCGCGGCGTACACGCTGCTGGAGGTCGGCCGCGTCTACGCCGGTCAGTACGACCGGGAGCGGGCGGTCCCGGCGCTGGAGCGCGCCGCGGACCTGTTCCACCGGCACGGCGACCGTCAGGACGAGTCCGCCTGCTGGCAGCTCATCGGCGACCTGGACGCCGCCGCCGGCGACCCCGGGTCGGCCCGCCGCAACCACGAGCGGGCGCGGCGGCTGTGGCAGACCATCGGCGACCAGCACCAGCCGAACACCCTGGAGCCGCCGTCGTCGCCGTGACGGCGGCCCCAGGAGGGGTCACACGCGGCCGTAGTAGACCGACTTGGTCCAGATCTTCTCCAGCCGGACCCTCGCGCCGGTGTGCGGGGCGTGCCAGATCTTGCCGTGCCCGGCGTAGATGCCGACGTGGTAGACCGAGCGGCCGGAGTGGAAGAAGACCAGGTCACCGGGGCGCAGGCTGGCCTTGGAGATGTGGTGGACCTTGTTGTACTGGGCCTGCGCGGTACGCGGCAGGCTCTTTCCGGCGTGCTTGAAGGCGTAGTACGTCAGGCCGGAGCAGTCGAAGCGGGTGGGGCCCGCCGCGCCGTAGACGTACGGGTCGCCGTGCTTGGAGGCCGCGATGCCCAGGGCCTTGGCCTCGATCGTCGCGGCGTCCGCGGTGCCGCTGGACAGCAGCGTCCCGCCGGCCACGGCGGCCAGGGTGAGCACGGAGGTGATGCCCGAACGCCAGCGGCGGCTGTTGTTCCTCGCCGGGGCGGAGGCGGTGGGGCTGTCCTGTTTCTGGGCATGAGTACGAACGGACGCAGTCACGCGTTTCCTTCCGGAACCGCCTACGAAAGGTCTCCCTGTCGGGTTCGGGCTCCGAAAGCTGCCCGGCCACCGTGTGGCTTCACCCCAAGGGACGGTCCGGCCGTCCCGTCGTGATTGGGTCTCCCGCTCTCGCCTGTCAGGTGGTGTGCACCTGGCGCCCGACCGGTGGCGAGACTCGGCGTCCGGCCGGACCGCCCCGCCACGGTGGCGAGGACTTTTGCTGTTCGGCGGACAGTATTGCCAGTTTTTTATGGGATCTTCACGTTCCCACGGCCTTTTGTGACTCTTGTCACCCGCAGTTCCACGGAGTGCCCGGATGCGGACGCTGCGCGTTCGGACGATCTAATTCCGGCTATTTTCAAGAGGGTTGACAAATTTCACACTGGCTTTGGGAATAGCCTCTGACCTGCGGCTCGTCGGCGATCATGGCCGAATCGCCTACCAATGATCCGCCTAATCGAGGCGTGTGACACTCACTCGGACGAGTGATCTTCCGCGAATGACGGACGCTCATATCCCGACCCTCTTGAGGCTGTTCCGACATGTTTTCCGGCTTCGGCGTGTCGCACCGCCGCGCCGTGTCGCCCCTGCCGCCCGGCGGCCCCGGTCCGCTAACGTGTCGCCACACGATCACCACCCCCGGGGTGCGGATCGGGCGTGGTGGCGGCGGGCAGTGCGGCCCGTGTGCGACGCCGTCCACGCCCGGTGCCCCCGCCGCGCGCCGGGGGCACCCCGCGGCACGGCGTCGTGCCCGCGTCCCCTCCCCGGGCTGCCGCGGCGGCCCGGGACGGCCCCGCACAGAGGTGCAACGCCGACATGAGACTCTCCCCGCACGAGCAGGAGCGCCTGCTCATCCATGTGGCCGCGGACGTCGCCGGGGCCCGGCGCGCACGCGGACTGCGGCTGAACCACCCCGAGGCGGTGGCGCTGCTCACCGTCCACATCCTGGAGGGCGCCAGGGACGGCCGTACCGTCGCGGAGCTGATGCGCTCCGGCCGGACGGTGCTGACCAGGGAAGACGTGATGGAGGGGATCCCTGAGATGATCCCGGACGTCCAGGTGGAGGCGACCTTCCCGGACGGGACCAAGCTGGTCACCGTCCACGAGCCGATCGCATGAGCGCGGCCCCTGGCTCCCCGGGCCCGCTGGTCCCCGGTGAGATCCTGCTCGGCACCGGCGACATCGCGCTCAACCCCGGCCGCCCGGTCACCGTCCTGGCCGTGGTCAACGCCGCGGACCGGCCGGTCCAGGTCGGCTCGCACTACCACTTCGCCGAGGCCAACCCCGGTCTGGAGTTCGACCGGGCCGCCGCCCGCGGGCAGCGGCTGAACATCCCGGCCGGCACCGCCGTCCGCTTCGAGCCCGGCATCCCGGCCGAGGTCGAGCTGATCCCGCTGGGCGGGCGCCGCGAGGTGTTCGGCCTGCGCGGCGAGACGAAGGGAAGCCTCGATGACTGACCCCCGCCCGGCGCTGACCCTCACCCGCCGCCGCTACGCCGACCTCTACGGGCCGACCGCGGGGGACAGGATCCGGCTGGCGGACACCGACCTGCTGATCGAGATCGAGCAGGACCTCAGCGCCGGCGGCGACGAGGCGGTCTTCGGCGGCGGCAAGGTGATCCGCGAGTCGATGGGCCAGTCCCGCGCCTCCCGCGCCGAGGGCGCCCCGGACACGGTGGTCACCGGAGCCGTGGTGCTGGACCACTGGGGCGTGGTCAAGGCCGACATCGGCGTCAGGGACGGCCGGATCACCGCCCTCGGCAAGGCCGGCAACCCGGAGACCATGGACGGGGTGCACCCCGACCTGGTGATCGGCCCGGAGACCGAGGTGATCGCGGGCAACGGCAAGATCCTCACCGCCGGGGCGATCGACGCCCATGTGCACCTGATCTGCCCGCAGCTGTTCGAGGAGGCGCTCGCCTCCGGCATCACCACCCTCCTCGGCGGCGGCACCGGGCCCGCCGAGGGCACCAAGGCCACCACCATCACCCCCGGCGGCTGGCACCTGGCCCGGATGTTCGCGGCGGCGGAGCAGTACCCGGTCAATCTCGGGCTGCTCGGCAAGGGCAACACGGTCAACACCGAGTCGATGCGGGCGCAGCTGCGGGCCGGGGCACTGGGCTTCAAGATCCACGAGGACTGGGGCGCCACCCCGGCCGCCATCGACGCCTGCCTCACCGTCTGCGAGGAGTCGGGCGCGCAGCTGGCGATCCACACCGACACCCTGAACGAGGCCGGATTCGTCGGCGACACCCTGGCCGCCATCGCCGGACGCGGCGTCCACGCCTACCACACCGAGGGTGCGGGCGGCGGCCACGCGCCCGACATCATCACCGTGGTCTCCCAGCTCAATGTGCTGCCCAGCTCGACCAACCCGACCCGTCCGCACACCCGCAACACCGTGGACGAGCACCTGGACATGCTGATGGTCTGTCACCACCTCAGTGCCAACGTCCCCGAGTACCTGGCCTTCGCCGAGTCCCGGATCCGCCCGTCGACCATCGCGGCCGAGGACTTCCTGCACGACCTGGGCGCGATCTCGATCATCAGCTCGGACTCGCAGGCGATGGGCCGGATCGGCGAGGTGGTCATGCGGACTTGGCAGACCGCCCATGTGATGAAGCGCCGCCGCGGCGCGCTGCCCGGCGACGGCTGGGCCGACAACCTCCGGGCACGTCGCTATGTCGCCAAATACACCATCAACCCGGCGGTGGCGCAGGGCCTGGACGGCGAGATCGGCTCGGTCGAGACCGGAAAGCTCGCCGACCTGGTGCTGTGGACCCCGGCCTTCTTCGGGGTCAAGCCGGACCTGGTGATCAAGGGCGGCCAGATCGCCTGGGCCCAGCTGGGCGACGCCAACGCCTCCATCCCCACCCCGCAACCGGTGCTGCCGCGGCCGATGTTCGGCGCCATTGGCCGCGCCCCCGCCGCCAACAGCCTCAACTTCGTCACCCAGTCCGCCCTGGACCACAGCCTGCCCGAGCGGCTCGCCCACGACCTGGGCATCGGCAAGGCCTTCACCGCGATCCGGAACACCCGCGGCGTCACCAAGGACCACCTGCCCGAGAACACCGCCCGGCCCCACGTCACGGTGGAACCGGACACCTTCACCGTGCGGATCGACGGCGAGGTGGTCGAACCCCGACCCGCGGCCGAACTGCCGATGGCCCAGCGCTACTTCCTGTTCTGATGGTCAATCCGGCCCTGCTGATCCTCACCGACGGCCGCTTCCCGGCCGGCGGCCACGCCCACTCCGGCGGCGCCGAGGCCGCCGTGAAGGCGGGCCGCATCCACGACACCGCCACCCTCCGGGCGTTCTGCACCGGACGCCTGCACACCGCGGGACTGACCGCCGCCGCGCTCGCCGCGGCGGCGGCCGGCGGCCTCGACCCGCTGCTCGCGGACCAGGCCGCCGACGTCCGGATGCCCTCCCCGGCGCTGCGGGCGGCCTCGCGCAGGCTCGGCCGCCAGCTGATCCGGGCCGCCCGCACGGTCTGGCCCGACCCCGCCCTCGACCAGCTCGCCGCGGCCCGCCCGCGCGGCGCGCACCAGCCGGTCGTGCTCGGCCTCACCGCCGCCGCGGCCGGACTCGTCCCGGCCGACGCCGCCGCTGCCGCCGCCTACGAGAGCGTCTCCGGACCGGTCACCGCCTGCGTCCGACTGCTCGGCCTCGACCCGTTCCAGGCCACCGCCGTCCTGGCCCGGCTCGCCGAGGACCTCGCCGAGGTGACCGACCGTGCCGTCCGTGCCGCCGCCGACGCCCTCGCCGACGGCGTCGACGCCCTCCCGGCCGCCTCCGCACCCCTCCTCGACCTCTACGCCGAACAGCACGCCGCCTGGCCGCTGCGGCTGTTCGCCTCCTGAAGGAGCACCATGCACCGCGACCACGACCTGCCTGCCCCGCTGCCCGGCACCGCCCCGCTGCGCGCCGACGGCCGCCGCCGCGCCCTGCGGATCGGCCTCGGCGGCCCGGTCGGCTCCGGCAAGACCGCCACCGTCGCCGCCCTGTGCCGGACCCTGCGCGACGAACTCTCGCTCGCCGTCGTCACCAACGACATCTACACCACCGAGGACGCCGAGTTCCTGCTCCGCAACGCGGTGCTGCCGCCCGAGCGGATCACCGCGGTGGAGACCGGCTGCTGCCCGCACACCGCGATCCGGGACGACATCAGCGCCAACCTCGAAGCCGTCGAGGACCTGGAACACGAGGTCGGCCCGCTCGACCTGGTCCTGGTCGAGAGCGGCGGCGACAACCTCACCGCGACCTTCAGCAAGGGGCTGGTCGACTTCCAGATCTTCGTCATCGACGTCTCCGGCGGCGACAAGATCCCGCGCAAGGGCGGCCCCGGCGTCTCCGGCTCCGACCTGCTGGTGATCAACAAGACCGACCTGGCCCCGCTGGTCGGCGCGGACCTCGCGGTGATGGACCGCGACGCCAAGCTCCAGCGCGGCGAACTCCCGGTCGTCTTCTGCTCCCTGGTCGCCGAGGACGGCGTCGCCGAGATCGCCGCCTGGGTCAGGGACCGGCTGCGCGCATGGACCGCATGACCGGCCCCGGGCCCGCCGGGGTCCATGCCGTCGCCCGGATCACCGCCGCCCCGGACGGACGCGGCGGCACCGCCCTGCCGCTGCTCGCCGGGGACGGCCCGCTCGCGCTGCGCCGGGTCCCCCACCCGGACCCGGCCGCCGCACAGGTCGCCGTCGTCGGCGCGATGGCCGCGCCGCTCGGCGGGGACCGGCTCCGGATCGAGGTCCACGTCCGCGCGGGCGCGCGGCTCCGGGTCGGCTCCACCGCCGCCACCATCAGCCTGCCCTCGCGCACCCCGGCCCCGGCCCACTATGACCTCGACCTGCGGATCGACGACGGGGCGGTACTGGAATGGCTCCCCGAACCCGTGGTCGCCGCCACCGGCAGCGAGCTGCGGATGACCACCAGGGCCCGGATCGCCCCCGGCGGCCGACTGCTGCTCCGCGAGGAGCAGATCCTCGGCCGCACCGGCGAGCCTCCGGGCCGGATCAGCTCCCGGCTGACGGTGTCCCACCCCGGCACCGTCCTGGACCAGCAGACCGACACCGGCGTCCCCGGCCGGAACGGCCCCGCCGTCCTGGCCGACCACCGCGCCTTCGGCCAACTCCTGCTCTGCTCCGACACCCTGACCTACAGTCAGCCGACCTTCGACCCCCGGGTCGAAGCCGCCCTGCTGCCTCTCGCCTGCGGCACCGCCGCGCTGCTCACCGCCGTCGCCCCGGACGGACTGCTGCTGCGCCGGGCCCTCGACCACACGACCTTCGCTACGATCGCCGGATGAGCATCGAGCGCGCGGCCCGCCGAGCGGCCCGGATCCTGGTCCTCGACCCTGACGGAGCGGTGTTCCTGCAACTGCACGACGACCCCGAGGTCGGCCTGCACTGGGTGCTCCCCGGCGGCGGCCTGAACCCCGGCGAAGACGCACTCGCCGGGGCGCTCCGGGAGACCGTCGAGGAGACCGGTTGGACCGACGTCGTCCCCGGCCCGGCCCTGTGGACCTGGGAGCACGACTACACCCGCAAGGGCGTGCCCACCCGCCAGCACGAGGTCGTCTTCCTGGGCGCGGCCCCGCGCCGCGACCCGGTCGGCGACCTGGCCGAGTCGTTCCGCCTCGACGGCATCATGACCTGCCGCTGGTGGACCCCGGCCGAGTTGGAGGACTGCCCCGACGTCCTCTGGCCGCCGAGCCTGGTCGCCCTGATGGACGACCTCCACCGGCACGGCCCGCCGGACCAGCCGATCGACCTCGGCTATCTCCCCAACCTGCCCTAGGCAGCAGGGTTGCCCCCAGGTGTGCACCTGTGGACCTGTCCGCCGGGCCCTCGGCACTGGTAGACGTGGTGGTTCAGGTGGTGACCGTCTTTGCAGAGAGGACCTCGCGTGCGCGCCTTGCGTCAGGGGTACGGCCGGACAGCGGACAGCGGCTCGGGGGAGTCGGCCGGCAGGCCGGCGGCGGCGCCGTTGAGCGGCGCCTGGATCCAGCGCATCCAGCACGCCGCCGCCCCGCGGACGGACGCCGCGGACCACGCGCAGGTCCAGCGGGCCGCCCTGGAGCTGGGGATCAACTCTCCGGCCGAGCCGCTGGAGCAAGGCCTGCGCACGGAGATGGAACAGCGGTTCGGCGGAGCCGACTTCAGCGGCGCCCTGGTCCACAAGGGGCCGCAGGCGCGGGAATCGGCGGCCGTCCTGGAGGCCAAGGCGTTCACCAGCGGTCCGCACATCGTCGTCGGCGGCGAACTGACCAAGAAGGACTGGGCCCACGAGCTGGCCCACTTCGAGGACCAGCAGCTGGGGCCGGTCCCGGGGACGGACAACGGGGCCGGGGTCAGCATGTCCAGCTCCGACGACTCGGGCGAGCGCCACGCCGAGCACAAGGCGGACCAGGTCATGGGCGGCCCGGCGCCGGTGCAGCGCAGCGCCGCCGTCCCGGACCGGGACGACAGGAGTCCCTCCGGGCAGGGACCGACCGTCCAGCGGCTCCACGTCATCAAGGCAGGCTCCGCGGAGTACCCCACCAAGCACCCTGACTCCGAGGACTTCTTCGTCGGCCAGGAAAAGAACAAAGAGCGCAGCTGGTTCGACGAGCGGTCGGCCAGTGCGCCGCCCAAGCCCCATCTGGTCTACAAGGGCGAGGTGGACCTCGCCGTGTCGGACGCCTTCGATCTCGCCGTGGAGCACGCGGGCGCCGGGCAGGAACCGAAGACCTTCTTCGCCACCGACAAGCAGTTCAGCGACTCGGTCAAGAAGCTTCCTGGCGCGCACAAGGGCAGGGGCCTTTCGCTCTCCAAGACCGGCCGTTATCTGACCATCGACGGGGCCGGAAGGAAGGTCACCCTCTACGAGATCGAGCCCAAGTTCCGCAAGGAGAAAGGCGGAGACAAGACCAAGGGCCTGGACGTGCTCGTCCCGCAGCGGTGCAACGAGATGCTGGGGCTGGTCACCGGCAAGTACGCCATGGCGCGCGCCGCCGACAGCCAGTACTGGGACGTGCTGGAGAAATTCCTGGTGCGCCTGGAACCGGAGGGCGGCTGGAAGGGCAAGTTCCAGGAGGCCATGGCACGCGGCGGCGAGGGGGACTCGCAGAGCTACCTTGAGATCACCTACGCCATGAGCGGGCGCTTCCAGCACCTGGTCCAGCAGGACGCCGCGAAGGCCGAAGCGGTCCTCAAGGAACTGGGGATCAACAAGCACGCCCCCACCCCCAACGTCGGCGACGGGATGACGACCATGGCGCAACCCGACGCCAACCAGGCCGAGAGCATGGCCGACAGCGTCCCGTTCCACTTCGGGGGCGCCATCGCCAAGAGCGGAAAGGACTACATCACGATGGAGAACTACTACCGCGAACAGCACGAGGACAGCGTGAGTACCATCAGCAGGAACGACCCGCTGTGGTACTTCCGCATGTACGGCCAGGAGGCCGGCCGCACCTGGCACGAGGGCTGGACGGGTGGAGGAACGACATTCCTGGGCGCGACCATCACCCTGACGCTGCGCCGCTGATCGGATGGGCCCCCAAAGGCGACTGCCGATCGCGAAGGAGCCACCGGACCCGCAGATCGTCGCCCGCCTCCACCTCCTCCAACGGTCCGCCGGAAACGCCGCCGTCGTACGGGTGCTCCGCTGACGGACGACCCCCTAGCCGTGGTGCCCGCCGCCGACCGCGTGCCCGTCGAACCCGCCCGCGTGGTGGTGGCCGCTGTGGTGGTGATGCGCCCCGTGGTGTCCGCTGTCGACACTGCTGTCCGGCAGGAACGCCCCGCCGTCGCCCCCCGACCCGGAGCGGCGGCGGTCCGAGCGCAGCGACCGCGTCAGGGCGGACAGGAGGGCCATCGCGATGATCGCAAACACGACGAAGAAGAAGAAACCAGGCATTGTGCTACCCCCGTAATCAAGCGGCCCAGCGGGCCGTTGGGGACAGCGTGCCCAGCGCCCCTCCCCGTGTCACGCAAATTGATCGAGATCTGAGCTTGTTGTTTTCCGCCCCCGGAAAACCATTCGCCCGACCAGGGGCCCCGACCTACCGTGGCCCCATGCTGGATCACGAGCAGTTGGCGGAGTTCGCCGAGCGCGGGTACCTCCTCGTCCCTGACGCGGTGCCGGAGCACCTCCTCGCCGCCGCGTCCCGTGCTGTCGACGGCCTCGAACCCCCGCCACCCCAACTGCAGGGCCCGCACCACCACTTCCTCGACGCCGCCCAGTACCCTCCCCTCCAAGCACTGCTGACTGACAGTCAAGCCTTTTCCCTGGCCGAGTGCTTGACCGGCCCCGGCACCCTCGACGTTCCCCCGCAGGTCCAGGTAGCGCTGAACATCCCGCCGTTCCCGCACCGGCCCGGCATGCACCACATCGACGGGGCGCCGCATGAGCCGGACGGACGCCCGGGGACGTTCACCCTGCTGGCCGGCATCCTGCTGACCGACCAACTCAGCAACGACATGGGCAACCTCTGGGTCTGGCCCGGCACGCACCTGACCCACGCCGCGTACTTCCGCGAGCACGGCCCGGAGGCGTTCTTCGACGCCAACGGCTACCCGCCGATCGCCCTCCCCGAGCCCGAGCAGATCACCGGCCGGGCCGGGGACCTACTCTTGGCCCACTACCTGCTGGGCCACAACATCGGCGGCAACACCTCCACGGCCACGCGCTGCGCCGTCTACTTCCGGATCAAGCGCACCGGCCACGATCCCCACTGGCGCGCCTTCCTGCAGGACCCCTGGTTCGACTACGCCCCCTTCCGCTGACCCGAGCCCCGGACGAAACTGCGGCGTGCGCACCGCGCCTTTTCACCCCCTACGCACGGGAGGGGGTGGGACGGGGCGGGGTGGTCGCGGCAGGGGCCGTCAAAGCGAGAAACGGGTGCGAGCGGCGTAACAAAGGCACCTCGACTCCAAGCACCCGT
>NZ_JBHFAB010000033.1:0-86077 GCF_042510955.1 Streptacidiphilus cavernicola
AACCGGGAGTAGACCGGCCCCTGCCGACGACCGGGATCCCCCTGGGGAACCGACCGCCGTCAGGGTGGGGAATTACGCCGACAGCAACCGCCCGAAGTAGGGGAAAAGCGCCGTCGCTGACACGTCACGGTGATGTGGATTGGTCCGGCCACGGTTGCTGGATTGTCGGCCCCGATGTACGCCTGTGACCCATGCATCCGGCAGCTCGGTGAACGAGTCTGGCTGGCCAACCTACGACGCGATGACAGTCTGCCCAGTGAGCCGCACCGTGTCGGCAAGGTGCCCAAGTTCTATCCGGTCTGAGCAAGCCAGAACGCCCATCTCGAACTATAAGGGGATGGGCGTTTTTCTGTCCCCTTTGTAGAGTACATAACCACTTGCACGCAATCCTTGCCAGGAGGATACTTCGGCTTATACACAGGCAGGGAAGGCCGGGAAATGGCGAGCAGTATTGCAGATGCGGTAATTGAGCAGGGTATTGCGCGGGATGCGCTCTTTGTTGGGCGGTTCCTCCGTGATCTGAGCGAGCCCGACAAGGCTCCATTGTATGGAATCTTGCCGTTCTGCGTGATCCCTTACTTCTCCCTGTTCGTCTATGAGGCAAATCTCAAGCCGAACCACATCGACCCTGCGGTACGCGCCGAGTTGTCGCAGGATGCCGAGGAGATTATTGCTCGCTCGCGGCATAGCTTGAAGCTGTTCGAAGACACGCACCGCTGGATCGCGGGGCAGATCGACTACTTCAACAATGAGATCTTGCCCGCGCACTCCAGCCATTTTCTCGGGAATACACGGTTGTCGATTGCCCGGTTCCTCGAAACGGATCTGGGAATCTACTGTTATGACGGACGCATCATTAGCACTACGCACAGTGCCACCTTCCATCTCGGAATAGAGCCAAAGCAGTTGCTGACCGCTGGCGGGCCGTACTTGGTAGCTCTCTTCGAGCGGTATGGTCGATTCTTTCGTAAGCTCGGAGCGACGATGGATTCTGGTCCTGATACGTTCGTCGCACATCTTGATGCCCATAAGATAGATGGCGGGCGCAACAAGCGGGCTGCCAAGTATTACGCCCGCGTCTTCAATGGCAAGGAGAATCCTGCCATCAACGGCCTGTTGGTGGGTTTTCAGGGGATCGTCAACTTTGCCGATGGGCTCGTTGCCGCAGACACTGACGTCCGGAATCTCGAATACACAGCCTTCAAGATTCGATACATGGCCCTATATACGGTGCTGGCCAGTCTGCGGAAGCTTCACGACGACGCCAATTACCCGCTTAGCAGTCGTTCAATGGGGTTCATCAAGAGCATCATCGACTCCCCCGAGGCTCAGGCTATTACGGTGCGTTCGGCGAAGCCGTTCCGCAACACGCTTATGCACTACAATCTTCACACGCGCCTTGACGTCTCGAAGGTGAATCTCGGCGAGTCGCTTTTTGGTCTGGTGCCCGAATACTTCCCCGATCATGACGCGCAGACGTTTGGCACACTTGTGGACACTTGCATCCGTGAAACAGCTAGTGCGCTTAATGAGTGGGCGGCCGGGTGATGGGACCTGAGGGATGGTCAGGATTCGGGTTGGGGTGATCTACCACGACCACCTCGGCTGCCGCCCTTTTCTGATGCCGTATCGGCAGGGGGCGGTGTCGTGGCCTGCCCCAAGATGCTGGTGATGGCGGCTCTGCGTGCCTTAAGCCTCTCCTCCTCGGCATCCAGCTCGGCCATTGCCTTCTGCTGCACATCCTCATCTTCAAGTGTCTGCGTGACCCAGAGATTGAGCGCCTCGACGCCAACGTCGTTAACGCTCTGCCCAGTTATGCCGCGCAGGCCCTCAATCTGCTCTCGGAGGGTGGGGTCTATACGTACTGCGAAGACCACGACCTTGCGTTCTTCTTCTGCCGCGACCTGTGGTTGTAATTCTGGTTGTTGTTCGCTCATCCGAGCCTCCTTATACTTAGCCGTTAGCGGAATTAATTATAAGTCAGCTTTCGTAAGTTTTGTATTGCATTTGTGGGAAAATGAGCAGCCCACCCGCCGGCCAAGAAGGTGACGAGTGGGCTGCTCATGCAGCGTGGTCTGTGGTCAGCTCCGGTCGTGTCGATCGCGGAGTTGTACCCCGCGCCTCAGTAGACGCAGACGCACAGCACCACCAGAGACATCGAGCTGCTTGCCGATACGTGCCAGGGATAGGCCCTGCGCATACAGGCGCTCGGCTTCGTCCACATCTGCTTCGGTCAGGAGCTGCCAGCGGGTCTTGACCTTCTGGCGTTTGAGGATTTCGCCCACTGTTCTGCGGTTGATCTCGAACCGGTCGGCGAGCTGGTAGACCGTGGCACCTGCTTCATACGCGGCGACCAACTCTTGCACCTGGTCGTCCTTGAGCCGCCTAGCTGTACCGGGCGTAGCGGTACGTTCCCGCTTCACTGCTGGTGCAGCGGGGCCCGGCAGAGTGGCGACAAGGTGCTGAAGTGCCCGGAGCTGGTAGGTAGTGTTCCAGTCAGGAGCGCTGTCGCGCACTTGTGCGGTCTGAACTGTGGGGCCTGTCACTTCGGTGGCGGGCCCCACAGTCGTTGCGCGACCCGGGTCGTTCGCACCCTCGCGGTAACTTTTCAACACTGCTAACTATTGGATAGCGTGGAGAGGTAGCATGGGCGGATGGACCGGCCCGCCTTCGACGTCTTCGCCGCCGACTGCCCCTCGCGGGCCGCGTTGGAGCACATCACCGGGCGCTGGGGCGTCCTGGTGCTCGGCGGCCTGGCCGACGGCCCGAGGCGGTTCAACGAACTCGGGCGCAGGATCGACGGCCTCAGTCAGAAGATGCTCGCGCAGACGCTGCACGCGCTGGAGCGCGACGGCTTCGTCGAACGCGAGGTGCTCGGCACCACTCCACCGCATGTGGTCTACCGGCTCTCGCCGACCGGCGCCGCGATCGGCGCCCAGCTGATGGAGCTGGTCGGCAACCTGGAGGCGCTGATGCCCCAGGTCCTCGCCTCGCGCTCGCGCTACGACCGGCAGCATCCGGAGTCGGTCTGAATGGCCACCGACCCCGCCGAGCCCGCAGGCGAGCCCGACCCCGCACCCGGCCTGCTGGCCGACTACCTCGCCGGGCTGCGCCACGACGCACTGGTCCGGCTGCTGATCGAGGCCGCCGCCGAGGACGGGCAGTTGGACCAGCGGCTCCGCGCCGCCGCCGTCCGGGAGGGCTTGCGCGCGGCGGCGGCCGACCCGGTGGCGCTGGCGCGCGCGGTCGGCACGGCGCTGGAGCCGGTCGGCCCGCTGGACCGGACCGGCTCGTCCGGCTACGCCGAGCAGGTGGACGGCGCGGTCGCGCTGCTGCGACGGGCGCTGGAGCTGCGCCGGGACCGGGCAGCGGCGGTACTGCCGCTGGTCGAGGACGCCGTCGAGCGGTTCACCGAGGCGACCGCCGCAGCCGACGACCCGTCAGGGGCGCTGCGGGGAACCGCGGACGCCCTGGCCGAACTGCACCTGGCCGCGTGCGACCAGGCCCGGCCGAAGCCGGAGCCGGTGGCACTCGCCCGCTGGCTGGCCCGACAGCACCTCACCCGGAGCCGCGGCGAGCTGCCGCGCGCCGTCGACGCCTACCGGCACCTGCTCGGCGAGCCCGGCTCGGCCGCGTACGGCGAAGCCCTCACCGCCGCGTGGGAGCACCCCGGCGACGGCGCGGTCGGGCGACGGGCACTGGCCCGGCGGATGGAGCAGTGGCTGACGCTGCGCGGTGACACCGACGGGCTGGTCGCGGTGCTGGCCACCGACCTGGGCCACCCCAGCCGCTATCTGCGCATCGCGGAACTGCTGGCCGCCGCAGGCCGTGTGCCCGAGGCCGTCGAATGGGCCGAGCAGGGCCTGACCCCCGCCCCCGACAACCGAGTCCACGACGCCCCGGTGGTGGCCTTCCTCAGCACCCACTACGCCGCGACCGGCCGTCACGACGACGCGGTCACCCTGCTCCGCGACCAGTTCCTGCGCCGCCCCGATCCCGCCGCCTACCGCGCGCTGCTGGACGCCGCGACGCAGGCAGCCGAGACGTCCGACGGCGACCGCCGCTCCCTCGAACGCGCCTGGGCCCTGGCCGAACTGCGCCGCAGGGCGGCCAAGAGCACGGCCCGCAGCTGGGAGAACCCGGCCGGGCCGCTGATCGAGGCGCTGTTGGACGAGGGCGGGCTCGACGCCGCCTGGTCGGCGGCCGTCGAGTTCGACGCCCCGCACCCGACCCTGCTCCGACTGGCCGAACTGCGCGCCGCGACCGCACCGGCCGACGCCGTCCCGGTCTACCGTCGGGAGTTGGACCAGCAGATCGAGGCGATGACCCGCGCGTCCTACCGGGCCGCCGCGGAGCGGCTGGTCCAGCTGCGCGAGCTGTACCGGCGGCTGGACGCCCCGGAGGAGTTCGAGGCGCTGCGCGCCGAGGTCCGCGACACCCACCGCGCCAAGGGCACCCTGATCGCCGACCTGGACGCCCACGGGCTGTAGCGGCCGGGACAGGAAGAGGGGCGGACCGGATGACCGGACCGCCCCTCACTCACTTCCCTCGGTTCACCTCATCACTGACGCAGCGTCAGCGGTAGTGGTGTCCGTGCTGGTACGACCGGAGGTAGCTGCCGGTCGGCGAGCCGACGCCGGTGACGTTGTCGTAGCCGCGGTTCGCCGACAGGGACGAGTCCTTGCCGAGGGTCCGGAGCGAGGTGAGCAGGCCGTCCGAGGCGTCCACCCCGTTGGCGAAGTCCACCCGGACGTCGGCCAGCGTGGTGCCGGGGCCGAACGGGTGGTCCGTCACGTCGTGGAAGGACGAGCTGCCGTACCGGGCGTAGATGGCCGGGTTGGCGAAACCGAGCGGGAAGCCGTTCGCCTGCTGGGCCAGCGCCTGGATGCCGGCGATCAGCGGGCTGGCGAGGCTGGTGCCGCCGATCCGGTACTCGCTGTACTTGACCGAGTTGTCGGGGAAGGTCTGGGTCTGACCGACCAGGAAGCCGGTGGTCGGGTCGGCGTCGGCCGCGATGTCCGGCACCACCCGGTTGACTCCGCCGTTCGCCGTCGCCAGCGCCTTGGGCACGATGCCCTTCTGGTAGTACGGCTGCGCGGTCCTGGCACTGGTGCCGCCGCCCGCGCCGCTGGTGAACGGGCCGGGGAAGCCGGCCCAGCTCTTGCCGTCGGCCGACAGGGAGGCCTTCTCGGTGCCCCAGCCGGTCTCGAACTCGTAGTTGCCGTGCTTGCCCACCGCCAGCGAGGTGCCGCCGACCGCGGTCACCCACGGCAGCGAGGACGGCATGTCCGACTGCTTGGTGCCGGTGTTGGCCAGCTCGTCGCCGTCGTCGCCGCTGGAGAAGTAGAAGCCGATGCCCTCGATCGCGCCCTTGGTGAAGGTCTGGTTGTAGACCGCGTCGAGCGACGGGTCGCTGGCGTTCTCCGGCTCGCCCCAGGAGTCGCTGACGATGGTCGCGAGGCGGTTGTCGACGATGGTGTTGAGCGCGGCCAGCAGGTCGTCGTCGTAGCAGGAGGCCGCTCCGACGTAGGTGATCCCGGCCTGCGGGGCCATCGCGTGCACCGCCTCGACGTCCAGCGTCTGCTCCCCGTACCAGCCGGAGGCGCCGCAGTCGTCGTCGGCCGTGTGGGTCCACCCGGCCGGGTCGACCTGCTTCAGCTGGTTCCTGGAGTACGGCGCGTCGCCGTTCCTGGCCGCGTAGGTCTTGGCGTCGGAGACGATGGTCGGCGAGTCGTAGGCGTCCACGATCGCCACGGTGACGCCCTTGCCGGTGAGCCCGGTCGGGGTGGCGCCGTAGGCGGAGCGGAGCTGCTTACCGGTGTAGCCCTTGATCGTGTAGGGCTGCACCGCGCCGTACGCCTTGGGCGTGCCGGTGGCCGTCTTCGAGCCGTAGTAGCTGGAGAACGGGCCGGAGTTGACGAAGGCCGCGCCCGGGCCGGGCAGGGTGTCGGCGGGCGCGGTGTCGTGCTGCGCCTTGACCGGGACGGTGCTGAGGCCGTCCACCGAGAGCACCGCGGAGGCGACCGACGCCGGGACCGTGGCCTCGGTGTCGGGGGCGCGGTAGGTGTGGCCGTCCTTGGCGTAGGAGTGCAGCTGCACCGCGAAGGCGCGCTGCGCGGCGGCGGCGTCACCCTGGACGGTGAGGTAGTGCTGGTTGCTGCCGGTGACCTTGAGGCCGGCGCTGGTGAGCCAGGCCTTGACCGCCGCGATCTGCTGGGCGGTCGCGCCGAAACGTTCCTGCACCTGCTGCGGCGTCAGGTAGTGGCCGTAGGAGGCGGAGGCCGGGTTGGACACGGCCTCGGCGAGGGCGGTCTGCCCGGCCAGGTCCCGTCCCGCGAGGTACACCTTGGCGGTGACCGCCGTGGAGGGCGCGGTGGCCCCCCGGTCCGCCGACGGCTTGGCCCAGGCCGGCTTGCTGCCGGCCAGTGCCGCACGTCCCTGGTGCGGGGTTGCCGCCTGGGCCTGAGCCCCGGCCGCCACGGCCGCGGCAAGCAGCGGCAGGGTCGCCGCCACGGCTATGCCGGCGCGCCGACGAGATCCCTTGATGCGCATCAAACACCCTTCGGATCGATGGGGAGGACGCGGCCCCTCAGCCCGGCTGTGACGGCTGTGGGGCCGAAGCGAAGCGGCCCGAACTGTTCATTCGGTTGAAGTGCATTCGACAGAGAAACGTGTATACGACGATTGGTCAAGAGCCCCTGTGCGACCGGTCAGAGGTACGTGTGCGACCGGCCATTGCGGCAGCTGGGGAGTGGGTCACGGGTTGTCCGGACAACTTCACGCGGTTGTCATCACTCGGAGTGGTGTCCGCTCCGGCGGCGGGCCAGCCGACGGACCGTGAACCCGGTTGCGGCCAGTCCCGCGGCGAGGCCGAGGAACGGGAGCGGCGGCAGGTCGGAGCCGGTGGCGGCGAGCGCCGGACGGACGGTCAGGGTGACGGTGTGCCGCAGCAGCTCGCCCTTGCGGTCGATGCTGGTGTAGCGGAAGGTGTCCTGGCCGGTGAAGCCCGGCTCCGGGGTGTACCGGATCTTGTTGCCCGACAGCACCTCGGTGGTGCCGTGCTCGGGCGGGTCCACCACGTGCGGGTGGGCGTTCTCGCTGGGGCCGGGCCCCGGCGGGACGTCGATGACGACCGAGCCGCCCGAGGGCGCGTCCACCGGCGGCTCCGGCGGAGCCGGCGCCGGGGCGCAGCGGAGCTTGAGGTCCGCCCCGCTGACGTCCTTTCCGCTGCTGGTGTTCGCGGCGGTGCTGGTGGTCTTCGGGGTGTAGCCCTTGGGGGCGTTGAGCACCGCCCGGTAGGAGCCGGGGGCGAGGTCGTCGAAGCGGTAGCCGCCGTCGGCGGCGACGGTCGCGGTCACCGGCTTGCCGTCGGTGCCGGTCACCGCCTTGCCGTTGTCCGCGCGCCGCAGCGAGACGGTGCTGCCGACCGGGGTTCCGCAGTCCGCGCTGACCTTGCCCTCGACGCTGGTGGCCAGCGAGGCGGTCCAGACCTGGTAGATCGGGATGCCGATCTGCACGCTGAAGGTGAAGGTCAGGCTGGTGACCGGCACCGTCGGCTGGAACCAGCCGGACGCGCCGTTGGTGTCGACGACATTGCCGGTCAGCGTCGAGGTGGCCGGGTCCCAGGTGGGCACGTCGGTGAAGGGTCCGGAGCCGGTGCAGGACGACGGCTTGGGGCTGTTGACGCAGTAGTTGAAGACGCCCTGGAAGCCCAGCTGGGCCGCTCTGAGCGGGGTGCCGCCGACGCCGAGCGCGGTGACCCTGACCTTGTCGGCGTCCACGTCGCCGAGGGCGAAGGCCCAGCTCCCGGCAGGCGTCGGACTGGCGAAGGTCAGGGTGGTGGTGGACGGTGCGCCGCCCTTGGCCGAGCCCGCGTTGATGTAGCGCTTCCCCTGCGAGCTGCCGTAGCGCGCCCCCATCGGGGTGTCGGCGCCCAGGAACGCCGACGCGCCGGAGGGGGTGCTCACCGAGCCGGCGTCGGTGTGCACGGTGGCCTTGGGGAAGCCGTCCAGCGGGATCTGCATGGTGCCGGAGCCGCCGCTGACCGCCCAGTCCCCGTACGCGGAGACCGTGCCGGTGGGGGCGGCGGCCGAGGCCGTCGCCAGCGCGACGGGACCGGCGACCAGTGCGGAGGCCAGCAGGACACGGAGCGGCGCGGAAGGAGTGATCACCCGACCATGCTTGACAGCGAGTCAGCCGCAGTCGGGGGAGGCGCACCGGATTTGTCATTACATTAGCTGATCTGGCGTAGCGGCCTCCGGCCTGCCCGCCCAGGCTCCGAGCCGGCGTTCACCTCGGGGCCGGCCGCCATAGTCCCGGTGTTCGTCTGCTCTCCCTACGGTGGCCCACGACTTCCACCCGTAGAGAGCGAGTCGCGGCATGAGCAGCCCGATACCCATCCGACCCAGCCGTCTGCTGGTCAGCGCCGCCTGCCTGGCACTGCTGGCAGGCGCGACGGCCGCGGTCGGCTCCACCGCCGCGCAGGCGGCGGACCCCGGCAGCACCTTCAGCGCCGGGGATGTCGTCGTCTACCGGGTCGGTGACGGAACGTCCGCGCTGTCCGGAGCCGGTGCGCCGGTGTTCCTGGACGAGTACTCCCCGGCCGGGGCCCTGGTCCGCTCGGTGGCGCTGCCGACCACCGCGAGCGGGGCGAACAAGTCGCTGGTGTCCAGCGGCTCGGCCACCTCCGAGGGCGGCCTGACCCTCTCCGCCGACGGCCGCTACCTGGTCGCCACCGGCTACGCCGCGTCGGTCGGCGCCACCGGCCTGTCCTCCTCCGCCGCCGCGACCCTGCCCCGCACCGTCGCCCGGGTCGACGCGTCGGGCACGGTCGACAGCAGCACCTCGCTGACGGACTTCGCGGACGGCAACAACCCGCGCAGCGTGGTGAGCGACGACGGCCAGGAGTTCTGGGTCGGCGGCGCGGCCGGCGGGGTGCGCTACGCGCCGCTGGGCGCGACCAGCTCCACCGCGCTGACCGCGAGCAGCTACAAGAACGTGCGGCAGCTGGCCATCGCCGACGGACAGCTCTACACCTCCGCCGACCCGAGCAAGGCGTCGGTCACCGTCGCCACCGTGGGCGCCGGCCTGCCGACCGGCCCCACCCAGCCGGTCACCAACCTGCCCTTCGGCTCCACCGCGCCCACCGGCCCCTACAGCTACTCGCTGCTGACGCTGGGCCAGGGCAGCACCCCCGACACCCTCTACGTCGCCGACAACGCCCTCAACGCCATCGTCAAGTACGGCCTGGTGAACGGCAGCTGGGTCCAGCTCGGCTCGGTCGCGGTGCCCTCGGTGACCGGCCTGACCGCCAACGACGACGACGGCGCCGTCACCGTCTACGCCACCAGCAGCGGCACGGCCGGCACCTCGGGCACCCTCTACCAGGTGACCGACGGCAGCGGCACCGGCGGCACGCTCACCGGCTCCGCCACCGCCGTGGCCGAGACCCCGGCCAACGAGGCGTTCCGCGGCGTGGCCTTCGCCCCGGGCACGGTCATCGGCAGCGGGGGCGGCGGCAACGGCGGCCCGACCACCGTGCCGCCCACCGTCACCACCCCGCGCAGCGGACTCCCGGCCGCGCTGGGCGATCCGACCGACCCGACCCTGCCGGTCAGCGTCGGCGACACCGACCCGGCGGTCACCGACCCCGGTCAGCTCACCGTCACCGTGACCTCGTCCAACCCGGCGGTGGCCCCGGCCGCGGGCATCAGCGTGACCGGCACCGGCGCCGACCGCACCCTCACCGTCACCCCCGCGGCCGTCGGCTACAGCACGCTCACCCTGACCGTCACCGCCCCGGACGGCACCAGCGGCAGCACCCAGGTCCAGTACGGCGTCTCCGCCGACCTCGGCGACCCCGGCCAGCGCTACTACTCCGGCGCGGGCAACGCCTCCGCCGCGGTCGACGTCGGCGGCGGCTACATGCTGGTCGCCGACGACGAGAGCAATGTGCTGCGGCTCTACGACGAGACCCGCTCGGGCCCGCCGGTGCGCAGCTTCGACTTCACCGGGCAGCTCCCGGACGGCAAGGACGAGGCCGACCTGGAGAGCGCCGCCCGGGTCGGCGACACCGTCTACTGGGGCGGCTCGATGAGCAACAGCTCCAGCGGCTCGGTCCAGCCTTCCCGCAGCACCCTCTTCAGCACCAGGATCACCGGATCGGGCGCGGACACCCAGCTCAGCTTTGTCGGCGCCTACACCGGGCTGCAGGCCGACCTGACCGCCTGGGACCACGCGAACGGCCACGGCCTGGGCGCCGACTACCTGGGCCTGACCGCCTCGGCCCAGTCCGGCGTCGACGGCCACGGGAACGACGCGCTGAACGTCGAGGGCATGGAGTTCGCCCCCGGCAGCGACAGCACCGCCTACCTCGCCTTCCGCGCCCCGCTCGAACCGACCACCGACCGGCACCTGGCCCTGGTGGTCCCGGTCACCAACGCGGACCGGATCGCCGCCGACAGCTCCGGCAGCGTGCACGCGGCCTTCGGCGCCCCGATCCTGATGGACCTCGGCGGCCTGGGCATCCGCGACATGCGCAGGAACGCCGACGGCCAGTACCTGATCCTCGCGGGCAGCGCCGACGGGACCAACGACTCCTTCGTCCTCTACAGCTGGGACGGCGAGCCCAACGACCCGCCGCTGCGGGCCGGACCGGCCCTGCCGATCGAGCCGGGCAACGGCAACCAGGGCTCCTGGGAGACCATCGTCTCCGTCCCGGACCCGCTGACCGCGGGCTCGCCGCTGCACCTGGTGCAGGACGACGGCGACACCGCCTGGTACGGCGACACCCACACCTCCAAGTCCGGCCTCGGCCCCGACCTGATGAAAAGCCTCGGCCAGGTCTTCGACTACGTCCCCGGCACCCCGCTGGCGACCACCACCGCCCTGTCCACCCCGGCCACCGGCACCGCCCCCGGCGCGGGCCGGCCGGTCAGCTACACCGCGAAGGTCAGCGGCCCGGCCGGAACCCTGGGCACCCCCGGCGGGACGGTCAGCTTCAGCAGCGGGACCGGCGCCTCGGCGGTCGGCTGCGCGGCCGTCCCGGTCGACGCCACCGGCACCGCGACCTGCACCGTCAGCTTCCCGGCGACCGGGAACGCGACGATGACCGCGAGCTACGGCGGCGACGGCTCCTTCGCCGCCTCGTCCGCGAGCGACACCGTCTCGGTGCGGACCGCGACCAGCGTGGCGGTGCAGGTGCAGCCGCAGACCGTGGTCGCCGGCGGCCCCGCGGTGATCACGGTGGGGGTGACTTCCGACAAGGCCCTCGCGCTGCTGCTGTCCGGCGGCAAGGTCACCCTGACGGTGACCGACGCGAGCGGCGCGTCCGTCCCCTGCCTCGGGCTGATGCTGCCCGGCGTGGGCGGCGTGTGCGCGGTGCTGCCGGGCCAGTTGACCGCGGCGAAGGGCCCCTACCGGGTCACCGCGGCGTTCGCCGGGAGCCAGCAGTTCGCGGCGAGCAGCGCGAGCGCCCTCTTCACCGTCAGCGCGAAGCGATAGCGGGGGAGGCGGGCCGCCCGGCCCGCCTCCACTCCACGTAGCGGCCCGACTCGCGCATCAGGCCGTTCATGAACCAGAGCACCACCACGGTGTCGTCGGTCCAGCCGAGCACCGGGATGAAGTCCGGTATCGCGTCGATCGGGCTGACCACGTACAGCGCCATCAGCAGGAAGAAGCCGTACAGCTTGCCCGGGGAGACCCCTCGGTAGCGGCCGAAGGTGACGTCCTTGACCAGGAACGGCGCCGAGACGATCCGGCGGACCAGGCCGGGGCTGCCCGGCCGCCGGGTCTCCCGGTAGAGGCTCCAGGCGGAGCGGCCGACGTTCACGGGCGCGTGCGGCTTCTTCATGGCTCCCTCGCAGGGTGCGTCGGTCGGGCGGTCGACCGGTTCCGGGGCAGCGCCTACCCCGACCGGCCGTCCGCACGCCCTCGGGCCGCCGAACTCCGGCCGCCGACGGCTCAGTTGGCCGCGGGTTCGGCGGCTGCGGGTTCGGCGGCTGCGCCGTTCCACCAGGTGTGCAGCAGGAACGCGACCGCCGCGCCCAGCGCGTACCAGGGCAGGTCCGCGACGTCGAAGGTGGAGCCCAGCGCCAGACGGGCCAGCCTGCTGTGCCGGGCCAGCTCCGCCGAGTACGGGCTCAGCTGCGAGAACTCCACCGCCCAGCTCACCGCGAGGGCCACCGCGGCGGCCACCGCCGGCCGGGTCCGCGGCGCAGCCAGCAGCACCAGCGTCCACAGCAGCAGGGTGTAGAGCACTCCCCCGGTCCAGGCCCCGACCAGCCCCGGGGCCACCAGCCCCACCGCCACCGTCCCCGCCACGGCGACCGCGGCACGCCCCCTGGTCAGCGGCACTACGCCCCTGCGATCCGCTCGTGGTGCCGGATCACCTCGGCGATGATGAAGTTCAGGAACTTCTCCGCGAAGGCCGGGTCCAGCCGGGCGCTCTCGGCCAGCCGCCGCAGCCGCTCGATCTGCTCCTTCTCCCGCCCCGGATCGGCCGGCGGCAGCCGGTACTCGGCCTTCAGCCGGCCGACCTCCTGGGTGCACTTGAACCGCTCCGCCAGCATGTGGACGATCGCCGCGTCGATGTTGTCGATGCTCCCGCGCAGGCGTGCCAGCTCGGCCCGCGCATGGGCGTCCACACTCCGGTCGGCGTCGGCGGCGCTGGTGCTCTCGGTCATGCTGTATCCCCCGTCGGGCGGCTCAGGTGGTCGCACGGCTCAGTGCGTGATCGTGGATCTCTGGGGGCCAGGATACCGATTCGGCATTTGGCTCAGGATCATGTAATCTCAGTCCAGTCAGCACGCGCCGCTAGCTCAGTTGGTTAGAGCAGCTGACTCTTAATCAGCGGGTCCGGGGTTCGAGTCCCTGGCGGCGCACTGCAGGAAAAGGCCTCTTCGCCCATGGTGGAGAGGCCTTTTTCATGGGGCCGCCGACCAGATCCGTCGGCCAGCGCTGTCGACCGACAGCGGTGGACTGCCGTGTCCACCGATCGGTGGACCCGCGGTTTCCACCGTTCGCTGCTCATGGCGGACCGGCCGGTCCCGGCAGTGTTGAGGCATGGGGACAGACACCGGCACAGCAGACATCGCGATCCGGGCCCGAGGGCTGCGGAAGGCCTACCAGGACGTGGTCGCCGTCGACCGGCTCGACCTGGAGGTGCGGCGAGGCGAGATCTTCGCCCTGCTCGGCCCGAACGGGGCGGGGAAGACCACGGCGACCGAGATCCTGGAGGGCTACCGGGACCGGGACGACGGCGAACTGAGCGTGCTCGGGGTGGACCCGCGCCGGGCCGGCTCCGACTGGCGGCAGCGAATCGGAATCGTGCTGCAGCAGAGCGGCGACTTCGACCTGCTCACGGTGGAGGAGGTGCTACGGCACTTCGCCCGCTACTACCGGACGCCCAGGGACGTGGACGAGGTGATCGAGGCGGTCGGGCTCGGCGGCAAGCGGCGCAGCCGCACCGGCCTGCTGTCCGGCGGCCAGCGCCGGCGGCTGGACGTCGGGCTCGGCATCCTCGGCAGCCCCGAGCTGCTGTTCCTGGACGAGCCCACCACCGGGTTCGACCCGGAGGTCCGGCGGCAGTTCTGGGACCTGGTCGACGGCCTGCGGGCGGGCGGCACCACGGTCCTGCTGACCACCCACTACCTGGACGAGGCCGAACACCTGGCGGACCGGGTCGGCGTGATCCACCGCGGCCGACTGGTCGAGGTGAACACCCCGGCCCGGCTCGGCGGACGGCAGCAGGCCGGGGCGGTGGTCGGCTGGACCGACGCCGAGGGCCCGCACAGCATCGCGACCAACGAGCCGACCAGGACCGTCCGCGAACTGGCGGCCCGGTTCGGCGGCGGCGAGATACCGGAGCTGACGATCAGTCGGCCCACGCTTGAGGACGTCTATCTGCACATGATCGAGGGGGAGGGGCAGTCATGACCACGACGTTGACCGGCACCGGCACCGACACCGGCGAGCAGGGCAGCCAGGGTAGGCAGGGCAGGCAGGGCAGGCAGGGCAGGCAGGACGAGCAGGGCGGGGCGATCGGTGCGGCCCCGGTCCGGGCGCTCGGCGCGGCGCCGTCCGCGCTGCGGCTCGGGCTGGCCCGGGGGGCGCTGGAGACCCGGCAGTTCTTCCGCAGCAGGGCGCAGATGTTCTTCACCTTCTCGATGCCGGTGGTGATGCTGCTGCTGCTCGGGGTGATCTTCCCGTACAAGGACCCGGCCAGCGGCGTCAGCACCCAGCAGATCTACACCACCGGCATGATCGGCGTCGGGATCATGGGTTCCAGCCTGCAGAGCCTGTCGCTGCAGATCGCCGGGGAGCGCCGCAACGGCACGCTGAAGCGGCTGCGCGGCACCCCGCTGCCCAAGTCCTCGTACTTCATCGGCAAGATCGTCATGGTGCTGGTGTCCAGCCTGGGCCAGGGCGCGGTGCTGCTCGGCGTCGGGCGGCTGTTCTTCGGGGTGCGGCTGCCGGTCGACCTCGCGCACTGGCTCACCCTGGGCTGGGTCTACCTGCTGGGCGTGACCGGCTGCTCGCTGCTGGGCATCGCCTACAGCAACCTGATGCGCGGCTCCGACTCCGGGGCGGTGGCGATGCTGCCGATGATGGTGCTGCAGTTCATCTCGGGAGTGTTCGTGATCTTCAGTCAGCTTCCGCATACGCTGCAGGTGGTGGCATCCTTCTTCCCGCTGAAGTGGATCTGCCAGGGCATGCGCTCGGCGCTGCTGCCGCAGGCCTACGCCGCCACCGAACCGGCCGGCGGCTGGGAGCACGGCCGGACCGCGCTGGTGCTCGGCGTCTGGGCGGCAGCCGGGCTGCTGCTGTGCCTGAGGACGTTCCGTTGGAAGAGCCGGGAGGACGGATGACCAGCAGCGACGTCCGGGACGCCGACCCGCGGGACGCCGGGTCGGACGGCTGGATCAACAAGGTCTTCCTGATGTGGCACGTCTCCTTCGCCGTCCTGGTGGTGGCCGCCGTGGCCAGCCTGCTCGGCGACGTGGACGGCTGGCTCGTCTACGCCCTGGTCGCCCTGCTCTGCGCGGCCTACGCGGGTCTGCTGGTCCCCTGCCTGGCCCGGGACTCGCTCCGGCTCGGCGTCGGCTATCTGGCGGTCGCCGGACCGGTCGTACTCGCCCTCGGCTACCTCGACCCGAACGGCCTGATCCTGCTCTACGCACTGTTCCCGCAGGTCTTCGGCGTGCTGCAGGCGCGGCGGAGCCGGCTGCTGGTGCTGGTCGCGCTGGCCGCGGGCGCGGTGGCGGTCGGCCTGCGGCACGAGGAGCTGACCACCGCCGTGGTCCAGGTCGGCATCGCCCTGCTGGTCAGCCTGCTGATCGGGACCTTCACCCAGGTCATCATGCGCGAGGCCGAGCGGCGCGGACGGCTGATCACCGAGCTGGAGGCCGCCCGCGCCGACCTGGACGAGGCGCAGCACCAGGCCGGGGTGCTGACCGAGCGTCAGCGGCTGTCGCACGAGATCCACGACACCCTGGCCCAGGGCTTCACCAGCCTGATCATGCTGATCCAGGCCGCCGACGCGACCGTGGACCACGATCCGGCCGCGACCAGGCACCGGCTCGCCCTGGCCGAGCGCACCGCCCGGGAGAACCTCGCCGAGACCCGGGCCCTGGTCGCCGCGCTGGCCCCGGTGGACCTGCAGTCCGCCCCGCTGGACACCGCCCTGGAACGGGTGACCGCCCGCCTCGGCGAGGAGCTCGGCATCCCGGCCCGGGTCCGGATCGAGGGGACGCCGCGGATCCTGCCGCCGGACGTCCAGGTGGTGCTGCTGCGGTCGGCCCAGGAGTCCCTGGCCAACATCCGCAAGCACGCCGCGGCGGGCCGGGTGGACGTCCGGCTGCACTACGCCGACGGCGTCGGCACCGCCCGCGACGGCTCCGGCACCGGCGTGCTGTTGGAGGTCCGCGACGACGGCAAGGGCTTCTCCCCCGGCACCGCGGGCGGCTACGGTCTGCGCGGGATGCGGGCCCGGGTCGAACAGGTCCACGGCACCGTGGACGTCAGCAGTGCCCCCGGCGAGGGCACCACCGTGCGAGTGGAGATCCCCTGATGGCGACGAAGACGGTGCGGCTGCTGCTCGCGGACGACCACCCGGTGGTCCGGGCCGGGCTCAGCGGAATGCTCGCCGCCGAACCGGACCTGGAGGTGGTCGGCGAGGCCGCCGACGGCGCGGAGGCCTGCGCGCTGGCCGCCGAACTGCGGCCCGACGTCGTGCTGATGGACCTGCGGATGCCGGTGCTGGACGGCGCCGCCGCCACCGCCCGGCTGACCAGGGAGCTGCCCGGGGTCCGGGTGCTGGTGCTGACCACCTACGACACCGACGCCGACATCGTCCGCGCGGTGGAGGCCGGGGCCAGCGGCTACCTGCTCAAGGACACCCCGCGGCTGGAACTCGCAGCCGCGGTACGGGCGGCGGCCCGCGGCGAGACCGTGCTCGCGCCCGCCGCGGCGGCCACGCTGCTGAACCGGGTCCGCACCCCGGCCCCGCCGCCCGCCGCGCCGGTGCTGCTGACCGCCCGGGAGACGCAGGTGCTGGCGCTGGTCGCGCGGGGGCTGACCAACGCCGACATCGGCCGGGAGCTGTTCATCGCCGAGGCGACGGTGAAGACGCACCTGATCCGGGTCTTCACCAAGCTCGACGTGGACGACCGCACCGCCGCCGTCACCGTGGCCATGCGCCTCGGCCTGCTGTCCGCCGAGCCCGGCTGACCCCGGCGCTACCCGGCCCCGGCGCTACCCCGCCCCGCCGCGCAGCAGCTCCTCGATCGCGGCGGCCGTCATCGCCCGGCCGAAGTGCCACCCCTGCGCGCTGTCGCAGCCGGTGGCCCGCAGCAGGTCGGCCTGCAGCTCCGTCTCCACGCCCTCGGCGGTGACGGTCAGCCCCAGCGCGTGCGCCAGCCGGACCAGCGCGGAGACGATCTGCTCGTCCGCCTCCCGGGAGGCCCCCTCCTGGAAGCCCTCGACGAAGCCGCCGTCCAGCTTGAGCACATGCACCGGCAGCCGACTGAGGTAGGCGAGGTTGGAGTACCCGGTGCCGAAGTCGTCGATGGCGATCCGCACCCCCATGTCCGCCAGCGCGTGCAGCGCCTCCAGCGGCCGTCCGGCCGGGCCCAGCACCGCGCTCTCGGTGAGCTCCAGCTGCAGCAGCCGGGACGGCAGCCGGGTCTCGCTCAGCACCTCGGCCACGTCGGCGACCACGTCCGAGTCCCAGAACTGACGTGCCGCCAGATTGACGCTCATGAACAGCTCGGCCTCGGGGAAGCGCTCCAGCCAGTCCCTGGCCTGGACGCACGAGGTCTCCAGCACCCAGCGGCCGAGCGGGACGATCGCGCCGGTCTCCTCGGCGATGGTGATGAAACGATCCGGCGAGAGCTTGCCGAACTCCGGGTGCTGCCAGCGCACCAGCGCCTCGACCCCGCGCAGCCGGGCCTGCCCCGGCCCGCCGCGCAGCTCCACCAGCGGCTGGTACTCGACCACGAACTCGCCCCGCTCCAGGGCCGGGAGCATGGTGGTGGCCAGCACCTGACGGGTGGTCCGGTGCGCGATCCGCTCCGGGTCGTAGAGCGCCCAGCGGTCCCGGCCGTCGCTCTTGACCCAGTTCAGCGTGGCGTCGGCGTCCTTGACCAGCTCGCCCGGGTTGGTCCCGGGGATGGGCCGCTCCACCACGCCGACGCTGGCGGTGGCGACCACCCGCTGGGCGCCCAGGTCGTAGGGGGCGGCGAGCAGTTCCACCAGCTCGGCGGCCAGCGCCTTCAGCTCGTCAGGACCGGCGCTGCGCGGGACCAGCACCGCGAACTCGTCCCCGCCCATCCGCGCCACCAGGTGGCCGCGCCCGCTGAAGCGCTGCTCCAGCCGTTCCGCCACGGCGACCAGCAGCTCGTCGCCGACGTGGTGGCCGAGGGTGTCGTTGACCGCGGCGAAGCCGTCCAGGTCCAGGTAGCAGAGGCCGATCCGCTGGTCCGCCTCGGCGAAGGCCCCGGCCAGCCGGTCGAAGAACAGCGACCGGTTCGGCAGCCTGGTCAGCGGGTCGTGCATGGCCTGGTAGTGCAGCCGGTCGCCGAGCCGCCGGGCCTCGGAGACGTCCTCGACCATGGCCAGGGTGTACTGGGGGCGGCCGTCGGCGTAGCGGATCAGCGAGATGGTGATGTTGGTCCAGACCGTGTGCCCGCGCCGGTGCTTGAGCCGCTTCTCCAGCCGGAGCCGGTCCCGGTCGCCGTGCAGCAGCTCCAGGTAGGCCTGGCGCGGGTCGTCCTCCACGTCCAGCAGTTCGTGGATGTGCAGCCGGATCAGCTCCGGGACGGTGTGGCCGAGCATCGCCGCCAGCGCCGGGTTGGCCTCGATGATGCGGTCCTCGGCGTCGACCAGGGCCATGCCGATGCCGGCGTCGGTGAACGCCGCCCGGAACCTGCTCTCGCTCGCGTGCAGGGCCTCGGTCAGCTGGGCCGTGTCGGCCACCGCCGCGCCCGCCACCGCACCCGCCCGCGCGACCGCGCTGTCCCCGCTGCCCCCGTTGCTGACACTGCTCGGGCCTGGCACAGCTCTCCCGTCCCGCGCTCCCAGGGTGGTGATGACCGCGGGCGGTGGTGACCGCGGTGGTCATGACCACATCCGCTACGCAACGTAGCGATCATAGGCAGCGCATTCCGGCCGCTGCCACCGAGAACGGCCGGATTCACTCCTCCGTGGAGCACCCGGGGGCGCGCGGAGCCGCCGCACGCGCCGTGGCCCCCGCCCGGAAGGGGCGGGGGCCACGGGAGGGCCGACTGACCAGGCCTTAGCCCAGGCTCGCCGTCAGCGTGATCGTGGTGCCCGAAAGCGCTTGGCTGACAGGGCAGTTGGCCTTGGCGTCCTCGGCCGCCTTGACGAAGCCGGCCTCGTCCAGGCCGGGCACGGTGCCCACGACGGTCAGGTGGATGCCGGTGATGCCCTCACCGGGCTGGAAGGTGACCTCGGCCTGGGTCTCCAGCTTGGCGGGCGGGGTGCCGGCCCCGGCGAGGCCGTGCGACAGCGCCATCGAGAAGCAGCTGGAGTGCGCCGCCGCGATCAGCTCCTCCGGGCTGGTCCTCCCGTTCGCCGTCTCGGCCCGCGAGGCCCAGGTCACCGGGAACTCGCCGACCCCCGAGGTCACCAGCGAGACCTCGCCCTTGCCCTCGAGCAGAGAGCCTTCCCATTCCGTACGTGCGACGCGAGTGGTAGCCACGCTGGGTTTCCTCCTGGATTCGCGGTCGGCTCAGACGTCCGATCCTTCGCCCTGCCCAGCCTAGGACCCGGCACCGCGATATGTGCGGATCAGGCTCGTCGCAGGGCGAGTTGGTAGGGGACTTCGCGGGCTTCCGGACGGAAGCCGAGGGTCTCGTTGATCTCGATCATGTGCGTGTTGCCGATCCGGCAGACCGTCTCCACCGCCTCGACCTCCGGGTGCGCGCCGAGCAGCCACTGCAGCATCGCCGCCTTCACCCACAGGCCGAGGCCCCGGCCGCGATGCGGCTTGAGCACCGCGGTGTCGGACTGCATCGCCCTGGCCGCGCCCCGGCCGGTCGGCACCCCGCCCCGGCCCGGCAGCAGGATCTCGCTGAAACCGGCCACCACCTCGTCGCCGAGCGGGTCGAGACCGAGCGCCGCGACGGTGAGCCGGGTCTGCCCGCGCGCCGCGGTCTCCTCGGCCGCGGCGCGGACCCGGGCCTCGTCCCAGCCGGGGCCGCCGACCGCCGTCCCGTCCAGCGCGTCGCGGGTCGCCGCGTAGGGGGCGAGCAGGTCGGCCGGGGCCACGCCCTGCCAGCGGACCAGGTGGTAGCCGTCGCTGGCGGCCCTGACGATGGCGCGCAGCGCGTCCGGGTCGCAGTCCTCGACCCGGAGCAGCATCCGCTGCGTCTCCTCCCCCGGCTGGAACCCGGCCGCGACCAGCAGCGCCTCGGCGTCGGAGCCCTTGGCCGCGCCGGTCCGCAGCACGTCCGCGGTCCCCTCCGCCGCGGCGGCCGAGCGGACCGCGTCCAGCAGCGCCGCCCCGGCCCCGTCGCCGGTCCGGTCCGGCAGCACCGCCGTCAGGAACCGGCCGTCGGACCGCAACCAGGCCGCGCCGACGGCGACATCGTCCCCGGACCCGGCTCGGGCCCCGTCGCCGTCCCCGGCTCCGGACCAGGCCAGCCAGCGCAGGCCCGCCCCGCCCGGCCCCACCGGCACCGGCCCGGCGTCGGCGGCGGCGAGGACGGCCCGCCACTGCGCGCTGCCGCCGTCCCCCTCAGAGCGCTCCCCATCAGGGCGTTCGCTGTCAAGGCGTTCGATCCGGATCCGCTCGGCCCTGTCGCCCACGCACAGCCTCCATGGTCGGGGCGCCCGCGGGCGCCGTCCTGCTGCCAAGGATGCTCTTGGTCCCCGGCCCGGCGACAGGGATTCCGAAGTGTGAGTCAGATCACTTCACACAGGTTCCGCCAGCGTTCAGGCTGTGGCCACAGGGACGATGGCCAGGGCAGCACTCCCGGTTATTGAATCCAGTAGCATGATTCCGATCATGCAGGTGATGCCAAGTCATCGTGGCTCCCTGCGGAGGATGTTGGGATCGTCTGAGAATTCCGATCGGCCGAGGAGCGTCATGACTGCTGACAACTGGGACTGGGCCGCATCGGACGGCAGCCTTCCGGGAAGCGTGGACCTGCGGACGGACGTGCCGCACTCGGCCCGGATGTACGACTACTTCCTCGGCGGCAAGGACAACTTCCCGGCCGACCGGGCCGCCGCCGCCCAGGTGGTCGAGCTGTTCCCGGACGTGGTCGCCACCGCGCGGGCCAACCGCCGCTTCCTCGGCCGCGCCGTCGGCTACGCCGCCCAGCTGGGCATACGCCAGTTCCTCGACATCGGCACCGGCCTGCCCACGGCCGAGAACACCCATGAGAAGGCCCAGGCGATCATCCCCGGCGCCCGCGTGGTCTACGTCGACAACGACCCGATGGTGCTGGTCCACGCCAGAGCCCTGCTCCAGGGCAGCCCGCAGGGCCGCACCGCCTACATCGACGCCGACTTCCGCGACCCCGAGGCCATCCTGAACGCGCCGCAGGCCAAGGAGCTGCTGGACTTCACCCAGCCGATCGCGCTGATGGTGGTCTCGCTGCTGCACTTCTTCCCGGACTCGGACCGGCCGATCGAGGTCCTGGAGGGGCTCAAGGCCGTGCTGCCGCCCGGCAGCGCGCTGATCCTCTCCCACGCCACCGGTGAGTTCACCCCGCCCGAGGTCGCCGCCGCGGTGCTGAAGACCTACGCCGCCGCCGGGGTCAGCCTGACCTCGCGCGACACGGCCGAGGTGGCGCGATTCTTCGAGGGCATGGACCTGGTCGACCCCGGTCTGGTCCCGGTGCACGAGTGGCGCACCGACCACCCCGAGGACCTCGCCCTGACCCGCCCCGAGGTCGCCGCCCTCGCCGGCGTGGCCATCAAGCACGGCTGACCGGGCTCGGACCCGGAGAGCCGGAAGGAGCGCCATGGCATCCCCCCTGCGCATCGACGGAGCGCATGCCGCGCGGATGTACGACTACTACCTCGGCGGCAAGGACAACTTCCCGGCCGACCGGGCCGCCGCCGCGCGCGTGGTGGACCTGCTGCCCAGCGCCCCGACCGGCTCCCGGGCCAACCGGCGCTTCCTCGGCCGCGCGGTGCGGTTCGCCGCCGGCCGGGGCATCAGCCAGTTCCTGGACATCGGCACCGGCCTGCCCAGCAGCGACAACACCCACGAGGTGGCGCAGGCGGCGGTGCCGGACGCGCGGGTGGTCTACGTCGACAACGACCCGATCGTGCTCTCGCACGCCCGCGCCAAGCTGCGCAGCACCGCCGAGGGCCGGATCGCCTACCTGGACGGCGACTTCCGCGACCCCGCCTCGATCCTGGACGCCCCGCAGACCAAGGCGCTGCTGGACCTGTCCCAGCCAGTGGCGCTGCTGCTGGTGGCGCTGCTGCACTTCATCCCCGACGCCGAGGAGCCGGCCGACCTGCTGGCCCGCTACCGGGACGCGCTCGCGCCCGGCAGCGTGCTGGTGCTGACCCACGGCACCGGCGAACTGCTGCCGCCCGCGGTCGCCGAGTCGGTCACCCTCGCCTACGCCAGGGCCGGGCTCGACATCGTCTCGCGCACCCACGCCGAGGTGGCCGGGTTCTTCGGCGAGCTGGACCTGGTGCAGCCGGGGGTGGTGCCGGTGCACGAGTGGCGGCCCGACAACGACGAGGACCGCGGGCTGACCGCGATCGAGGTCCCCGGCTACGCCGGAGTGGCCGTCAAGCGCGGCTGACCTGACGCACCGTCCGACGCACCGCCCGCCCGCTCACGCCGACACGCCGCCCTCCCGCACCACCGCGACCCCGCCCGCCCCGAGCCGCAGCCCAGTGGCCGGGACGGCGGCCCCGGTCAGTAGTTCCACCCCGGCCGCCACCGACCGCAGCCACACCTCCCCCGGACCGTGGTTGAACAGGAACAGCCAGCTCAGCTCACCCTTCCGACGCCGCACCGCGTCCACCCCGGCCGGCTGCCCCGGCAGCACCGGGCCGACCCCGGCCGCCGCCAGCACCCGGCCCAGCAGCGCCGCGTAACCGGCGTCGTCCAGCCGGGTCGAGACATACCAGCCGCTCCCCGCCCCGAACCGGTGCCGGGTCACCGCGGGCTTCCCCGTCAACGAGCCGGCACCGTCGCCGCCCCCACACCCGTCACCCCCGCCTCCGTACGAAGCCAGGACGTCCGCCCCCTCCGCCCGGAGGTCCTCGCTCCACACCGTCCCTGACGACCCGTCCGACAGTGCGACTTCCAGGTCCGGCGGCAGCGGCCGGTGCTCCTCCACCCGGATGCCCAGCGGCTCGCGCAGCGCGCCCGGGTGGCCGCCGGTCCTGACCTGGTGCCGGGCGTCGACCACCCCGCTGAAGTACTGTGCCAGCAGCGTCCCGCCGCCCCGCACATACCGGCGCAGCGAGTCCGCGCCGTCGTCGGAGACCAGGTAGAGGCTGGGCGCGAGCACCGCGCGGTAGCCGGAGAGGTCGTCCTCGGGGTGGGCAAAGGCCACCGCCACCCCGGCGTCCCAGAGCGCGCGGTGCGCCCTGCGGACCGTGCCGAGGTAGTCGAGTCCGCTGCTGGGCATGCCCGCGCTGTCCAGCGCCCACCAGGCATCGGCGTCCCAGAGCAGCGCCACCCGCGGCGGTTCGACCCGGGATCCGGCCAGCTCGCCCAGCCGGGCGAGCGCCGCGCCGGTGGCGGCGGTCTCGCGGAAGATCCGGGTGTCGGACCCGGCGTGCGGGACCATCGCCGAGTGCCACATCTCGGCGCCCGCCCGGGACTGCCGCCACTGGAAGAACAGCGCGCCGTCCGAGCCCCGGGCGATGTGGCCGAGGCTGCTGCGCAGGATGTCGCCGGGTTCGCGGGGCAGCGTCAGGCCCGGCCGGTAGACGGTGCTGGTGCCCTGCTCGATCAGCAGCCAGGGCTTTCCGCCGCCGAAGGAGCGGGCCCGGTCGGCGCCGAAGGCGATGTCGGCGTGGGCGTCGGCGCCGGGCGCGTCCGGGTAGTGGTCGATCCCGACGAAGTCCACCTCACGGCCGAACTTCCACAGGTCCAGGGTCTGGTAGCCGGGCAGCATCAGATTGGTGCTGACCGGCCGGTCGCTGTGGGCCCGGATGGCGTCGCGCTGCTCACGGTAGGCGGTGAGCGCCAGGTCCGACCAGAACCGGCGGTAGTCCAGGGTGTGGCCGGGGTTGTGGTGCCACTGGGTCGCCCGCGGCGGCTGGACCTGCTCCCACGAGCCGTACCGCTGGCTCCAGAAGGCGGTCCCCCAGGCCTGGTTGAGCGCGTCCAGGCTCCCGTGCCGCTCCCGCAGCCACTGCCGGAAGGCCGCCGCTGCCTGCTCGCAGTGGCAGACCGTGGCGTACTCGTTGTGGACGTGCCAGAGCGCCACCGCCGGGTGCCCGGCGTAGCGCGCGGCCAGGGCCGAGGCGATGGCCGCGGCGGCCCTGCGGTAGGCGGGGGCGGCCAGGCAGTAGGTGTCACGGCTGCCGTGGGTGAGCCGGGTGCCGTCCGGGGTCACCGGCATGGCCTCCGGGTGGGCCAGGGTGAACCACGGCGGCGGGGAGGCGGTTGGGGTGGCCAGGTCGACGCTCACCCCGTTGGCGTGCAGCCGGTCCAACTGGGCGTCCAGCCAGTCGAAGGCGTAGTGCCCCTCCTCCGGTTCCAGCAGCGCCCAGGAGAAGACGCCGACGGTGGCCAGGTTGACCCCCGCCTGCCGCATCAGCGCGTCGTCCTCCGCCCAGACCGCCGGGTCCCACTGCTCCGGGTTGTAGTCGCCGCCGAACGCCAGCCGACCGTCAAAGACCACCCCCATCAACGCTCCTGATGGATCGGCAGCTCGGCTCCGTCGCGCAGGAACAGCGGGATGCGGTCCAGCGGCGCGTCCACCCGCACGGTCCGGCCGCCCTCGTACCCGGCGCCGGTCCAGGCGTCGGTCCAGTGCGCGCCGAGCGGCAGCCGGACCTCGCGGGAGCGGGCGCCGGCCTCGGTGACCGGGGCGACCAGCAGGTCGGGGCCGAGCAGGAAGGAGTCCTCCGCGGTCCAGGCGGACGGGTCGTCGGGGAACTCGACGAACAGCGGGCGCATCGGCGGCAGCCCGGTCCCGGCCGCGGCGGCCATCTGCTCCATGATGTAGGGGCGCAGCCGTTCCCGCAGGTGGAGGTATCCGGCAAGGATGTCGAAGGCCTCCTCGCCGTAGGACCAGACCTCGTTGGGCAGGCCGGTCATCGCCGGTTCGAGCTTCTGCTCCGGGCCGCGGAAGCCGTGCAGCCGGAACAGCGGGCAGAACGCCCCGTACTGGAACCAGCGGATCAGCACCTCGCGGTAGGCCGGGTCGTCCGGGTCGCCGCCGTGGAAGCCGCCGATGTCGGTGGTCCACCAGGGGATGCCGGACACCGCGACGTTCAGCCCGGCCTTGATCTGGGCCCGCAGCGACGCGAAGTCGGTGCCGATGTCGCCGGACCAGAGCGCGGCTCCGTAGCGCTGGGCCCCGGCCCAGGAGGAGCGGTTGAGCGTGACCACCTCGGTCTGCCCGGCGGCGTGCATGCCGTCCCAGACCATCCGGGCGTTCTCGCGCGGGTAGAGGTTGCCGACCTCCAGGCCGGGACCGGCGTGGTAGCGGAGGTTGGCCGGGTAGCCGGGCTTCAGCTCCGGCTCGCAGGCGTCCAGCCACCAGACCGTGATGCCGAGGTCGAGGTAGTTCTGCCGCAGCCTGTCCCAGACGAACTCCCGGGCCTCCGGGCTGGTGGCGTCGTAGAAGGCGACCTGGGCCGAGTAGGCGTCCAGGCCCTTGTCCGGCCAGTCGGCGTGGGCGACCGGGCCGTACTCGGTGTTGACCATCAGGCCCCGGTTCAGCAGTTCGTGGTAGTTCTCGCTGAGCGGGCTGACCGACGGCCACACCGAGACCATCAGCTTGATGCCCAGCCCGGTCAGTTCGGCGACCATCGCGGCCGGGTCCGGCCACTCGGCCGGGTCGAACCTCCAGTCGCCGAGGTGGGTCCAGTGGAAGAAGTCGGCGACGATGACGTCCAGCGGCAGCCCGCGCCGCCGGTACTCGCGGGCGACCTCCAGCAGTTCCCGCTGGGTGCGGTAGCGCAGCTTGCACTGCCAGAACCCGGCCGCCCACTCCGGCAGCACCGGCGCGTGGCCGGTGGCGTCGGCGTAGCGGGCCAGGACGTCGGCGGGCTCCCCCGCCGATATCCAGTAGTCCAGCTGACGGGCGCTGTCGGCGACCCAGCGGGTGCCGGTGGCGCCCAGCTCGACCCGGCCGATCGCCGGGTTGTTCCAGAGCAGGCCGTAGCCGCGGTCGGAGAGCAGGAGCGGGATGCTGACCTCGGCGTTCCGCTGGACCAGGTCGATCACCGCGCCTTTCTGGTCCAGCAGCCCGTGGGTGTGCTGACCGAGCCCGAACAGCCGTTCGCCGGGGTAGGCGCAGAAGCTCTGCTCCAACCGGTGGTAGCCGTTGCCGGTGGCGGTGTAGAGGCGCGGGCCGGGCCACCAGAAGTGCGCGGGCTGTTCCGCCAGCAGCTCGCTGCCGTCCTCGGTGCGGAGGAAGCTGAGCCGTCCGGCGGCGGAGTGCAGCTGCGGGTCGGCGGAGTCGGGGTCGCCGCCGTCCAGCCGGACCGTGATCGCACCGTTGACCAGGGTGGCGCCGCTCGGCTCCAGGGTGATCACGGCGTCGGAGCGGGCCGGGCGGTCGAGCAGCGCGCCGGGCAGGTCGGCCAGCAGCGGGCCGCCGGGGGTCGCCCTGACCCGGACCGAGTCGCGGCCCCACGGCTCGATCCGCAGGGTCTCGCCCCGGGCGCGCCACTCCAGCGCGTCGCCGAGGTCATGGATGTGTGCGGGCATGGCTGTCTCCAGGAAGGTGCGCGCCGAAAACGAGTTGACGCTACGTCAACGAACGGGGAAAGGGCCGGGGCCGGTGCTCTCACGGACCGTCAGCACCGGGGTGAGCAGCGTGATCTCCGGCGGGGCGCCGCCGTCGATCCGGCTCATCACCAGCTCCACCGCCTGTCGGCCCAGCTCCTGCGCCGGGCCGGTGACCGCGGTGAGCCGGGGCGAGTTCTGCTCGGCGAGCTGCTCCGGGCAGAGCGCGACCACCGAGGCGTCCTCGGGGACGATCCGTCCGCTGCCGCGCAGCAGGCTGAGCAGCGGACCGAGCGCGCCCTCGTTCTGCACCACGAAGCCGGTGGTGGCCGGGCGGTCCTCCAGGATTCGGGCCAGCGTCCCCGCGGTGCTCTCGTAGGTGCCCTCGCAGGGGCGGTGCAGGATCCGCAGTCCGCGCGCGGCGGCCCGCTCGCGGAAGCCGGTCAGGGTCCGCTCGGCGTAGCCGGCGTGCCGCCGGTAGACCTGCGGGGCGTAGCCGACGAAGGCCACGTCGCGGTGGCCGAGGTCGGCCAGGTGGTCGGCGCAGAGCGCGCCCGCGGCGGTGAAGTCGTGGTCGACGCAGGCCAGGCCGTGCGCGTCGGCGGGCAGGCCGATCATCGCGGCATGGCTGCCCAGCTCGCGCAGCACCGGGATCCGTTCGTCCTCCAGCTCGACGTCCATCAGCACCACGCCGTCGGCGAGCCCGCTGGCGGCGACCCGGCGGACGCCCTCGGGGCCCTCGTCATTGGTGATCAGCAGCACGTCGTAGCCGTACTGCCGGGCCGCCATGGTGACCGCGATGGCGATCTCCATCATGATCGGGACGTAGACGTCGGTCCGCAGCGGCACCACCAGGGCGATGATGTGCGAGCGCTTCCCGGCCAGGGCCCTGGCCCCCGCGTTGGGGTGGTAGCCGAGGTCGCTGATGGCCTGCTCGACCCGGGCCCGGGTCGGCTCGGAGATCGCCCGCTTGCCACTGAGGACGTAGCTGACCGTACTGGGCGAGACGCCCGCCTGCCGCGCCACCTCGGCGAGTGTCACCATGTCGGACTTCCCATGTCGGAGTTCCCCGCTGTTCGATGGACCTGTGCGGCGTTGTGTGTGCAGCGTAGTGAACCGGGGTCAGCCCTTGATGGCACCGGTCAGCATGCCCTTGGCGAAGTGCTTCTGCAGGAACGGGAACACGATCAGCACCGGGACCAGGGTGAGCACCACGACCGCCATCTGCAGGGCGAGCGGGGTGGTGACCGAGTGCCCGCTGCCGAAGCCCGCGTTGCTCTGCCCCGGCATCGCGACGCCCTGGCTGACGTAGGAGTACAGCACGTACTGCAGCGGCCACTTGGTGCTGTCGGTGCCCATGTAGAGCATCACGTTGAAGAAGGAGTTCCAGTAGCCGACCGCGTAGAACAGGGTGACCACGGCGGTGACCGCGCGCGAGGTCGGCAGCACCACCGACCAGAGGATGCGCCACTCCCCCGCCCCGTCCATCCGGGCGGCGTCGATCAGTTCGGCCGCGGTGCCGGAGTAGAAGGAGCGCAGCACCAGGATGTTGAAGACCGACACCGCGGTCGGCAGGATCAGCGACCAGTACTGGTCCAGGCCGCCGAGTCCGACCACCACCAGAAAGCTGGGGATCAGCCCGCCGCTGACGAACATCGTGACGATCAGCAGCATCAGCAGGAAGCGGTGGCCGAGCGAGCGGGACCGCGACAGGCCGTAGGCGCAGAGCACCGAGACCACCATCGAGAACAGCGTGCCGACCACGGTGATGCCCAGGCTGACCAGCAGCGCCTGGGCGACCGGGCCGCCGCTGAGCATGGTGCTGTAGGCGTTGAGGGTGAGCCCGTCCGGGACCAGGACGATGCCGCCGGCCCGGTTGACCGCCCCCTGGGTGGAGAGGCTGGTGAGCACCACGCAGTAGAGCGGCACCAGCACCGCCAGCACGACCAGGGCCAGCACGGTCCCCTTGCCGGCCTGCCCGGCCCGGCTGGGCGGTTCCTCCCAGGGGGGACGTTCGGCCCTGGGCCGGGGGGCGCGGCGGCGGTCGCCGCTCAGGGAGAGTGTGCTCATTTCCGGTACAACCCGTCTTCGCCGAATGCGTGCGCGAGCTTGTTGGCGGCCAGGATCAGCACCAGCGAGATCACGCTCTTGAAGAGGCCGGCCGCGGTGCCGTAGCCCTCGTTGTTGGTTCCGATGCCGTAGTAGAAGGAGAAGGTGTCCAGCACGTCCGCGGCGTCGTGGCCGACCGCCGTGCGCTGGATCAGCATCTGCTCGAAGCCCACCGTCAGCGCGTTGCCGAGGCGCAGCACCAGCATCAGCACGACGACTCCGCGCATCCCGGGGAGGGTGATGTGCCACATCCGGCGCCAGCGGCCCGCCCCGTCGGCCGCGGCGGCCTCGTAGAGGTTCTGGTCGATCGCGGCCAGGGCCGCCATGAAGACGATGACGCCCCAGCCGGCCTCCTTCCAGATCGCCTGCGAGGTGACCAGCAGTTTGAAGGTCGCCGGGTCGGTCATCACCCCCCAGGTGCCCATGCCCTGGTGCCGGAGGAACTGGTTGACCAGCCCGGCGCCGCCCAGCATCTGCTGGAACAGGGTGACCACCAGCACCCAGGAGAAGAAGTGCGGGATCAGCGTGACCGACTGGACCAGGCTGCGGATCCGCTCGTTCAGCACCGAGTTCAGCAGCAGTGCCAGGACGATCGGGATCGGGAAGAACAGCACCAGTTGGACCGCGCTGATCGCCAGGGTGTTCTCCAGCGCCTCCCAGAACAGCTGGTCCTGGAACAGTTGCTGGAAGTTCTCCAGGCCGATCCACTGGCTGTGCAGCACCCCGGTCAGGTGGTCGTAGTACTCGAAGGCGGTGACCGTGCCGAACAGCGGCAGGTAGTTGAAGACCAGGAGCAGGACGACGGCCGGCAGGGTCATCAGGATGAGCGTCCTGTCGCGGCGCAGCCGGACGCGCCAGTTGAGCTTTCGGGCGCGCTCCGGGCGGGACGCGGCGGGCTTCACCCCGCCCTTCGTCCCGTCCTCCGCACCGGCGTTCGTGGTAACCGCGGCGGCCACCGTACCTCCTGGGTGTGACGGATCGGGCGGGTCGACTACTGGTCGGTGCCGTACTTGTCCATGACGTTCGTCTGGTACCACTCCACCAGCGTGGTGCCGCCGTTCTTCTTCCAGGTGCTGACCGCCTCCTGGAAGGCGGAGACCGGCTTGATGCCGTGGTAGACGTCCTTGACGGTGTCCTCGACCGCCTGGGCGGCGTCGGCGGTGGAGTAGCGCGCCGGGACGGTGATGTTCATGTTCCAGAACACGCTCTTGTAGGCGTACTTGGCGGTCGCGGTGTTCCAGGCGGTGTAGTCCTTGGTGAGCTGGTCCGCGCCGGGGTTGCTGATCACCTCCTGGCAGGTGGCCAGGAACGGGAAGGTCTGCTGCTGGACGCTCTTCTGGCCCTCGGAGGTGAAGGTCGGCACGCCGCCGACCATGGTGTAGTCGGTGCCCTCGACGCCGTAGTTGATCAGCGTGTACTCGGCCGAACCCCAGGGTGCGGCCAGGTAGTTGGCGATGGCCAGGCACTCCTTGATCTGGGCCGGGCTGAGCTTGGCGTTGAGGTAGCTGACGAAGCTGGTGGAGGTGCCCAGGTAGATGCTCGGGGTGGACTTGCCGTCCGCGGCGAACAGCGGGAAGGCACCGCGCCGGTAGGCCTTGGACGCCGCCTTGCCCGCCTGGTCGTCGGCCAGGTTCCAGGCGCCGGTGCCGTCCCCCTCGATCAGCACCTTCCCGGCGTAGAAGCGGGCCTTGGCGTCGCTGTTCTTGCCGGCCAGGGCGTCCGGGTGCACGGAGCCGGACTTGGCCAGCTGGTAGTGCCAGTCCAGGGCCTCCAGGAACTCGGGCTGGTCGTACTTGTGCGCCAGCTTCCCGTCCTTGATCCAGAACTTGTTGGCGATGCCGAAGGCCGGCTGGAGGTAGGTCCACACGTCGTCGAAGGCCCAGACGCCCGCGGAGGCGCTGGTCAGCTCCTTGCCGAGGGCCATCAGATCGGCCGCCGAGGTGACTTCGGAGGCGCTGATGCCCTTGGCCTCGAAGACGTCCTGGCGGTAGTAGGTCATGCCCGCGAAGGAGGTGCCGGAGGAGAACGAGGGGATGCCGTAGAGCTTGTCGTCCCAGACCCCGCACTTCCAGGCGCCGGTGGGGATGGCGGCGAGGTTGGGGTAGTCCTTGACCTTGTCCCCGGCCAGGTAGGGGGTGAGGTCGGCGAGCTGGGTCGCGGCGAGTTCACCGGTGTTGAAGGTCTGGTTCCACCAGGTCGGCAGCTGGACCCAGTCCGGGAGCTTCTTGGCCGCGGTCAGCGTGGTGATCGCGGTGTTGAAGGTGTTCCCGTCGGCCGGGTGCATGGTGAGGCTGGCGCCCAGGGCCGCGTTGACCGCCGTGTAGAAGGAGTTGCCCGCCTGGGGCACCGCGCCCCAGAGCGGGGTGACCGCCGTGTAGCTGCCGCCGGAGCCGGGCTTGCCGGTCACCGTCGCGACCGGGTTGGCCGGGTAGGTCAGGAAGCCCGGGTCGGTGACCGCGCCGTTGGCGAACGACACCGAGGGGATGTCCGGCTTGACCGAGGTGTTCGCCGTGTAGGCGGGAACCGCGCTGGTCACGCCCTTCTTGGTGTTGGCGCCCGACTTGACGGCGCTGCCCGACCCACAGGCGCTCAGCAGCGGGGCCATGGAGGCGGCCCCGGCCACGCCGACGGCGGTGCGCAGAACGGATCTGCGGTTCATCTCGATGCTCATGGTCGGTGCGGCCCTTCGTCTGTGGGATCCGGTCAGCGGCGGTACGGCGGGAGCGGTGCGGCGGTGGCGGTACACGGGCAGCGATGCGAAGGCGTCGAAGCGCTTCGATGTTGCGGCGAGACTAACCACGCGTTACAGGTTCGGCAAGAGTCTGAACAAAAATTCCCGGAACCGCCCTGATGATCTGTCAACTTCTACAACTAGCCAGGTCACAGCGGTATTTGTAGCTGTTGTGGAAAATTCGACCCCACCGCACGGTTGACAGACGGGCGGCTCGCTGCCACTTTCGAACCGCTTCCGTCCGACCACGTACCGCAAGGGGTCCACCAGGTGAGTACCGCCTCCGCCTCCGTCCAGCAGCAGCACCGAGCGACCGGGCCCCACCCCTTCCAGGACCCCGAACTGCCGCTGGCCGCACGGGTCGAGGACCTGCTCGGCCGGCTCGCCCCGGACGAGCGGATCGCGATGCTGCACCAGTACGCCCCCGCCGTCCCCCGGCTCGGCGTCGGCCCGTTCCGGACCGGCACCGAGGCCCTGCACGGTGTCGGCTGGCTCGGCACCGCCACGGTGTTCCCGCAGGCCGTGGGCCTGGGCGCGACCTGGGACGAGCAGCTCTGCCACGCCGTCGCCGCGGTGACCGGCACCGAACTGCGCGCCTACCACCACCACCGGACCCCGGCCGTCGGCGAGGGCCGGCACAGCCTCCAGGCCTGGGCCCCGGTGGTGAACCTGCTCCGCGACCCGCGCTGGGGCCGCAACGAGGAGGGCTACGCGGAGGACCCGCTGCTGACCGCCCGGCTGGGCGACGCCTACTGCCGCGGCATGGCCGGGGACGACCCGGACCGGCTGCGCACCGCGCCGATCCTCAAGCACTTCCTCGCCTACAACAACGAGGACGACCGCTGCACCACCTCGTCCGGGCTGCGCCCCCGGGTGCTGCACGAGTACGACCTCGCGGCCTTCCGCACCGCCGTCGCCTCCGGCGCGGCGACCGGGGCGATGCTGGCCTACAACCTGGTCAACGGCCGTCCCTGCCACGTCAGTCCACTGGTCGAGGACGAGCTTCGGCGCTGGGCCGGACCGACCGGGCACGAGCTGTTCGTGGTCAGCGACGCCGAGGCGCCGTCCAACCTGGTCGACCCCGAGCACTACTACGACGACCACGCCGAGTCGCACGCGGCGGCGCTGCGCGCGGGCGTCGACAGCTTCACCGACCACGGCGAGGACAGCGCGGTCACCGTCGGCCGGATCACCGAGGCGCTGGAGCGCGGGCTGATCGACCCGGCGGACGTGGACCGGGCGGTCCGGCGGCAGCTGTCGATCCGCTTCCGGCTGGGCGAGTTCGACCCGGAGCTGGATCCGTACGCGGACACCCCGTGGGAGGTGGTCGACTCCCCCGGGCACCGTGCGCTGGCCCTGCGGGCGGCGACAGAGTCGGTGGTGCTGCTGAAGAACGCGGGCAGGGCGCTGCCGCTGGCCGCGGGGGCGGGGTTGCCGGGGGCGGGGCGGGTCGCGGTGGTCGGGCCGTTCGCGGACACCCTCTGCGAGGACTGGTACAGCGGGACCATGCCGTACCGGGTCACCGTCGCGGACGGGCTGCGGACGGCGCTGGGCGACGACCGGACCGTCTGCGCGGAGGGGGTGGACCGGATCACCCTGACCGCGGCGTCGACCGGCGGCCGGCTGGCGGTGCCGACGGACGACCCCACCGGACCGGTGCTCGTGCGGGACGCCGCAGCCGCCGACGCCAGCCGCGACGCCGCCGCCGGATTCGACCTCTTCGACTGGGGCGGTGGCGTCCTGACACTCCGTAACGCCCTCGGCGGACGCTTCCTGACCCTCAAGGACGCCGACGCGGGCCTCGCCGCCGACCAGGTCGAGCCCAACGGCTGGGATGTGCACGAGACCTTCCGCCTGGAACTCCAGCCGGACGGCCGCGAGTTGCTCCGCAATGTGCACAGCGGCCGGTACGCCGTGGTCGACCCGGCCAGCGGCCGGGTGGCGGTCACCGCGACCGACCCCGCCGACGCCGAGCGCTGGACCAGGACCGTGGTCCGGGACGGCACCGCCGAGGCGCTCGCCGCGGTCCGCGGCGCGGACACCGCGATCGTCGTCCTCGGCAACAACCCGCTGATCAACGGGCGTGAGGCGGAGGACCGCGAGAGCACCGCTCTCGTTCCGGAGCAGGAGGCACTGCTGCGAGCGGTGGCCGCGGAGTGCCCGCGCACCGTCCTGGTGCTGATGAGCAGTTACCCCTACGCGGTCGACTGGGCCGACGCCCACCTCCCCGCCGTCGTCTGGACCTCGCACGGCGGCCAGGAGACCGGCAACGCCCTCGCCGCCGTGCTGCTCGGCACGGCGGAGCCGTCCGGACGGCTGCCGCAGACCTGGTACCGGGCCGACGACCCGCTGCCGGAGCGGCTCGACTACGACGTGATCAGCGCCGGCTGGACCTACCAGTACCACCGGGCCGCGCCGCTCTACCCCTTCGGCCACGGCCTCGGCTACACCCGGGTCGACTACTCCGACCTGCGGCTCTCCAGCTCCACCGTGGACCGGGACGGCACCGTCGGGGTCAGCCTGACCCTCGCCGCCACGGGCCCGCGCGGCGGCCGGGAGACCGTCCAGCTCTACGTCCGCGCGCTGGACGCCCGCTACGACGCCCCGCTGCTGAAACTGGCCGACTTCGGCAAGGTCGACCTCGCCGCGGGCGAGCGGCGCACCGTCCGCTTCGACCTGGCCGTCGCCGACGCCTTCGCCCACTGGGACGTGGGCACCGGCGGGTTCACCGTCGATCCCGGCCGCTACCGGATCCTGGTCGGACGCTCCGCCGCCGACCTGCCGCTGACCGCCCCGCTCACGGTGACCGGCCCGGAGCCCCGGCCGCGCACGGTGCTCGGACGGCGGGTCCCGGCGGTCGACTTCGACGCCTGCACCGGCGTCGCCCTGGTCGACGCCGCCGTCGGCCGGGGCGACGCGGTCGCCCCGGCCGACGGCGCGGCGCACTCCGAACTCCTCTTCCGCTCGGTCGACTTGACGCACGGCGGCCCGATCAGCCTCCAGGTCGAGGTGTCCCGCGCCGAAGCGGGCGGCGCCGAGCTGGAACTGCGGATCGGCGACCGCCCGGCGACGGCCCGGATCACCGTCCCGAGCACCGGCGACCGCTACGCCTGGACGTCGGTGACCGTCCCACTGCCGGACGACCACCGCGGCGGCAGCGCGGACCTGCGCTTCGTCCTGCGCGGCGAACAGCGCTTCGCGGCCTTCACCCTGCTGCCGTCCGACCCGGCATGAGCGAGACCCGGCTCTGGTACCGCGCCCCCGCCACCGGCTTCCTGGAGGCCCTGCCGCTCGGCAACGGACGCCTGGGCGCAATGGTCTACGGGCAGGCCACGGACGAGGTGATCGAACTCAACGAGGACACCCTGTGGACCGGCGGCCCCGGCGACCGCAACGACCCCACCGCCGCCGCCCGCCTCCCCGCCCTGCGCCGAGCCGTGCTGCGGGACGGCGACCACCTGCGCGCGGACGAACTGGCCCGACGGATGCAGGGCCCCGACACCGACGCCTACCAGCCGCTGGGCAGCCTGCTGCTCACCCACGACTCCGCCGCGGGCGCCGCGGACGCCGACTACCGGCGTGAGCTGAACCTCAGCACCGCCGTCCACACGGTCCGCTGCGGCAGCCGGATCCGCCGCACCTTCGTCTCGGCCCCGGCCGGAGTCCTGGCGCACCACCTCACCGGCGGCGGCATCAGCTTCACCGCCCGCCTCACCACCCCCCACCCCTCGTACTCCCAAGCAGGTCTGACGCTGGGTCACCTCATGAACGGCGGCATGGGCTTCGTGCTCGGCCTACGCGTCCTCGCCGAGGGCGGCGAGGTCCGCGGCCACCCCGACGGCAGCGTCACCGTCACCGCCGCGGACACCGCGACCGTGCTGGTGGCGGCGGCCACCGGCTTTCGCGACTGGCGCACCGAGCCGACCGGCCCGAGCGCCGGGCTTCAGGCCCGGGTCACCGCCGTCCTGGACTCCGCCGCCGCCCGCCGCTTCGCCGACCTCCAGGCCGAGCACACCGCCGACCACGCCCGGCTGTTCGACCGGGCCGGACTGGACCTCCGCTCCGCCCACGCCGACCTCCGCTCGGCTCACGCCGACCTCCCCACCGACGAGCGCCTCGCCGCCCTCCGCGCCGGGGCGGCCGACCCCGGCCTCAGCGCGCTGCACTTCGGCTACGGCCGCTACCTGCTCATCGCCTGCTCCCGCCCCGGCACCCAGCCCGCCAACCTCCAGGGCATCTGGAACCGGGAGCTCCGGCCGCCGTGGAACTGCGACTGGACCACCAACATCAACACCCAGATGAACTACTGGCCCGCCGAGCCGACCAACCTCGCCGAGTGCCATGAACCGCTGTTCGACCTGGTCACCGACCTGGCCGAGGCCGGGCAGCGGACCGCCCGCGGGTACTACGACTGCGACGGCTGGGCGGTCCACCACAACGTCGACCTGTGGCGCAGCAGCAACCCGGTGCAGGGCGGCCCGCAGTGGGCGAACTGGCCGCAGGCCGGACCCTGGCTGTGCGCCCACCTGTGGCAGCACTACCTCTACTCGGGCGACCGCGGCTTCCTGGCCGAGCGCGCCTATCCGGCGATGCGCGGCGCGGTCCGCTTCCTGCTCGACTTCCTCACCGAGGACGCCGACGGCCACCTCGTCACCTGCCCGTCCACCTCGCCCGAACACCGATTCCGGACCCCGGACGGCCGGTTGGCCGCGGTGAGCGCGATGACGACGATGGACTACTGGCTGGCGACCGAGCTGCTCGACTCCTACGTCCGCGCCGCCGGGCTGCTCGGCCTCGACCCCGACCTCTCCGCGCGGGCGGCCGGTGCCCGGTCCCGACTGCCCCGCCCCGGCACCGGCCCGGACGGCGCGCTGCTGGAGTGGCGCACCGACGTCACGGTCGAGGACCCGGGCCATCGCCACCTCTCCCACCTCTACGGCCTCTACCCCGGCAGCGGCCTGACCCCCGCCGACCGCGAGCCCGCCCGCCGCGCGCTCCGGTCCCGCCTGGAGCACGGCGGAGGCGGCACCGGCTGGAGCCTGGCCTGGGTGGCCGCCCTGGCCGCCCGACTCGGCGACGGCGACCTGGCCCAGCACAGCCTGACCACCCTGCTGACCGGATCCACCGCCGCCAACCTGCTCGACCTGCACCCGCCGAGCATCTTCCAGATCGACGGCAACCTCGGCGCGACCGCGGCCGTCACCGAACTGCTGCTGCAGAACACCCCGGACGGCACCGCCCTGCTGCCCGCCCTCCCCGCCGCCTGGCCGAACGGCTCGGCGCACGGCCTGCGCGCGCACGGCGGCCTCACCGTCGACCTGGCCTGGCAGGACCACGCCCTGCTCCGGGCCACCCTGCACACGTCCCGGGCGGGGACGGTCGCCTTCACCGTCCCCGCCCGGGGTCCCGCTCCGCGACTGACCGGCCCCGACGACCGGCCGGTCCCGGCCACCCGCACCCTCAGCCCCGAAGGGCGCCGCCGAAGCGGCTTCCAGGCGCAGGCGGACATCGCCTACCACCTCACCGCGGAACCAAACTGACACGCGGTCGCGCTCCTGTTCACGGGAGCTGCTCCAGCTCCGCCGTCTCCTCCGGGGTGAGCAGGCGGGAGCGGATCAGGAAGCGCATGCCCTCGGGGGCTTCCAACGAGAAGCCGCCGCCGCGGCCGGGGACCACGTCCACGGTGAGGTGGGTGTGCCGCCAGCGTTCGAACTGGTCCTTGGACATCCAGAAGGTGACCGGCTCGGCCACCCCCTCCACCCGGAGCGACGACAGCAGCACGTCCGAGGCGCCGGTGCGGAACTCGCCTTCCAGGTAGCACATCGGGGAGCTGCCGTCGCAGCAGCCGCCGGACTGGTGGAACATCAGCGGGCCGTTGGCGGCGTAGAGCTTGCGCAGCAGCTCCTCGGCGGCGGCGGTCACCGCCACCCGCTCGGCCTTGCTCGCGCTCCGGTCCATGGCTAGAAGAACCCGAGCTTCTTCGCCGAGTAGCTGACCAGCAGGTTCTTGGTCTGCTGGTAGTGGTCGAGCATCATCTTGTGGTTCTCCCTGCCGATGCCCGAGCCCTTGTAGCCGCCGAAGGCCGCGTGCGCCGGGTAGGCGTGGTAGCAGTTGGTCCACACCCGGCCGGCCTGGATCGCCCGCCCCGCCCGGTACGCCGTGGTCGAGTCCCGGGTCCAGACGCCCGCCCCGAGCCCGTACAGGGTGTCGTTGGCGATCCGGATCGCGTCGTCGTAGGTCGCGAACGGGGCGACCGAGACCACCGGGCCGAAGATCTCCTCCTGGAAGATCCGCATCGCGTTGTTGCCCTCGAAGATGGTGGGCTCGACGTAGTAGCCGCCCGCCAACTCCCCTTCCAGGTCCGCCCGCGAGCCGCCGATCAGGATCTTGGCGCCCTCCTGCTGCCCGATGTCCAGGTAGGAGAGGATCTTCTCCAGCTGGTCGTTGGACGCCTGTGCGCCGATCATCGTGGCCGGGTCCAGCGGGTGCCCCTGGACGATGGCGCGGGTGCGCTCCACCGCCGCGTCCAGGAACTCGCTGTAGTGACCCTCCTGGATCAGCGCGCGGGACGGGCAGGTGCAGACCTCGCCCTGGTTCAGCGCGAACATGGTGAAGCCTTCGAGCGCCTTGTCCAGGAAGTCGTCGCGGGCCGAACTCACGTCGTCGAAGAAGATGTTGGGGCTCTTTCCGCCCAGCTCCAGGGTGACCGGCTTGATGTTCTCGCTGGCGTACTGCATGATCAGCCGCCCGGTCGTGGTCTCCCCGGTGAAGGCGACCTTGGCGACCCGCGGGCTGGACGCCAGCGGCTTGCCCGCCTCCACGCCGAAGCCGTTGACGATGTTCACCACACCCGGCGGCAGCAGGTCCGCGACCAGGCTCATCCAGAAGTGGATGGACGCCGGGGTCTGCTCGGCCGGCTTGATCACCACGGCGTTGCCCGCGGCCAGCGCCGGGGCCAGCTTCCAGGTCGCCATCAGGATCGGGAAGTTCCACGGGATGATCTGCGCGACCACGCCCAGCGGCTCGTGGAAGTGGTACGCGACGGTGTCCTCGTCGATCTCGGCGAGCGAGCCCTCCTGGGCCCGGATCGCGCCCGCGAAGTAGCGGAAGTGGTCGATGGCGAGCGGGATGTCCGCGGCCAGCGTCTCCCGGATCGGCTTGCCGTTCTCCCAGCTCTCGGCGACGGCGAGGGCTTCGAGGTGCTGCTCCATCCGGTCGGCGATCCGGTTGAGGATGTTCGCCCGCTCCCCGGCGGGGGTGCGGCCCCAGGCGGGCGCCGCGGCGTGGGCGGCGTCGAGGGCCGCCTCGACGTCCTCGGCAGTGCCGCGGGCGACCTCGCAGAAGGTGTGGCCGTTCACCGGGGTCGGGTTCTCGAAGTACTCCCCGCGCTTCGGCGGCACGTACTCCCCGCCGATCCAGTGGTCGTAACGCGGCTGGTAGCTCATCTTCGCGTCGGGTTCCCCCGGCGCTGCGAAACGGGCCATGGTGGTGACCTCCGTCAGCCTCCTGGCCGACCGTCCCTCGTTGGACGCCCGGCCTCTTGGCCGCAACCTAGTTCCACCGAGGTTGCACGAACGTTGCACGGCCCGGCGGCTGGCCCGGCGGCTGGCCCGGCGGCTGGCCCGGCGGCTGGCCGGGGAGCCGCGGCCGGCCCCACTCGGCCCGCAGCTCCGCCGTCCTGGCCAGGGCCACCTCGCGGCACGGGGAGCCCGGCGGGGCGACCGACACCAGCCGCTCCCAGACCTGGAGGTCGTCGAACCCGGGCCCCTCGGCCCAGCCGCGGACGGTGTCGAACCGGGACGAGGCGAGCACCGCGGCGCGCATCCTGGTGTCCAGCCAGTGCCGGTGTGCGACCACGGCCGGGGCCTCCGAGCTGGGCAGCAGCGGGCCGGGGTAGTCGGCCAGGGCGTCCCGGAGGTCGCCGCGGTCCAGCGCCGCGGCCACGTCCAGGAAGTCCGCCCGCAGTGGGGCGGTGAGCCGGTAGGGGCGGGAGCCGAGCAGTTCGCCGACGATCCGGCGGAGCCGGGTCAGCTCGACCCGCAGCGTGGTCGGACTGGGCGGCATATCGTAGAGCAGGTCCGCGAGTTGATCCCCCGTCAGGCCGTCCGGGTGCAGCGCCAGCATGATCAGCAGTTCGGCGTGGCGGCGGGTCAGCCGGAGCTCGGTGCCGTCGGTGCGGTTCAGCAGGCCCTCGTGCGGCCCGAGCACCCGCAGCCGCTCCTCCTCGCCCGTCCGCTGCGGCAGCCACAGCGCCGCCTCGCAGGCCCGCGCGGCGGCCCGGACCAGGGCCAGGCTGTGCGGGTTGGCGACGATGTCGCCGCCGGTCAGGTCGACCACGCCGAGGATCCGGCCGGTCCTCGGGTCGTGGATCGGGGCGGCGGCGCAGGTCCAGGCCTGGACCGGGGTGCGGAAGTGCTCGGTGGCGAAGATCTGCACCTCGTGGTCGAGCGCCAGCGCTGTGCCGGGGGCGTTGGTGCCGGCGTGGGCCTCGTCCCAGAGCGCGCCCTCGACGAAGTTGATCCGGGAGGCACGGGCGCGGGCCGAGCGGTTGCCCTCGACCCAGAGCAGCCGTCCCGAGGCGTCGGACACCGCCATCAGGTGGTCGCCGTCGTCGGCGGCGGTGCCGACGATCTGCCGCAGCACCCCGATCACCCGGGCCAGCGGATGCGCGTCGCGGTAGGCGGCGAGGTCGCCGTCGGTGAGGGTGACCGGAGGGGCGACCGCCTGGTCCACCCGGGCCTCGCGGGAGCGCAGCCAGGACTGCGCCACCACCTCGCGCAGCCCGCCGCCACCGGGCCCGGGGTCACCTGCGGGGCTGCCCGCTGGGCCGCCCGCTGGGTTGCCCGCGGCGACGAAGGCCGTGTGTGCGTCCCCGATCTGACGCGCCCGCGCCTGCGGGTCCGCACCGACCTGCGCCAGCCAGCTGCCGTTGCCGCCCATCGACTCCCGTGCCCGCTTCCCGTGCCGCCCGGCCGTTCCGGCGCGCTGCCGGACGGCCCCTGCTGTGGATACTGTTCCCGCCCCGGAGCTGACGCAACGCCTGGCGCGTGATCGACTCCGGGCGGGCGGAGCGCGCGGCTCCGCGCGCCCGACGCTTCCTTCAAGAGTTGAACACGGCACTGCTCCGTACAAGAGCGACCGCCACCCAGCAGCAGCGTTGCCGGGACCGCCTTGAGAGCGCTTCCATTTCCGGGCCGACCATCTTGACAGGCTGCCACACCGGCCCCAATGTACGTCTCCGAGAGAGCGCTCCACCGCGATGGACACCACCCTTCATCGCGGAACTCCCGGCTTCACTTGCAGAAGGCAGGTAGTCGTAAATGTCCTCATTCAGGGCCGCAGACAGTGAACTTCCCGATGCAGAACCGCAACTCCGCGACAGCTCCGCACTGAGCCGCCGCGCCTTCACGGCCGCGGCGCTCGCCACCACCGCCCTGCCACTGGCGGTGGCCGTCGCCGGTCCGGCGTCCGCGTCGGCCGCCGCCACGAGCCACCGGACGCCGAAGGCCCCCAAGGCCCCGAAGCCGCCGAAGCTCCCGCCCACCCCGGACTTCGGCCCCAACGTGCAGGTCTTCGACCCCAGCACCCCGGCCGCGACGATCCAGTCCGCCGTGGACGCCGCCGCCGCGCAGCAGGTCCCGGCCGAGTTCGGGGCCGGCCGCTTCGCCTTCCTGTTCAAGCCGGGCAGCTACACCGCCGACATCCAGCTCGGCTACTACACCTCGGTGGCCGGGCTCGGCCTCTCCCCCGACGACGTCACCATCAACGGCGAGGTCCGGGTCGAGGGCCAGCAGCAGTCGGACGGCAGCTTCAACGGGCTGACCAACTTCTGGCGCTCGGTCGAGAACCTCGCCATCGTCCCCACCGACGGCATCAACTGGTTCGCGGTCTCGCAGGCCGCGCCGATCCGCCGGGTGCACGTGAAGGGCAGCCTGTTCCTGTTCCCCCGTCAGGGCGGCTACACCAGTGGCGGCTTCATCGCCGACACGGTGGTGGACAGCCAGGTGATCAACGCCTCCCAGCAGCAGTGGCTGACCCGGGACAGCCAGGTCGGCAGCTGGTCCAACGCGGTCTGGAACCAGGTCTTCGCCGGGGTGATCGGCGCGCCCGAGCAGTCCTTCCCCGACCCCCCGTACACCACCCTGCCGACCAGCCCGAAAAGCCGGGAGAAGCCCTTCCTCGCCGTGGACGCCAAGGGCCGCTGGCAGGTCGTGGTGCCCAAGCTGCGGCACAACGCGCTCGGCACCACCTGGAACGGCGGAGCCCCCACCGCCGCCCGGACCATCGCGATCGACGAGTTCTTCATCGCCAAGCCGAGCCACTCCGCGCACACCATCAACCGGGCGCTGGAGGACGGCAAGCACCTGCTGTTCACGCCGGGCGTCTACCAGGTCGACCAGACCATCCGGATCAAGCGCGCCGAGACGGTCGTCCTCGGCATCGGCTTCCCGACCATCAGCCCGCTGCACGGCGTGGTCCCGATGAGCGTGGCGGGCACCAAGGGGGTCCGGATCGCCGGGCTGCTGTTCGACGCCGGCGCGGCCAACTCCCCGGTGCTGCTCCAGATCGGCGATCGGCGCGGCGGCTGGAGCGACGCGGGCGACCCGACCTCGGTCCAGGACGTGTTCTTCCGGATCGGCGGCGCAGGCGCGGGCCGGGCCACCACCGCGCTGGTGGTGGACGCCGACGACGTGCTGCTGGACCACGTCTGGGCCTGGCGGGCGGACCATGGCACCGGCGTCGGCTGGACCGTGAACACCGCCGAGACCGGCGTGGTCGTCAACGGCGACCGGGTCCAGGCGACCGGTCTGTTCGTGGAGCACTTCCAGAAGTACAACGTGGTCTGGAACGGCGAGCACGGCAGCACCGTGATGTTCCAGAACGAGCTGCCCTACGACCCGCCGAACCAGGCCGCCTACCGGCACGGCCGCACCCTCGGCTGGGCCGCCTACAAGGTCGACGACTACGTGAAGCACCACGAGGGCTGGGGCCTGGGCAGCTACTGCTTCTTCAACGTGGACCCGACCATCCACGTCAGCCACAGCTTCGAGGTGCCGGTGACCAAGGGCGTGGTGCTGCACGACGTGCTGACCGTCTCGCTGAACGGCGACGGCGTGATCGACAACGTGGTCAACGACTACGGCGGCCCGGCCCAGGGCAGCGCCACCGTCCCGGTGAACGTGCTCCGCTACCCGCCGGCCGCAGGCTGAGCCGACGTCAGTTCCGCCGGACCGCAGGACCGGACGGACCGCAGGACCGGGACCCCGACCCCCGGACCGGCGGTCCGTCCCCATGCTCCGGCAGCACGGAATCCTTCAACTGTTGAACGTTGCGCACCTTCTTGACGGTGGGTCATAGGGCCCTGAGACTGCCTAAGGATCTGGAACTTCCATGTCAGTGGATTGAGAGCGCTTTCAGCTCACTGATTCGAAGGGCCCGAGTCGGGACGGGCATCCGGATCCAACCCAGAAGGTGGCACCAAAGCGCTCCTCACATCGATCTGGCGTTCACTTCACGAACCCAGGTGAAAGGACCCCCATGCGCAGAACCACCCTTCGGCGCCCACCGCGGCCCGCGTCGCGCAGACGCCTCACCGCGCTGGTCACCGCGCTCGTGCTGACCCTCGCCGCGCTGCTCGGGATGACCGCGACCGCCAGCACGGCCTCCGCCGCGGCCGACTACACCCAGAGCATCGCCCAACTGAGCGCGTCGCAGACCCAGATCACCTTCATACCCACCACCCCCGCGGCCTATGTCGACGTCCACTACCTGGTCAACAACGCGAACCAGCAGAACGTCCGGATGGCCGTCAGCGGCAACACCTGGACCGACACCATCAGTTCGCTGAGCGCGGGCAATGTGATCGAGTACTGGTTCACCTACGAGAAGAGCGGGCCGCAGTACGACACCCCGCACTTCACGTACACCCAGACCAGCGGCAGCAGCGGGACAGTGGCCACGCCGACCTTCAGCCCGGCCGGGGGAAGCTTCACCTCGGCCCAGACGGTCACCCTCGCCGACAGCACCTCCGGCGCGAGCATCCGCTACACCACGGACGGAAGCACCCCCACTGCCTCCTCCACCCTCTACAGCAGCGCGCTGAGCATCACCGCGACCACCACCGTCAAGGCCATCGGCATCAAGTCCGGTAGCACCAACTCGGCGGTGGCCAGCGCGACCTACACCATCACCACCGCGCCCTCCACGGTCGCGACGCCGACCTTCAGCCCGGCCGGAGGGACCTTCACCTCGGCCCAGAGCGTGACCCTCGCCGACGCCACCTCCGGCGCGAGCATCCGCTACACCACCAACGGCAGCACCCCCACCGCCTCCTCCACCCTCTACAGCGGCGCGATCACGGTCAGCGCCACCAGCACGGTCAAGGCCATCGGCATCAAGTCGGGCCTGACCAACTCCGCGGTGGCCAGCGCGACCTTCACCATCGGGACCTCGGCGGGCTGTCCGGCGCAGTCGGACACGCCCGACTTCGGCCCCAACGTCCACATCTTCGACCCGAGCATGTCCAGCGCCAGCATCCAGGCCACCCTGGATGCCCAGTTCGCGCAGATGAAGGACACCAACACGGCCCAGTTCTCCGAGAACCGGGTGGCCGACCTGTACAAGCCGGGCACCTACAACGTCGAGGACAACGTCGGCTTCTACACCTCGGTGGCCGGCCTCGGGCAGAACCCGGACGACGTCACCATCAACGGCGACGTCACCGTCGACGCCTTCAACTCCGAGGACGCGGGCAACGCCACCCAGAACTTCTGGCGCTCCGCGGAGAACCTGGCGATCAACCCCTCCAGCGGCACCGACCGCTGGGCCGTCGCCCAGGCCGCGCCGTTCCGCCGGATCGACGTGCACGGCAACCTGGCGCTCTACCCGGCCAGTTACGGCTACGCCAGCGGCGGCTACATCGCCGACACCAAGGTCACCGGACAGGCCTCCTCGGTCTCGCAGCAGCAGTGGTACACCCGGGACAGCAGCCTCGGCAGCTGGGCCGGCGGCGTCTGGAACATGGTCTTCTCCGGCGTGAGCGGCGCCCCGGCGAACACCTTCCCGAGCCCGCCGGAGACCACCCTGGCCACCACCCCGGTCTCCCGCGACGTGCCGTACCTGTACATCGACAGCAGCGGCAAGTACCGGGTGTTCGAGCCGTCGCTGCGCACCAACGCGTCCGGCCCGAGCTGGGCGAACGGCAGCACCCCCGGCACCTCGCAGCCGATGAGCACGTTCTACGTGGTCAAGGCCGGCGACACCGCCGCGACCATCAACAACGCGCTGGCCGAGGGCTGCAACCTGTTCGTCACCCCCGGGGTCTACCACCTCAGCCAGACCCTCAACGTGACCAAGGCCAACACCGTCGTCCTCGGCATCGGCTACCCGACCTTCGTGCCCGACAACGGGGTCAACGCGATGCAGGTCGCCGACGTGGACGGGGTCCGGCTGAAGGGCCTGCTGTTCGACGCCGGGACGACCAACTCGGCCGCGCTGCTGACGGTCGGCCCGTCCGGCTCGTCCGCGAGCCACGCGGCCAACCCGAACACGATCCAGGACGTGTTCTTCCGGATCGGCGGCGAGGTCGCCGGCAAGGCCACCGCCAGCCTGATCGTCAACAGCAACAACACGATCATCGACCACATCTGGGCCTGGCGCGCCGACCACGGCAACGCGGGCACGGTCGGCTGGACCACCAACACCGCCGACAACGGCCTGATCGTCAACGGCAACAACGTCCTGGCGACCGGCCTGTTCGTCGAGCACTACCAGAAGTACGAGGTCACCTGGAACGGCCAGGGCGGTGAGACCATCTTCTTCCAGAACGAGATGCCCTACGACGTGCCCAACCAGGCGGCCTGGATGAGCTCCTCCGGGGTCAACGGGTACGCCGCCTACAAGGTGGGCGCCAACGTCACCACCCACCAGGCCTACGGTCTTGGCAGCTACTGCTACTTCAACGTCAACCCGGCGGTGAACGCGTACCACGCGTTCGAGGTGCCCAACACGTCGGGCGTGCAGTTCCACGACGCGCTCACCGTCTCGTTGGGCAACGTCGGCACCATCACCCATGTCATCAACGACACGGGCGCGCTGACCGCCACCAACACCACCCCGAGCAACGTGGTCAGCTTCCCGTGAACTGACCCGACCTGACCTGCTCACCTCCGTCGGCCGACCCGGGCAACCCGGGTCGGCCGACGGCCGTCTGACGCACTATTTGGTCTAGTCCTCTTGACGTGAGCGGGCTCAGGTTGTTTGGTGTGTACCAACGCCAGGCCTAGCGGACACCCCCACGTCACCCCCACGCCCGACGGGCATTCCCGAAAGGGATCACTGTCATGCACCTGGCACGAATTGCCGCGTCAGCCTGCGCTTTTGCGCTGGCGACCACCGGCGCCGTGGTCGCGCTGGCCCCCACCAGCAGCGCCGCCACCGGCAGCGTCTACTCCGTGGCCCCCTACGTCGACATGTCCAACGGCCAGGAGGGCCTGCTGGACACCGCCATCACCGGACACGGGCTCAAGGCCTACACCGCGGCCTTCGTGCTCGGCGAGGGCTGCAACCAGATCTGGGGCGACACGCTCCCGATCGGTGCCGACTCCTTCACCGACCCGCTGATCGCCAAGGCCAAGTCCGAGGGCGCCTCGGTCATCATCTCCTCGGGCGGCGCCAGCGGCCTGGCGCTCGCCTGGACCTGTTCCAACCAGGCCAGCATCGACGCCGGCTACCAGGCCATCATCAACGACTACGGGGTCACCCAGCTCGACTTCGACATCGAGGGCGCCGCCATCGCGGACACCGCCGCCGCGGCCCGGCAGATGCAGGCGATGAAGGACCTCAAGGCGTCCAACCCCGGCCTGCAGTTCTCGATGACCCTGCCGGTCCTGGCGAACGGTCTGACCAGCGACGGCGTCAACATCATCAAGGCCGCCAAGACCGCGGGCATCAAGATCGACGTGGTCAACATCATGACCATGGACTACTACGCGGGCACCGGCACCGAGATGGGCCAGGGCTCGATCTCCGCGGCCCAGGCCACGCTGGCGCAGATGCAGTCGGTCGACCCCAGCTACACCTACGCCAACCTCGGGATCACCCCGATGATCGGCAAGAACGACGACGGCTCCACCTTCACCCTGGCGGACGCCCAGAGCGTGGAGAGCTTCGCGGTGCAGCACGGCGTCGGACGGCTGGCGTTCTGGGCGATCACCCGGGACCAGGCCTGCGGCAGCGGCGGCAACTCACTGCCCACCTGCAGCGAGATCAGCCAGAGCCAACTCGCTTTCACCGACGCCTTCGTGCCGTACGAGGGCAGCTCGGGTGGCGGAGGCGGAGGCGGCACCACGAGTGACTTCTCGCTGTCGCTGTCACCCGGCTCAGGGTCCGTCGCCCAGGGCGGCTCGGCGACCGCGACCGTCTCCACCGCGATCGCCTCCGGCAGCGCCGAGTCGGTCAGCCTCTCCGCCACCGGTCAGCCCTCCGGCGTCGGCGTCTCCTTCAGCCCGGCCTCGGTCAACTCCGGTGGCAGCTCGACGCTGACGGCGACGGTCGGCTCGTCCGTGGCCGCGGGCTCCTACCCGATCACGGTCAAGGGCACCGCCTCCACCGGCAGCCACACCGCCACCTACACCCTGACCGTCACCACCACCGGCGGTGGCGGAGGCGGCACCGGCGGCGGCTCGCTGACCAACGCCGGCTTCGAGACCGGCAGCCTCAGCCCCTGGACCTGCGCCGGAAGCAGCAGCGGCGTGGTCTCCAGCCCGGTCCACTCCGGCAGCCACGCCCTCCAGGTCGTTCCCACCGCCAGTGTCACCGGCGAGTGCGACCAGACCGTCACCCTGTCGCCCAACCACAGCTACACGCTCACCGGTTGGGTCCAGGGCCCGTACGCCTACGTCGGCGTCAGCGGCGGCGCGAGCGCCAGCACCTGGTCCAACGGCTCCGGTTGGAACCAGCTGTCGCTGCCCTTCACCACCGGCAGCAGCGGGACGGTGACCGTCTACGTCCACGGCTGGTACGGCCAGGCCGACGTCTACGCGGACGACTTCACGCTCAACTAGCCCCGGACACCCGGACACCCGGACACCCGGACACCCGGACACCCGGACACGTGAAAACCGGTCGGCCGCACGGGAATTCCCGGCAGCCGACCGGTTTTTCACGGTCCGTCAGTCCTGCTCAGATCAAAGCTTGTTCACCACGCGGACGGCACCGGCGGAACGACCACCGGCGGGCGGTCGTCGCAGGTGATGGTGTTCGGCAGCTCCCACGGGGCGAGCCAGGGGCCGGTGGTGCCGCCCCCGGTGTTGCCGCCGAGGTCGGTCAGCCCGAACTCCGAACCGGCCGGGGTGAAGTTGAACGACCCGCAGTTGTTGACGCCGACCGCGCCGACGTTGCGGGCCACCACGTTCTGGAAGGTCGCCCCGCCGGCCACCCGGGCGCTGACCACCGAGGTGCCGGTGCCGTCGACCTTGATGTCCTTGAAGTGGACGTTGGTGATGGAGTAGAGGTCCTTCACCGGGAAGTCGGCGACCAGCATGATCGCGTTGTAGGTGTTGTCGAGGAAGTTGTCCCCGGTCACCTGGATGTTGGCGTTGATGTTCTTCTCAAGCGCGTAGAACCAGATCGCACCGAGCCCGATGTTCCAGTTCAGCTCGTAGGTACCGGCCCGGACCGTGGTGTTGTCGGTGATCCACAGGTTGCCGGTGAACGGCTCGGCGCCGAAGCGGGAGCCGACCTGGATCGCGCTGCCCTCACGGATCGGGTCCGCGATCAGGTTGTCGGAGACGGTGTTGTCGGTGCCGCCGTAGAGCGCGATGCCGTTGGCGAGCACCGGCGTCTGCACGGTGTTGTGGTCGATGGTGTCGTTGGCGTCCTCGACCTTGTCCGACCACAGCGCGATGGCGTCGTCACCCGTGTTGCGGATGAAGTTGTTGGAGATCAGCGAGTTGGTGACGCCGGTGTGGAAGTTGATGCCGTCGGCGGTCTGGTTGACGATGGTGTTGTCGGTGATCTTCACATTGTTCATCGAGCCGTCGAACCACATGCCGGCCTTGGTGTGGTCGATGTAGAGGCCGTCGATGGTCGAGTTGTTGAACGCCCCGCCGATGCCGTTGACCTGGTCGGTGTCGACCCGGTCGTCCACCGCGCCGTCGATCGCGAAGCCGGACAGGTGGACGTTGCTGCTGCCGCCCGCCGACGCGTCCTTGCCGTAGAAGCCGACGTCGGTGTGGGGCGAACCGTCCGCGGCCGGGGTGCTCAACGCGACCTGGTGGCCCTGGATCTTCGTGTACCAGCTGCCGGCGCCCTCGATCGTCACATTGTCGACGATGATGTGGCGGTTCACCTGGTAGGTGCCCGGCGGGATGTAGACCTTGAGGTGGGTCTTCTTGGCGAAGGCGATGGCCTTGTCGATCGCGTCGGCGGAGTCGCGCCGACCGGTCGGGTCCGCGCCGAACAGCAGCACGTTGGCCGCCAGCAGGTCCACCTTCGGCGGCGCGACCAGCTGCGAGTCCATCAGGTCGATCACCGTGGTCGAGGCCGCGCTCCCGGCCGGGACGGTGAGCCGGATCTTCTCACCGGCCTGGTAGGTCCGGCCCAGCAGCAGCCGCTGCTCGTCGTAGAAGTGGTTCGGACGGTACGGGGTGGAGACCGTCGGCGTCGGCGTGGTCTGGTCCGGCACGCAGGAGCACTCGGTGATCCACTGGTCCGGGAACAGGATCCCGGCCTTGGGGTCGTTGGAGAACGGGTACTGGCTGTAGAGCCAGGCGTACTGCGAGGTCAGCGTCATCGTCGCGCGGTGCGCGCCGTTCACGCTGACGTCGAGCGGCGCGGTGATGCCGCCCCCGTTCGGCGCGTCCGGGATGCTGTAGCGGACGTTGATCGCGTTGGCCGCGGCCGGGAGGGTGAACTCCACGTACTGGCCCCGCGTCAGACTGACCGCCGCGCGCCCCGACGCCTCCGCCGGAAGCGTGTACGCGGCGGTGCCGGGGCCGATGACGGTGCCGTTGGTGGCGGCGTTCTCCGCCTCCTGCTCGGCGAAGCCGGTGTCGGCGCCCCGCCCCGCGACCAGGGCGGGGGCGAGCGCGGCGCGGGTCACCACGGCGGCTGATGCGGCGTCGGCACCGGAGTGGGCAAGGGCGGTTCCGCTGACGAAAACGCTGAGCCCGAGGGCGGTCGCGGTGACCGCCGCGACCGACACTGCGGCGCGACGCGATGGCCTCCCGGCCCGTCTCGCCGCAGCTCCTGTGATGCTCGGTGACATCGAATGCTCGTTTCTCTCGGGTGGGTGAACGCCTGAGATGCGCCCCTCATGGCGAAGGCACGCGCCATGAGGGTGAGCCGACAGTAGGACCCACACACCCGCCCCACAAGGTTTCTACCAAATATTTTCTAAGGCTTGCCACTCAACTGCGTACGACCATTTAGTTCTTGCGTCAACTTACATCAGTCGTTGCAAGCCATGGCAACCCCCGGGGAGCCGGCGCGGGCAAGTCCACCCTGCTCAGCACGCGCACCGGAGCTGTGCAGCCCTCACATCCGGGATCTGAGCACGTCGACCTCACAGCCTGGCGCGAACGGGTCGAAGCCGTGCTCGGCCAGCCAGCGCACCGCCAGCAGGCTCCGCATCGACCACCAGGCCCGGATCATCTCGACGTCGATGTCTGCCTCGTAGCCGGCGGCGACGTCGCCCAGGTGCTCCTCATGTCCGAGCGTCAGGGTGGCCAGGTCGAACAGGGCGTCACCCGGGCCCGCCTCGGACCAGTCGATGATGCCCGTGACCTCGTCGTCCTCGACGAACACGTGGGTGATCTGCAGGTCGCCGTGCGTGAACACCGGGGTCCACGGCCGGATTACGGCCTCGGCGACCTGACGGTTGCGGGCGACCAGGTCGGCGGGCAGGACGCCGCTCCTCACGAGCAGCTCGCACTCGCGATCGAGCTCTGCCGCCAGCTCTCCGGGGCCGCTTCCCCGAGCAGGCCAGGGCGGCAACGGTGCGTCGTGCAGCTTCCGGACGGCGGCGCCCGCCGCGGCCCACGCCGCCGGAGACGCGGTCGACGCCTCACCGAGGCGGCCGAGTGCCGTCCCGGGGACCGCGGAGATCGCGAGCACGGGCGGCCTGTGCCACAGCACCCGCGGGGTCGGAACCGGCACCAGGGCCATCGCCGCGACCTCGACCTCGATGCGCGCCCGATCGGTGTCCACCTTCAGGAACACCTCGCCGACGCGCAGGGTCACCCGCTCGGAATGGGCGACCACAACCTCGACCTCATCCATGGGCGCCCAGTATCCCGGGGGTGGTCGCCCACGTCGCCGGATTTACCGCCTACGGCGGGCTTCCCCGTCCGGCCTGAACGATGCCGCGCAGCAGCCAAGTTGAGCCGAGTACCGGTCATGTGGCAGGGACACCCGCAGACGTTCGGCGGCCATTGACGGGTCGTCCTCCTTGCGGATGCGGTGGTGAGACTACTCGGCATCCGGGCACGTCAACAGCGGAATCTGGGCCCGTCCTTCGCGGGTCGCTGATTCAGGTCGATGGCGTCCTCGCTGTGCGGCCAAGTGTTCGTTGCATCAGCAAGGTGTCGATCCAGCGGTCATGCTTGTAGCCGACGGCGGCCAGTCGGCCCACGTCGGTGAAGCCATGTCGGCGATGCAGCACGACCGAGGCGTCGGTTCCGGCGTCGGCGATGACGGCGATCATCTGCCGGACGTGAGTCCGGGCACAGGCTTCCAGCAGGGCGTCCAGCAGCACCCCGCCCAGGCCTCGGCCCGTCTGGCCGGGGGCCAGGTAGATCGAGTTCTCGACGGTGTGCCGATAGGCGGGCTTGGGACGCCAGGGGGCGGCGTACCCATAGCCCACGACTTCGCCGGACAACTCGGCGACCAGAAAGGGCAGCCCCTGGGCGGCGAGGTCGTCGAGCCGCTGGTGCCAGGCGGCCACCGGTGGAGGGGTCTCCTCGAAGGTGATCACGGTGTGGCGGACGTAGTACGCGAAGATCTCGGCCACGGCGTGCAGGTCGGCCGGGACCGCCGGGCGGATCACTGGCTCCACGGCTGTCACACCGGGGAGTGTAGGCCGGACTGGGGCCTTCCAAGACAGGAAAGCGGACCGGAATCCAACCCGCTCCGGACGAATCGCCGAGGGGGCCTACGGGGCGACGGCAGGGTGCTCAGAACCTGCCGAGGGCTACGAAGAGGCAGACGAGGAAGAGGACCAGGTTGACGCCGAAGACCTGCTTGTACTCGCGCAGGCTCCAGTGTGAGACGGCTGCACCGATCATCACCGCCATCAGGCCTACCGCAGCCAGTGGAGTCAGGACCGGTGCGATGCCGGTCAGTTGTGGAGCGATGAGCCCGACCGCCGCCAGCAGTTCCAGTGCCGCGACGGCGCGGATCGCCGGGAGCGGGAACGGGGCGACACCGGTCTGGCCCGTCTCGATCATCTTCTCCTTCGTCTGCGTCGACTTCATCACCCCCGAGCCCAGGAAGACGGCAGCCAGCAGACCCTGCGCTATCCACAGTGCGATGTTCATCGAGCCACTCCGATCGGTGAGTTGACGGAAAACCAGGTGTGCGGTGACCGCTCAGCAGCCGGGTCGCTGGAGCAGCCGTTCGGCGAGATCCACGAAGGCCGCCACCCAGCGGTCCTCGTCCAGGCCGCTGGGATGCGTGCCGAAGACGTCCCGGAGCAGCCAGAAGTGCGAGACGGACCCGACCAGCACCACGGCGACTGCTTCCCAGTCCCGCTCCTCCGGGCCTGCCTGCATCTGCAACCACTGCGCCACCGCGGCGTGGACGCGGCGCATCTCGCCCTCGCGGACCTCTGCCAGCAGGGCCGGGAACGCGGCCAGGTCGCGCACCACGATCCGGTTGAGGTCGCGTTCCTGCTCCAGGCGGTGCAGCCCGGCACGGGCCAGCAGCGCCAGTCGCTCGCGCAGCGGGAGCGCGACCATGGCCTGGGCGTCGCCGATGGTGGCGAGCAGCCCGGCGTTCTCGGCGACCTTCGAGCGCACGCCCTCGGCCAGCAGCTCTTCCTTCGAGCGGAAGTGCCGGTAGAGGGACCCGGATCCGGGTGAGAGGCCGGCGGCCCGTTCGATCTCGGCGATCGTCGTCCTGGTGTAGCCCTGTTCGCCGAAAAGCCGCATGGCCTCCGCCACGACACGCGCACGCGTGTCCATTTCCTCACCGTCCCCGAGGTGCAAGTAAGTGCTTACTTGCCATCGTAGCGGAAGTCGCATCGCCACGCGCGGGGGTGGAGCGCGGCGTGGGACGGAGACGGCGCGGGGGTGGAGGGCGGCGCGGGCCGGGGCCGGGGCGAGGGCGTCGGCTACCGCGGAAGCAACCCCTCCGACCCTAGCTCGGACCACAGTTCGGGCGGGATCCGGTGGGCGGTCATCGTCGCCGCGTCGGCGACCTCCGCGGCGGAGCGGGCGCCGACCAGGACGCCGCGTACCGCCGGGTGGTCCAGCGGGAACCGCAGCGCCGCCGCCCGCAGCGGGACGCCGTGCCGCTCGCAGACCGCCTTGATCCGCAGCGCCCGCGCCAGCAGCGCGTCCGGCGCAGCGGTGTAGTCGAAGGTCGCGCCCGGCCTGGGGTCGGCGAGCAGGCCGGAGTTGAAGGCGCCGCCGACCACCACGCCGACCCCGCGTCGCTGCGCCTCCGGCAGCAGCTCGGTCAATCCGTCCTGGTCCAGCAGCGTGTAGCGGCCCGCCAGCAGGACGACGTCCACGTCCGTCTCCCGGACGAAGCGGGTGAGCATCGCGGACTGGTTCATCCCCGCGCCGATGGCCCGGACCACGCCCTCGGCGCGCAGCTGCTCCAGCGCCGGGTAGGCCTCGGCCAGCGCCTGCGGGCCGTGGTCGTCCGGGTCGTGGAGGTAGACGATGTCGATCCGGTCCAGGCCGAGCCGGGCCAGGCTGTCGTCGATGCTGCGGCGGACGCCGTCGGCGGAGAAGTCCCAGACCCTGCGGTGCGTGGCCGGGACGGCGAAGCCGTTGGCGAGGTCGTCGCCGGTCGGCTCGGCGACCGGCTCCAGCAGTCGTCCGACCTTGGTGGAGAGGGTGTAGGAGTCGCGCGGACGGCCGCGCAGGGCCGCGCCGAGGCGGCGTTCGGAGAGGCCGATGCCGTAGTGCGGAGCGGTGTCGAAGTAGCGGATCCCGCTCTCCCAGGCCGCGTCCACGCAGGCGGCGGCCTCGTCCGCGCCCACCGGCGTGAACAGGCCGGCCAGCGGGGCCGTGCCCAGGCCCAGTTCGGTGACGGCGGTGGGTCGGCTGCGTCCCAGCTCTGCTGTCCTCATGCCCGTCATGATGCCCCGCCCCTTCCCGCGCTCGCCATGAGGCCCGTCCTCCCCGCGCTCGTCATGAGGCCGTCGGACGCAGCCGCAGGCCCTGCATTCCGCCGTCCACGGCCAGCGCGGTCCCGGTGACCGAGGCCGCGGCCGGGCTCGCCAGGTAGACGATCGCGGCGGCCACCTCCTCCGCCGTCACCAGTCGGCCCATCGGCTGACGGGCGTTCAGCGCGGCCCGTTCGGCCTCCGGATCCGCCGCCGTGTCCAGCAGTCGGCCCACCCACGGAGTGTCGGCCGTGCCGGGGTTGACGCAGTTGACCCGGATTCCCTCGCGGACGTGGTCGGCCGCCATCGCCAGGGTCAGCGACAGCACCGCGCCCTTGCTGGCCGAGTAGAGCGCGCGCTGCGGAAGCCCGGCGGTGGCGGCGATGCTGCAGGTGTTCACGATCGCCGCCCGCTCGGAGGCCCGCAGGTGCGGGAGCGCCGCGCGGGTGGTGCGGACCAGGCCGAGGACATTGACGCCGAGCACCCGCTGCCACTCCTGGTCGGGGTTGTCCGCGACCGTGCCGACGGCGCCGATGCCGGCGTTGTTGACCAGGACGTCCAGCCCGCCGAGCCGCTGGACGGCCGCGGCCACCCCGGCCCGCACCGAGGCGTCGTCGGAGACGTCGGCGGTGAAGCCGAGCAGCGGCGCTTCGAGGCCGCCGGGGTTCAGGTCGAGTACGGCGACCTCCGCGCCGCGGGCGGCCAGCAGCCGGGCGGTGGCCAGGCCGATGCCGGAGGCCCCGCCGGTGACCAGCGCCCGCAGCCCGGCCAGGTCGTGCACACCGGCCAGGTCGCGCGGATCTGCGCCGCCGATGCCGGTGGTGTCGTCGCTCATGCTGGAATCCCCTTCCCTCTCAAGCCTGTTCGAAGATCTGGCGCTGGCTGCCGAGCCCGTCGATGGACAGCTCGACGACGTCCCCCGCGCGCAGGTACGGGTGGTCGGGCAGACCCAGGGCGACACCGGCTGGGGTGCCGGTGTTGATGACGTCGCCCGGCTCCAGCACCAGGTACTGGCTCAGGTACCAGACCACATGGCCGACGTCGAAGATCATGTCCTTGGTGCAGCCGTCCTGCCGCGCACGGCCGTTGACGGACAGCCGCAGGCCCAGCCCCCGAACGTCCGGCACCTCGTCCGCGGTGACCAGCCAGGGCCCCAGCGGGTTGAAGGTCTCGCAGGACTTGCCGAGGTCCCACTGCCCGGAGAACTCCAACTGGAACTCCCGCTCGGACACGTCGTTGCTCACCGCGTAGCCCGCCACCACCCGGAGCGCCTCTTCGGGCGAGGCCAGGTAGCGGGCCCGCCGTCCGATCACCACCGCCAACTCCACCTCCCAGTCGGTCTTCACCGACTGACGTGGAATCAGAACTCGGTCATGGGGCCCGACCACGGTGCCCGGGTCCTTCATGAAGACCACCGGACGCGGTGGGATCGCCGCACCGGTCTCCTCGGCGTGGTCGCGGTAGTTGAGGCCGATGCAGACGACCTTCCCCGGACGGGCCACCGGCGCGCCGATCCGCCCCGCCGCCGGGCCCTGGCTCCGGTTCAGCTCCGGCAGCAGCCCCGCTCCGACCGCGGAACGGGCCCGCTCGACGCCGCCCGAGGCCAGGAACGCCCCGTCGATGTCGGCGGTGACGGAGGAGAGGTCCAGCAGCCGACCGTCCTCGGCGAGGACCGCGGGGCGCTCGCCGCCGCTCGGGCCGACACGCAACAGTTTCACCGTCAGGTTTCCCTTCCTGGCAGACAGGCCGTCGTGCGACTGGCGTGAACCCTACCCAGTACGGGCAGTTGACCACAATGATTCATCCGATGTCTTGGGGTGCGATCTAGGGCCGACCCCCGAAAAGCCGCCGCATTTCCGTGCGCCCCCGGGCAGTCATCGGATGGACAGTGCCGCCGCAGGACGGTCACCGTCGATGCGCGGAGGCCTGTCGCTCGGACAACCAGGTGATCCAGCATGGCCGTTGAGGGCGAAGCGCAGCAGGCAGGCAGGCCGGGCGGGACCGAATCGGACCGGACCGGGAGGCTGGACCAGCGTGGGAACGGACTGGGAAGTACCACCGCCGCGGACCGCTGTCGCGACAACGACCCGATGGTGCCTGATGCTGGTCGCCGTCCTGCACTTCGTCGCGGACATCACCTGGTACGGGGCCGTCGCCCACACGTCGTAGGCCACAGGCCCCGGGGGACTGGCCTGCCGGCACGCGCCGCACGCGTTCGATGACGATCACCGCTGGCACCGTGCGGTCTGCCGCTGCGCGACATATTCGGTCGAGTGTTCTAGTCTCTAAATCGAACATGTATCCGATTCGAGAGGGGAGGCGGCATGCGCTGGCAGAACCTCAGTGCCGACGGCGGGGCCGCACCGGCGCTCTTCGGGCTGGACGCGGTGACGCGTACGTTCGACACGCCGGAGTTCCGGGGCATCACCTTCCACGAGGTGCGCGCCCGGTCGATCATCAACCGGGTGCCGGGCACCTCCCGGATGTCGTTCGAACACACGATCAACCCCTACCGGGGCTGCAGCCACGCCTGCGTCTACTGCTTCGCCCGCAGCACCCACGGCTATCTCGACCTGGACACCGGGCACGACTTCGACAGCCAGATCGTGGTCAAGGTCAACGCCGCCGAGCTGCTGCGCCGCGAACTGGCCGCGCCGCGCTGGCAGGGGGGCCACATCGCCATGGGCACCAACGTCGACTGCTACCAGCGCGCCGAGGGCCGCTACCGGCTGATGCCCGGCATCCTGTCCGCGCTGCGCGACCGGGCGAACCCCTTCTCCATCCTGACCAAGGGCTCACTCATCCTGCGCGACCTGCCGATCCTCGAACAGGCTGCCCAGGTCACCGAGGTGTCCACCGCGGTCTCGGTCGGCTTCACCGACCACGAGCTGTGGCGCAGCGTGGAGCCCGGCACCCCCTCCCCCGCCAAGCGCCTGGAGGTCTGCCGCACGCTGATCGACCACGGCATAGCCTGCGGCGTGCTGATGGCGCCGGTGCTGCCCCACCTCTCCGACTCACCCGAGCAGCTCCGCGCCACTGTTCGGGCCATCGCCGCCGCCGGAGTGTCCTCGGTCACCCCGCTCGTGCTGCACCTGCGCCCCGGCGCGCGCGAGTGGTACTTCCACTGGCTCGGCCGGCACCGTCCCGACCTGGTCCGCCGCTACGAGGCGCTCTACCGCGACAGCGCCTACGCCCCCACCTGGTACCAGCGCCGGATCACCCGGCAGGTGCACGAACTCGCCGCCGAGTACGGCATGGGTCCCAGTCGGCACAGCCGGGACAGCCGGGACGAGGCGGCGTCGGAGCCGTCCCCGGCCCCCCAGGAGGGGAGCACGGGGGCGGCTCCGACGCCGACGCAACTCCGGCTGATCTGAGCGCCGCCCAACGGCCGACCCGCCGTCAGCGCAAGCTGCCCCGCAGGCGGCGCAGGGTTGACGCCGCGTCGGTCAGGCCCGCTGCGGACGCCTCGGCCGCGGCCTTGTCCAGGCGGTCCCGGGCCGCCGGGGCCCGGTCCAGGGCGCGGCCCTCCACCAGCGCCGCCATCCGGATCGCCTCGAACCGCGGCGGCGCCTCGGCGCAGCCGGCCCGGTCGTAGTCGGCGACCGCGTGCTCGAAAGCCGCCAGCGCCTGCTCGGGACTGCCCAGGGCGGCGTGCACCTGTCCGCGGGTGTACCAGCACTGCGCCACGTCGACGTCCACGCTGATGAACTGCTCGCGCGCGACGTCCGCGAACTGCTCACGCAGCTGGTCGGCCCGGTCCAGGTAGCCGAGCGCCTCCTCGGCTGCCTCGGGGCCCCGGGCGTCGATCGCCTCGACCGCGAAGGTGCGCAGCACGTCGGTCAGGTCGGGGAGGCACGGTGCCTCCGCGTTGGAGGCCAGCGCACGTTCCAGCGCCGCCCGCGCGCCGTCCCAGCTGCCCGCCTGCGCCAGTGCGCCGGCTGCTCCCGCCGCGGCGGAGGTCAGAATGGCCTGGTCGGGCCAGCGGCTGACCGAGTCGGCCAGCCGGAGGAACTCCTTCGCGGCGTCGCGCGGTTCCCCGAGCGAGAGCAGCGCGTTGGCGAGGTCGACCCGGATCTGCGCCGTCAACTGCTCAGCCGGGGACGGGTCCGAGCCGGCAGCGGTGCCCCCGGCCCCGCCGACCGTGCCCTCACTGCTGCCAGCGCGCTCCGGGGCCGACGCAAGCCCCGGCAGTACCGGGTCAAGCAGCGTCTCCAGCACGGCCACCGCGTCTTCGGGCGACCCCTGCGCGCGCAGCGCCCGGCTCAACTCCCAGCGGGTCTCCCGCGCCTGCAGCGGCTCGTGCTCGCGGTCGAGGCGGGCCGCTGCCTCCGAGAGCGCCCGCACCGCCGTCTGGTACTGCTTCGCCCGCAGCGCCGTGCCGCCGAGCAGCCGGTGCAGCGGCGTCAGCTCGTCCGCCGGGACGTCCGAGGTGGCCTCGGCCAGTCCGCGTTCGAGCTCGGCCATCGCCTCCGCGTGCCGTCCTTGCGCGCGCAGCGCGAGTGCCAGCAGCATCCGGCCGCGGTGCAGCCGCCACGGCCAGTCCTGCTCGACGAAGATCTCGATCACCCGGCGGGCCGAGGCCTCGCCCTCCGCCGGGGCGCCGTGCGAGGCCTGGAACTCCGCGAGCACCTCGTACGCCACCGAGACCTGGGTCGGGCTCTCCGCCGCCCCGCCCTCGGCGATCACGGCCTGGGCCTCCGTGGCGAACACCTCGGCCCAGCGGGCGTGCTGCTCGGGCCCGTCGGCCCGGAACAGCACCTGCCGTGCCGTCAGGACCCGGCTCTGCCGCACCACGAGCTTCCGGGTCAGGGCCTCCCGCGCCTCCTCCTCGGTGTCGAACCCGGCGGCCGTCAGCGCCTCGAACCGCGCCAGCAGGTCGTCCAGGACCGGCCAGGCCGCCTCCGCCAGGGCAGCGGTTTCGGTGTCGTCGCCGCGGCTGACCCCGCACCAGGCGAGCCGCGACTCGGACGCGAGCACCCGGGCCGGCCGACCGGCCCGGGTGTAGTGCTCGACGGCCTCGCGCAGCCGGGCGGCGCAGCCGTCCCAGTCCTGCTTCCTGGACGCGCGGTGCGCCAGCTCCGAGGCGATCTCACCGGCCAGCAGATCGTCCACGACGGCGTCCGGGCCCGAACCCGAGCCCTCCCCTGTGCCCTCGCCCCCACCCGCGGTCCGCGCCAGCAGCGCGTCCCAGAGGGGCTGGCCGCCGGGGTGCCCGATCCGGTCCAACCGGCGTACCTCGGCGACGAGTTCGGCGAAGTCCGCGGGCACGGCGACAGCCGCTGCCGTCGGCTCGGGGCGGACGGCGACCGGCTGGGACGCCGCCAGCGCCGAGGTCTGCACACCCAGGTTCAGCTGCGCGGTCAGCGGACGGGTGGCCAGCCGCTCCCGACGGCGGGCGGACACCGTGCCGTTGCCGTTGCGGGCGTCGAACCGCGAGGCGAGTTCGTCGGCCTGACGTGCCGTCACATCCCGGAGCGACTCGACCGTCCAAGCCGTCCCGAGCGGTCCGGCGCACGGCAGTTGGCCGTGCCCGGTCTCGACCAGTCGGTTCAGCAGCACTTCGGTGCCGTTGAGCAGGTCGAGCCGGTTGGACGGGTCGGCCGCGAAGTCGAACAACCCGCGGTTCTGCGCCAGCAGTTCGAGACCGCGGGCCTCGTTGCCGGTCAGCGCGCAGAACTCCAGGTGCCGGCCGACCGCGACTTGTTCCGCCTCGTTGCCGCGGGCCTTGCGGTAGCCGGTGAGGTGCGCGGCGCGTGCGTCGTCCAGCCGTCCGAGCCGCACCAGCGGCAGCATCGCCAGCGCCTGGCTGTTGTGCGGCTCCTCGTCGCAGGCGTTCTGGCCGTCGAAGGTCGGCTGCAGCTCCGCCAGGCCCCGCGCGTCCGCTCCGCGCGCGAAGTGGAAGTCGGCGCGCTGCCGGGCCTCGCAGGCCGCGCAGTCGCTGAACTCGGTCCGGCCGCGGGTGACCCACAGCTCGTAGGCCAGCTCCTCACCGTCGCCCAACTGCTGTGCCAGCTCGTACTCCTGGCAGTAGACGGGCTGCAGGTCGTGGCCCGCTTCCCGGTAGCGGCGGCGCATCTCGGCGATCCAGCCGCGGACCGAGGCCAGCGGCACGTCCGGCGTGGACAGCAGTCCGACGCCGACCCACTTGAAGAACCAGAACAGCTGGTGCACCTCGGACTCGTCGAACGCCTTGGGGTTCTCGTCCCACAGCCCCAGCAGCCGGGCGAACGCGACCGGGTACTTCACCGCCTCGCCGCTGCCGTGGTAGGCGCGCATCAGCTCCACCAGGGCCGAGACGGTGACCTCGGGGTCGCCGAACGCCTCGGCGGCCTCGACCAGTTCCTCGGCGACGGCGGCGGTGGCGCGTCCCTTGGGCCGCTCCCGGTTCTCGCTCAGGGCACGGAACAGCTCGTCCCTGGTGGTGGGTGCGGTCATGACTGGGCCCTCCCCGGTCCGGTGTCGGAGCTGTTGCCGGAGCCGGTGCCGGCGGCCTGGGTCGCGAATTCGAGCAGCCCCAGGAACGAGCGGTTGAGCAGCGCGTGGTCCGCCGGCCGCAGCGGTCGGCGGGAGAGCAGCAGCGCCTGGCCGTAGAGCGCCTCGATCGCCGTCTCCGACAGCTGCGGATCGGCGCTGGTGGCCAGTTCGGCGAGCTTGCGGATCAGCGGGTTGAGGTGGTTCAGGATCAACTGCGCCCGGGGCGCCGACGAGTTCAGCGAACCGAGGATGCCCGCCCACAACTCGTCTGCCTTGGAGGACAGTTCGGCGCGTCGGCGCTCATGCCTGGCCTCTCGGTTGTCCACCAGCATCGCGGGCACGCCGACCGGCTGGAAGGAGCGCAGCGCCACGTCGGTGTCGAACCGGTCGGCGACCGCGCGGGCGCGGGCCAGGAACGGGGCGGCGGCGAGCTCGGCCGCCGGGTCGACGCTGTCGAGGTGCGCGCTGACCGTCTCCGGGTCCAGGTCGGCGACGGTGACGCCGGGCCGGATCAGCGGGAGCTGGTGCACCAGCTCCCGGTCGTAGACGTAGCCGCCGTTGACCACGCCCATCCCGGCGGCGGCGGCGATCGGCGCCACCTGCCGGAACTCCTCGACGGTCTGGGTGACCAGGACGACCGGGTGCGCGCGGGCGAACTCGTCCAGGCTGACGTTGCCGTCCGTGGTCTCGAAGGGCAGCCACGGCAGCAGCAGCGCGAGCAGTTGGTCGTCGTAGCGGGCCAGCGCCTTCACCGCGAGGTGGTGCACGTCCAGGAAGCGGCGCAGCAGCGCCAGGTCCGAGGCGGCGAGGCCGGTGAGCCACTGGCGCACCCGTTCGCCGATGGCGTCGCGGACCGCGGCCAGCGTCTCGTCCTCGTACAGCGCCTCCCGGGAGGCGGTGGGGCGCAGGCCGGTGGTGTCCACCACGCAGGAGACGAAGAAGGCCCAGTCCGGGACGAGTTCGGTGGCCTGGTCGGACAGCAGCATGCCCTTGAGGTGGACCCGGTTGCCGGACCGCTTGGTGGGGTGCGCGGGCGTCGGCAGCACGAAGGCCACGCCCTTGAGGCCGACCAGCGGGATGTCCAGGTCGATGCTGTCCAGCGGGTTGAAGTCGAAGACCTCCCTGCCGTAGGCGGCCAGCGCCTCGCGGCGGGCGAGCGGCGAGCCGTACTGCCGCTCCCACACCGGCGGGGTGTCGTTCACCCGGACGACATCGCCGTGCCGGTCGATCACCTCGACCTGGTAGCGGAGCAACGAGCCGAAATGGCGGGCCAGTTGGATGACCCGGCCGGATTCGAGCCACTCGCTGCCGTCGCCGCGCGGGGTCAGCGTCACCGTGGTCCCGGGCTGCGCGACCGAACCGGCGGGGAGGGTGCGGATGCTGTACGTGCCGTCGCTGCGGCCGTGCCACTCGACCGCGGGCGCGCCCGGCTCGCGGGCGCTCCGGGACACCACGCTGATCTGGTCCGCGACCACGAAGCAGGCGAGCAGGCCGATGCCGAACTGGCCGATGAAGTCGGCGCGGGCGGCGGACAGGTCGAGTTCACCGTCGGCGCCGCGCTTGGAGGAGCGGCCGATGGTGGCGAGGAAGGTGTGGACGTCCGACTCGGTGAGCCCGACGCCGGAGTCCTCGACCACGATGCCGCCGCCGACGTCGGTGCGGATGGTGATCCGGGCCGGGGCCGAGGGGTCGAGCAGCCGCCGCGCGGTGATCGCGTCCACCGCGTTCTGCATCAACTCCCGCAGGTAGACCCGGGGGGAGGAGTACAGGTGGTGGGACAGCAGGTCGACCAGGCCGCGCAGGTCGACCTGGAAGGTGTGGCCCGGCTGGGGCGTGGACGCGGGCGTGGGTGTGGGTGTGGACACTGGTGTGCTTCCTACTTCCTCTTCTTGCATTCCTGCCGCGCCGCGGCGAACACCTGGCCCGAGTTGCCGGCGTAGCCCCAGGGGAGGCTGGTCGGACGGTCGCCGATGCGCCGGAACAGCTCCCCGGCGGTGGCCCGGTCGCCGGTGAGCCAGAACGCCATGGCGAAGGAGTTGAGCGCGGCGCAGGGCGACTCGCTGGGCGCGAACGCCGGGTGCAGCACGGACGCGGCGGCGGCCGCGGTGAGTTCGGCGCGCACGTCGGCGCGGCGGATGTAGGCGGCGTCCTCGCCCTTGGGCAGGTCGAGCCAGTGCTCCAGGTGCGCGGTCGCGGTCAGCATCCCCATGGCGCTGCCGGGCGGGGCCTGCGCCAACGACTGCCGGGCGAAGTCGTGCATCTGCTCGTGCGAGCCGCTCCACTTGAGGCAGATCTGCTGGAGCAGCGACGCGTGCAGCGCCACGTGGTGCGGGGCGCGGCGGACACCGGCGTCGAACCGCCGCCGGGTCACCTCGTGGCCGTGCTGCAGGCCGCGCGAGGTGGTGGTCAGGAAGCACCACGGCGTGGCCGACTCCGGGTCCGCCTCGATCGCGGCGTAGAGGTGGGTCTCGGCGGTGCGGAGCCGGTCGTGGAAGACCCGGAACATCTCCTGCGAGACCTGCGAGGCACGGGCGCCGGTGCGCGCCTCCCAGGCCCAGGCGACGTGCCGGGCGCCGGCCACGGTGAGCGCGAGCGGGTTGTCCGGATGCTGTTCCGGGAGCGTGAGCAGGAACTCGCCGCCGATGTCGTCGATGGAGTTGACCAGCCAGGTCAGCCGCGCGTGGTCGCCGCGCTCCCGGCAGGGCCGCAGGATCGCCTCCGCGGCGGCCCAGTCCCAGCCCGCCGCCGCCTTCCGCAGCGCGGCCAGCTCCGGATCCCCGTAGCTGGGGTCGATCCGCACCGAGCGGGGGCCGGCGGCGGTCCTGGTCCGGTTGCGGTTCGCGAACGCGGCGACACCGACCCCGATCGCGACAGGCGCCAGCAACGAAAGGTTTGACACGTGTTCCCCTCCAACGGCCGCCCCGGCGGTTCGCACGGTCGGCAGCCGCAGAGTAGCCGACTCGCTCAACCGTGCGACACCGGATTCGGCACTCCACCGCAGATGAGAGCCCTGCAGCAGGGTGGGGCCGATCCGATTGCCCGCATCTGACAAGGTCCGCCGCAATTGCACTCGGCCCGCGGCGGACCGGCCCGCGGCGACCGCACGGCGGGGTGGCGCGGTCAGAGGCTTCTGGGTTTGACCACGGATATCCCGCGCAGGCAGCGGGCGTTCTAGAGCCAGCCGAGGTGGGCGGCTTTGATGCCGGCCTCGAAGCGGCTGGTGGCGCCGAGGCGTTCCATGACGGCGGCCATGTGGCGGCGGACGGTGCGGGTGGACAGGCCGAGGCGTTGTGCCGCGGCCTCGTCGGTCTGTCCGCCGCCGAGCAGCCGCAGGAGTTCGCGTTCGGTGTCGCTCAGACCGGTTTCGGGGTCCTCGGTGCGTACGGCTCCGAGCGGCACGGCGGTGGCCCAGGCCTGTTCGAAGAGGTCGGTCAGGGCGGCGACGATGCCGGGCTCGGTGACGTGCAGGGCGCCCTGCCGGGTGTCGGCGGGGTCGATGGGGACCAGGGCCTGGCGGCGGTCGACCAGCACCAGGCGCTGGGGCAGCACCGGAGCCGTGCGCACCTCGCTGCCGAGGCTGAGCAGCCAGTGCGCGTAGGCGGTGGTGTGCGGGTCGTGGCGGGTGCTGTCCTGGTAGAGCGACCTGATGGTGACCCCGCGGGCGATGGCGTCGGCGTTGGCGGGGCGGCCGGCGGCCAGGTCCTCGGGGCGCTGGCTGGGGCCGGGATGGACGCCGAGCACCTCGGTCACCGCGGTGCGGCCCAGCAGTTCGAGGCGGGCCTGGATGGCGTCGATGCCCATGAGCCGCTCGCCGTGCGCGGCCGGCCTGCTCTCGGCGCGTTCGACGACCAGTCGGGTGACGGCGGCACGGGAGGCCGCCAACTGGGCCTGACGGGCCGCCAGGTCGGCCTCCTGGCGGGCGAGCATGTCGGCCAGGCCGATCTCGGGACTGACGGCCCGCACCCGGCCGGGGTGTTCAACGGAGGCCCGGACCAGCAGGAGCGCGGTCAACTCCTCAAGGCTTTCGTGGACTCGGGCCTCGCGGACACCGCAGTACGCGGCGAGTTCGGCGACGCCGTCCTCGGGGCGGTCGAGCATGGCGCGGTAGACGTCCGCGGCCGTGGCGGTGAGTCCCAGCGTTTCCAGCATGGCGCGTCCCCCGTCGTCACGCGGCTTCCCCCATGGCGGCCGCCAACGGACCACATCTTGGCCTGTCCGGGCCCGGATGCTCAAGGTCAATTGATGTCGTGCACACGACATGACGTCCGCTTGGTGTCAGGTCCGGTTGCTGACGATCAATAACCCTTCCAGGGCGGCCCAGCTGCGGCGAAGCTGTTCTCACCAGCCGGGAACACCCCGGACGGCAACCGGACGAGGCGCCAACCGCGGGGCGCACGACCGGGACCGGACATCCACCACCACGTCAGAACAGGACCCCGCCATGATCCGCACCCGTCTCGTCAAGGCCGCCGCGGTCGCCGCCCTCGCCCTCACCACCGCGCTCCTCCTGCCCGCGGCGGCCGAGGCCGCCACCGGTCCGGCGACCGGCGCCCCGGTGTCCGCCCCGGCCGTCACCCCGGACAACCTGACCTGGGGCTGAGCGGACCATGGACATCGTCCACCTCAGCCTTGAACGCCGCCCGGCGACGGATCCGACCCCAGCGGGCGAGGTCGCAGACGCGGTGGACGTCCTGTGGGCCCACGCCGGCCCCGACGACGGACTCGAACACGCCAGCGGACGAGCCGCACCGGACCGCCTCGACCTGCTGCTCTACCTGCGGACCGGCCGCGCCGCCGCCCACCACGGCGGACCGAGCGCCGAATACCGCGCCGCCCAGCTGATCGCCCGCTGCTACCGGGCCTCACACCACCTGCAGGGGCGGTACCTGGCCCCGGCGCCCGCGTCCACCACGCCGCCGAACCAGCCGCCGGCCTGACGGCACCGCTCGACGCCAGGCCGCACGCCCGCACACCGCCCGTACGCCCGTACGCCCGTACGCCAGCACGCCCGCACAGCTGAAGCAGCTTCACCAGAACGACCACGATCCGTCAGCCCGGCCCGCCCCGCCCCGCCCGGCCGGCTCACCCGGATCGGACACCCACTCCTCCTCCGCACTCACCGTGAAAGGCACAGCCATGCCCTCTTCCCTGCCGTCCTCGCGCAACCGCCGCCTGCTCGCCACCCTTGCCGCCACCGCGCTCACCGCTCCGCTGCTCGCCGTCACCCTCGCCGCCTCGCCCGCCTCCGCCTCCACCGTCAACGGCCCGATCTCGGCCAACGAGATACTCTCCCGGGCCCAGTCCTGGGTCGACGAAGCGGTCCCCTACAACCAGGGCGCGTCCCACACCGATGCCAACGGCACCTACCGCGAGGACTGCTCCGGCTTCGTCTCCATGGCCTGGCATCTGGATCAGAGCCTCATCGTGACGACCGGCGGCCCCTACTTCACCACCGCCGACGGCAAGGGGAACCCGGCCTACGACACGCCGGTCGGCCCGGTCGGCGATCTCACCGGCCTCCAGCCCGGAGACGCCGTCGCCTACCCGGGCGAGCACATCTTCCTGTTCGCCGGCTGGACGAACAAGGCCGCCGGCGACTTCACCTACTACGCCGAGACCAACACCAGCATCCCCTCGCACGGCCCGACCGCGGGGAACATCCACAACGCGACGATCGAGGGCCTGCCCACCTCCGGATACGTCGGCCTGCGCTCCAAGAACATCACCTCCGCCATCCCCGCGGGCTTCAATGTCGCCATCGACGCCGACGGCGCCGCGGCCTCCGGGAAGACCGTCTCCGGCACCGTCAACCTCACCGGCCTGGCGAGCGCGTCCGGCTACATCAACACCGGCCGATACGTGATCACCGGGCCCGGCAACTACAACAGCGGCCAACTGACCCCGTCGGCCGGTGGAGCGTCGAACTACCCGTACGCCTGGAACACGGCCGGGCTGGCCGGCGGTACGTACCAGATCTCCTTCGTCGCCTCCGAGATCGACGGTCAGGACCACACCTACGGTCCCGTCAGCGTGACTGTCCCCGCGATGCCGCGGAGCAGCTCGTCGAACCTGGCCGGGACGCCCGACGGCGGATACGCCACGGACTGGCGGGGCGGCGACGGGAGGCTGTGGGTGGGCACCGGCAGCGGGACCACCATGGCGCAGCCCGCCGAGCCCTGGCTGCTCGGTGTGGCCGAGGGAACCAAGCCGTCCATCGCCACGCTGGCCGACGGCAGTTGGGTCACCGCATGGGTCGGCGGCGACGGGAAGCTCTGGGTGGGCACCGGCAACGGAACCACCATGGCCCAGCCCGCCGAACCCTGGCTGCTCGGCGTCGCCCCCGGCACCAGCCCGTCGATCGTCGCCCTGGCCAACGGGGGCTGGGAAGTGGCCTGGAAGGGCGGTGACGGGAAGCTGTGGCTGGGCACCGGTAACGGGACCACCATGGCCCAGCCCGCCGAACCCTGGCTGCTCGGCGTGGCCGACACCACCAGCCCGTCCCTGGCCGCACTGCCCAACGGCGGCTACGAAGTGGCCTGGAAGGGCGGCGACGGAAAGCTGTGGCTGGGCACCGGCAACGGAACCACCATGGCCCAGCCCGCCGAACCCTGGCTGCTCGGCGTCGACACCGCCGGCAGCTCCTCCAGCCCCTCCCTGGCAACCCTGCCCAACGGCGGCTACGAGGTCGCCTGGAAGGGCGGCGACGGAAGGCTCTGGCTGGGCACCGGCAACGGAACCACCATGGCCCAGCCCGCCGAACCCTGGCTGCTCGGCGTCGCGTAGACGCCCCGGGTAGAACGAGCAGCGTCCTGCGGTTCTCCCTCCGGGGGCCGCAGGACGCTGCCGCGTATCTGCCGGGCCGAGAACGCACAAGGCGGCCGACCCGGTGGAGGGTCAACCGCCTTGTCGGACTCGCCGCTCGGGCGATCCCGCGATGTGCGCCGCCAGGGACTCGAACCCCGGACCCGCTGATTAAGAGTCAGCTGCTCTAACCAACTGAGCTAGCGGCGCTTGATCGGTGCCGGTGGCAGTCGCTTGCGCGGGGTTGCCTGGGCACGGGGAAATACTACCTGACCTGCGCGGGTGCTTTCGACCATCCTCGGTGCGGGTCAGCCGGCGGCGCCGGACTCGGCGTTCCTCGCGGCGCGGACGGCCGCGCGGACGGCGGTGGCGACCGGGTCGTCGCGGGTGAGGTCGGCGAGGCGGCGGCGGGCCACGCGGTTGGCGACCGGGCCGGGGTAGAGGCGGGCGGTCAAGCCCCCGGCGTGGGCCAGGGCGGCCAGCCGGAGCGAGCGGGGCGGGGCCGCGGCGGGACTGTCGACGGCGTCGGCGATCCGGGCGACCAGCGCCTTGCGGGCGGCGAGGCCCGCGGGGGTAGCGGTGTAGCGGGTGGTCGGGACAAGCCCGAGCAGTTTCCGGGTGCCGCGCTGCAGGTGCTCGCGCCGGACGAGGGACTCCAGGTACGGCGTGGCGACCTGTCTGCCGAGCAGGGTGAGGCACCGGCGCAGACGCGCTCCGCGCGGTGGGGCGGCGGATCGGGAGAAGGCAGCGGCGGCGTGGGAGAGGGTGGCGGGGGCCGCGTCGGGGCTGACCAGGACCAGCCGGTTGCCGTGGAGGGTGGCAGCTCCGGCCTCCAGCAGTTCGGCGAGGACGCCGCCGGACACGACGAAGCGGAAGTGGCCGGGGAGGCGCAGCCGCGGGGCGTCGGGCGACGCGCAGAGCAGCAGCAGATCCTCGGCGAGGGTGCTGGCGGGTGGTCCTGGTCGTCGGTCCATGGCACATGCCTCCCCCGTGCGGCGTGGGGGTGAACCTCGTCCGGGCACGGGAACAGACTCGCCGGAGGCGGGGTTGCCTCAAGCGGGGTCCCGCCCGAACAGGGATCCCGAACGAGGGTCCCGCCCAAACGGGTCCCGGTCGGGCCGCCGCACCACCCGCAGTAGCTGCCCGCCCCCCGTCGTACAGTCCACCGCCCGCCCGCCGCATCGCCGCACTGCCTGCGCAAGCCGTCGTCGCACACTGTTGGAGCACCGTCGTGAGCCAGTCCGAGTCCGAGCACCCGACCTCGTCCGCCTCCGCGTCGGGGCCCGCCGCCGCCTCGTCGGTCACGACGCCCGCGGCGGAGGCCGCGCCCGTCCCCGGCCTTGCCGCGCAGGTGCCCGGCCTGGCCCGGGGGACGGCCGAGACGCCGCTGTCGATCCTGGACCTGGCCACCGTCGGCAACGGCTACACCCCGACCCAGGCGCTGGCCGCCACCACCGCCCTCGCTGCCAAGGCCGAGGAGTGGGGCTACCACCGGTTCTGGGTCGCCGAGCACCACGGCATGCCCGGCGTCGCCAGTTCCGCCCCCGCCGTGCTGCTGGCCCACCTCGCCGCCGCGACCCGCACGATCCGGCTCGGCTCCGGCGGCGTGATGCTGCCGAACCACGCCCCGCTGGTGATCGCCGAGCAGTTCGGCACCCTGCACGCACTGCACCCGGGCCGGATCGACCTCGGCCTCGGCCGAGCCCCCGGCACCGACCCGGCGACCGCCCGCGCGCTGCGCCGCGGGGTGCTGGACGAGACCGCCGAGGAGTTCCCGCAGCAGCTCAGCGAGCTGACCCGGTTCCTGGACGCCGACTTCCCTGCCGGGCACCCGTACCAGCGGCTGCGCGCCGTGCCCGGTGAGGCGAGCGCGCCGGGCAGCGGTCGTCCGCCGATCTGGCTGCTGGGCTCGTCCGGCTTCAGCGCGCAGCTGGCCGGGCGGCTGGGGCTGCCGTTCGCCTTCGCGCACCACTTCAGCGCCGGGAACACCGTCCCCGCGCTGGACCTCTACCGTGACTCGTTCCGGCCGTCCGAGGTGCTGGCGGAGCCGTACACGCTGATCGGCGTGGGCGCGGTGGCGGCCGACACCGCCGTGCAGGCGCGGCGGCTGGCCGGTTCCGGCGCGCTGGCGATGCTGCGGCTGCGGCGCGGGCTGCCGGGGCTGGTGCCGACGCCGGAGGAGGCCGAGGCCTACCCGTACAGCCCGGTCGAGCAGGAGTTCCTGGACACCTGGCTGTCCAACGTCGTGCTGGGCGAGCCGGAGCAGGTCAGGGACGGGCTGCTGGAGCTGCGCAAGCGGACCGGCGCCGACGAGCTGATGATCACCAGCAACATCCACGGGCACGAGGCCCGGCACCGCTCCTACCAGTTGATCGCGCAGGCCTACGGCCTCACCGGCTGATGGACAGCCAGCAGACGAGCCCGCTCCAGGAGTTGACGGACCATCGGCTCACCGAAGGCGGCGTCCGACTGCTGCTGAAACGGGACGACCTGCTGCACCCGACCGTCCCCGGCAACAAGTGGCGCAAGCTGCTGCCCAACCTCGCCGAGGCCCGCGCGGCGGGCCACACCGCCCTGCTCACCTTCGGCGGCGCGTACTCGCACCACCTCCGCGCCACCGCCGCCGCGGGCCGGGCGGCCGGTCTGCGCACAGTCGGCGTGGTACGGGGCGACGAGCTGCGCACCCGCCCCCTCAACGCCTCGCTGGCCCAGGCTGCCGACTGGGGCATGGAGTTCGACTTCATCGACCGCGGCACCTGGCGCCGTCGGATGTCCGCCGAGGTGCTGGCCGAGCTGCGGCGGCGGCACGGCCCGGCGTTCGTCGTGCCCGAGGGCGGCAGCAACGCCGCCGGGGTGCGCGGCTGCCTGCCGCTGGGGCGGGAGCTGGCCGGGTCGGGGGCCGACACCGTCTGCGTCTCGGTCGGCACTGGCGGCACCCTGGCCGGGCTGGCCGCGGGCCTGGCGCCGAATCAGCGCGCGATTGGTTTCGCGGCGCTGACGCACGCGCCGCTGGCGGACGAGACCGCCGCGCTGCAACGCGAGGCCTTCGGCCGGAGCACCGGCAACTGGCGGATCGAGGACCGCCACTGCTTCGGCGGCTACGGCCGGACCACCCCCGAACTACTGGCATTCGCAGCCGAGTTCGAGGCAGAGCACGGCATCGCACTCGATCCCTGCTACGAGGCCAAGGCACTGTCCGGGATCTTCGCGGAGCTCGGTTCCGGCGAGTTCCGGCGCGGTTCCACGGTGGTGATGGTGCTGGCGGGTTAAGGGAGTCCAAGGGAGGCATCAAGGAAAATTGGTCTAGTCCTAGGTCTAGTCCATCCTATTGACGCACTACCGTCATCTCCCCCATGGTGTGCACCGGTACAGATCTTCTTCCTCACCCCCTCGAGGAGCACCGGTGTTCCGTGCAACCCCCACACGCGCGTTCGCCGCGCTCGGCGCAGCCGCCCTCGCGGCGACCGCGCTGATAGCCATCGGCGGTTCCCAGGCCGACGCCGCCGTCACCCCCGCCGCGGCGCTCAGCAGCAACTGGTACGCCGCCGCGCCCTACCTGATGCCGCTGGACAACAACCCGCCGAACCCGGTCGACGTGATGAACGCGACCGGCCTCAAGGCGTTCCAGCTCGCCTTCGTGCTCGCCCCCAACGGCGGCGGCTGTACGCCGACCTGGGGCGGCACCGCCCCGGTCTCCTCGGACACCGCGGTGGCCGGGACCATCAACTCGATCCGCGCGGCCGGCGGTGACGTCTCCATCTCCATCGGCGGCTACGGCGGCACCAAGCTCGGCCAGACCTGCGGCACCCCGGCCGCGACCGCCGCCGCGTACCAGCAGGTCATCACCAAGTACGGGCTCCACGCCATCGACTTCGACCTGGAGGAGCCGGAGTACGAGAACACCCAGGCGGTCGCCAACGAGATCGGCGCCGCGCAGATCCTGCAGCAGAACAACGCGGGCCTGTACGTCTCGGTGACCACGCCGGGCACCGCGGCCGGCACCGGCTGGTTCGGCACCCAGATGCTGCAGCAGGCGAAGACGGACGGCTTCACGCCGAACAACTTCTCGATCATGCCGTTCGACGGCGGCTTCAACGGCGCCGCGTCGCAGATCTCGGCGCTGCAGTCGTTCAACTCCCTGCTGATGAGCACCTTCGGCTGGAGCTCGGCGACCGCGTACGCCCATGAGGGCATCTCGATGATGAACGGCCGCAGCGACAGCGGCGAGTACTTCTACCAGGCCGACTTCCAGTCGGTGCTGGACTTCGCCACCAGCCACGGCCTGGCCCGTTACACCAACTGGTCGGTGAACCGCGACCGGCAGTGCACGCCGGCCGACAACAACGGCCAGACCTCCGGCGTCTGCAGCAGCGTGCCGCAGAACGCCTGGGACTTCACCAAGTACAGCGTGAAGTTCGCCGGGGCGACCCCGCCCAGCAACCCGCCGACCTCGACCCCGCCGACCAGCGCCCCGCCGACCACCACCCCGCCCGGCGGTGGCGGCGGCAACTGCACCGGCGTCTCGGCCTGGAGCTCCACCGCCACCTACACCGGCGGCATGACGGCCACCTACAACGGCCACCTGTGGACCGCCAAGTGGTGGACCCTGGGCGACACCCCGGGCGGCCCGGCCGGCGTCTGGACCGACAACGGCGCGTGCTGACCCTGCGTCAATGACGTGACTGCGGGCGGGTTCCGAAGGGAACCCGCCCGCAGTCACGTGTGCTCGGCTGCTCAGCGCTCGACGCCCAGCGCCCGGCGCTCGCGGCTCAGCTGTGCCAGCTCACCGGGGAGCGGTAGTCGGGACGGCGCTCCGGCCGCTGCCAGCGGGCCTGGGCCTTGGCGTCCCGGCTCTTGGCCGATCCACCGGGGTGGGCCGCGGCGCGGGCCAGCAGCACCGCGGTGAGCGCGGCGAGCTCCTCGTCCGCGAGCGCGCCCTTGACGACGCGCACCAGCGGATCGGCGGCGGGCGCGGTGACGGGTTCGACGACTGTGGCCATGGAAGGTGCCTCCGGTTACTGGGGCGGGTTGCCGTGCTTGCGCTGCGGCAGGTCGGCGTGCTTGCTGCGCAGCATGTGCAGGGCGCGGATGAGGACGTGCCGGGTCTCGGCGGGGTCGATGACGTCGTCCACCAAGCCGCGTTCGGCGGCGTAGTAGGGGTGCATCAGCTCGTCCTTGTACTGCTTGACCATCTGGGCGCGCATCGCCTCCGGGTCCTCGGCCGCGGCGATCTGGCGGCGGAAGATGACGTTCGCCGCGCCCTCGGCGCCCATCACCGCGATCTCGTTGGTGGGCCAGGCGTAGGCCAGGTCGGCCCCGACGCTGCGCGAGTCCATCACGATGTACGCGCCGCCGTACGCCTTGCGCAGCACCAGCGAGATCCGCGGCACGGTGGCGTTGCAGTACGCGTACAGCAGCTTGGCGCCGTGCCGGATGATGCCGCCGTGCTCCTGGTCCACGCCGGGCAGGAAGCCGGGCACGTCCAGCAGGGTGACCAGCGGGATGTTGAAGGCGTCGCACATCTGGACGAAGCGCGCGGCCTTCTCCGAGGCGTGGATGTCCAGGACCCCGGCCAGGGACTGCGGCTGGTTCGCCACGATGCCCACGACCTGCCCGTCCATCCGGGTCAGCGCCACGATGATGTTGGTCGCCCAGCGCTCGTGGATCTCCATGTACTGGCCGTCGTCGGCCAGCACCTCGATCACCTTGCGCATGTCGTACGGGCGGTTGCCGTCGGCCGGGACCAGGTCCAGCAGCGCCTCGCAGCGCCGGTCCGCCGGGTCCTCGGTCGGCTCGACCGGCGGGGTCTCCCGGTTGTTCTGCGGCAGCAGCGACAGCAGGAAGCGGACCTCCTCCAGGCAGGTTCGCTCGTCGTCGTAGGCGAAGTGCGAGACGCCGGAGACCTCGGAGTGGACGTCGGCGCCGCCCAGCCCGTTCTGGCTGATCTTCTCGCCGGTGACCGCCTGGACCACGTCCGGCCCGGTGATGAACATCTGCGAGGTCTCGCGGACCATGAAGATGAAGTCGGTCAGCGCCGGGCTGTAGGCCGCGCCGCCCGCGCACGGGCCGAGCATCACGCTGATCTGCGGGATGACACCGGACGCCCGGGTGTTGCGCTGGAAGATGCCGCCGTAGCCGGCCAGGGCGGTGACGCCCTCCTGGATCCGGGCGCCGGCGCCGTCGTTCAGCGACACCAGCGGGGCGCCGGCCTGGATGGCCATGTCCATGATCTTGTGGATCTTCTGCGCGTGGGCCTCGCCCAGCGCCCCGCCGAAGATCCGGAAGTCGTGCGCGTAGAGGAAGACCACCCGGCCGTGGACGGTGCCCCAGCCGGTGATCACCCCGTCCGAGTAGGGCTTGTTGTTCTCCAGGCCGAAGCCGGTGGCCCGGTGCCGGCGCAGCGGCTCGACCTCGTTGAAGGAGCCGTCGTCCAGCAGCAGCGCGATCCGCTCGCGGGCGGTGAGCTTGCCCTTGGCGCGCTGCGCCTCGGTGGCCCGCTCGCTGGGACCCGCCTGGGCCTGCGCCTGGATGGCGTGCAGCTCGGCCACCCGCCCACGGCTGTCGCCGGCACCGGCCGCGGGGGCCGCGGCCGACGCCGCGGTCGCAGCAGCCTCACGCAGATCGCTCATCGCAGAACCACCATCTCTGGGAACTCCAAGTCCGTTCGGATCGGGACGCTCCTGGGAGAGCGCTCCAGCCCACTCTTCGACCCTACGAGGCGTCCCGCCCGTTGCAGGGGTCGGTTCCGTACAACACCTGACGCGAATAGCTGGCGGAGCTGAACAGGAGTGCACACCGGCACACCGCGGTCGACCTGCGGGCAAGCCCGCGACCAGCGGCTGGATCCGCCAAACCAATCCTCGGAAGGTTCATCCGGTTTTCACAAACCACCACTAGGGTGCGCCCATGCCCACCTCCAGTTCCACAGACCTCCCGCAGCCGTCCGAGCCCCAGGACGACGACACAGCCACGGCCGAGTCGTCGGACACCAAGGTTCTGAGCAAGGACGCAGACCCCGCGGACGTGACCGTGACCGAGATCGTCACCGAGACCGACGAGGACGAGGCCGCCGAGCCCGTCGCCAAGGTCTGGTCGCCGCGTCCCAACGACGTGCTCAGCCCCGAGGAGAAGGACCCCGAGGACCTCACCGACGACGAACTGGAGGACATCACCTCCGGCGGCTACTCGAAGGGGATCCTCAGCGGCGCCGCGGCCGTCTCCGCCGCCGCGCTCGGCCTGGTCTCGATCTCCGGGACCTGGTTCAGCACCATCATCCTCACCCAGACCCAGTTCAACGCGAGCCTGAACGCGACCGGCAAGTCCACCGCGACGCAGCTCTCCGAGGGCTACACCGGCCCGTGGCACCAGATGGCGGAGCACAACGGCGTCTTCGCCGTGGTCGCCGTACTGGTCGGCATCGCGGTGCTGTTCGCCGGCCGGTTCCTGGCCGTGCGGCTCACCCCGAACTGGATCAAGGCCGTGGCCTGGGTCGCCATCGTGCTCGGCCTGATCGGCCTGCTGGTCTCGGCCGGCATGTACTTCGACTGGTTCAGCACCGCGATCCACGTGCCGCCGCAGGCCCCGGCCTCGTCCACCGGCTGATCCCACCACCGGCCCCCAGGGGCCCGCACCCGCGCGCAGCCGCCGGGGCGGGCCCCTTTTCCGTCTTCCCGTCGCCCGTTTCCCGTCGGCGGCCGGGAAAGACGCCGCTACCGCCGTCTGCCGACTCCTTACGGGCGAATCAGGCCGCTCCCCCGCCGTGTCCGACCGCTCCCGGGGGTCGGTTTTGCCATGGTTCCGACATGACGACGACCGACAACCCTGCGGCCCGCGCACGCAGGACGCCCCTGGTCCGCGCGTTCGCCGCGCTCGGCCTCAGCGCCGCGCTGATCGGCCTGCAGGCCACGCCCGGATCCGCCGCCGCGACGCCGAAGGCGGGGGTCCAGTACGTGGCCATCGCCCACCCGGTGGCCGCCTCGCCGCGCGAGGTGGTCGAGGTGTTCTGGTACGACTGCCCGCACTCCTACCAGCTCGCCCAGCCGCTCCGGGACTGGGCCGCACGGCAGAACCCGCCGGTGACGATCCGTCACATCCCGGCCGCCTGGGCGGACCAGCCCGAGGAGATGGCCTACGCGCACGTCTACTACACCCTCGACCGGCTCGGCCTGGAGGACAGCCTGGAGCAGGACGTCTTCCACGCCGTCCGGGACGAGCACCAGGACCTGACCACGCTCGACAGCCTGTCCGCCTGGGCCGAGGGCGAGGGGGTCGACCCGGTGCAGCTGGCGGCGGCCTGGAACTCGCCCGTGGTGCTGAAGGAGACCCAGGACGCCCCGGCCCTGCGCGAGCGCTACGACGTGCACGAGATGCCCAGCGTGGTGGTCGGCGGCGAGTACCGGACGTCGCCGTTCATGGGCGGCGACGGGGTGAGCGGGACCGTCCCGGTGGTCGACTTCCTGCTGCAGCACTCCACCGCCCAGGCCAAGGCCGCCGCCGACGCCAAGGCTGCCGCCCAGGCGAAGGCCAAGGCCGCTGCCAAGGCCAAGGCCAAGGCCGCTGCCAAGGCCAAGGCGCACGCCAAGGCGCACCACAAGGCCCCGGCGAAGGCCCCCGCCAAGCGCCACCACCGGGCGACCGCCCACCGCTAGCCGCAGGCACCCCGCGCACCCGGCTCAGCCAGCCCGCAGGCACCCGCCCTGCCGGCTCAGCGGCCCCGCGCCACGCGCCCCCGGAAGTCGTACCCGAGGCCGTACTCGGCCACCGTCCTGGCCATCCCCAGCGGGGGATGCAGCCGGGCCGGCGCCGTGGTGTGGATCGGGAAGACCACCCGGGGGCGCATCCGTTCCAGCATGTGGTGCAGCTGGTCCTGGTCGGCGTGTCCTGAGCAGCCGATCTGCCGCAGTTCCACGCCCAGCGCCGCCAGCCAGTCGGTGAACGGCTCCCAACGCGGCTCGAACGGGCCCAGCGGCTCCCCGTTGGCGTGCACCATCACGCCCGCCGGGAAGCCCTCCCCCACCGGCAGGTCCAGCAGCGAGGGCAGGTCGTCCGGGTCGGGGGCGACCACGTACGCGGACGGCGCGGCCCGGACGTCGGACAGCGGGACGTCCTCCGCCGCCAGCACGTCCGCGATCCCGGCCAGCTTCGGCACCCCGGCCAGCCGCAGGAACGCGGCCACCGGACCGGTCCAGACGATCTCCCGGCCGGCCGCCGCGGCCAGCCCGAGGAAGGCGGCGACCCGCTCCAGGTCGCGCGGGTAGAGCGACAGCAGCACCAGCCCGGCGGCCTGCTCCAGCGCGGCAGCGAAGTCCCGTTCGACGTCGGTCTCGTCCCGCAGCGGCCCGCGCGTGTCCCAGCCGAGCGTGGTGCCCTCGGTGACCAGGACGTCGCAGTTCGCACCCCGCTCGGTGAGCGCCCAGGAGCGCTCGGGGTGGCGGCCGTGGAAGCGGATGTCGCCGGTGAAGGCCAGCGTCCCAGCCGCGGTGTGGACCAGGTAGCCGGACGCGCCGGGCACGTCGTGGTCGACCGCGACGCACTCCACCTCCATCGGGCCGACCGCGACCCGCTGCCGGTCGGCCAGCCGGCGCCAGGCCGGGTCGCCGTTGGCCAGGCCCTGCCCGGTGGCGCTGAGCGCGGTCAGCAGGTCCACCGCGTCGGTGTGCGCGTGCACGGCGACGTCGTCGCGGACGAAGCCTGCCAGGCCGACGTGGTCGATGTGCGGGTGGCTGACGAAGACCGCGGTGGACCCGGCCGGGCCGACCGGCTCGGCCAGCGGCGAGCCCGGGTCGAGCCCGGCCGGGCCGAACAGGCCGGGGATCCTCGGGGCGACCCCGAGCCGCAGCCGGTCGGCCAGCTCGCGCCCGGGGCGGGTGCGGACCGGGAGCCGGAACGGGTCGCGACCGCTGGGGATGTCCAGGCCGATGTCGAGCAGCACCCGGTGGCCGCCGTCCTCGACCATCACCTTGCTGCCGCCGATGACGCCGAGGCCGCCCCAGAACTCGATGGTGACCATACGTCAGAACTCCTTGGGTGAGGGGGCGGTGGCGAGGGCGCCGGCCGCCCAGGTGCGCAGCGGATCGAGCAGCCCCTCGACGCTCGGGGCGACCGCGTCGGCCGGGCCGTCGGCGCGGCCGAAGCGGTCGATGCAGGCAGTGGCGGTGCCGAGGCGCAGGCCCGGTTCGACGTCGTTGCGCCAGTGGTCGCCGACCACCAGCACCCGGGCCGCGGAGCCCGCGCCGGCCAGTTCCCGGCGCAGCAGCCGGTCGAGACCGGCCGGCTTCCCGGTCCCGGCCACCACCTGGTCCAGCAGCGGCAGCACGCCGAGCCTGCGCAGCAGCGGGTCGAGGCCCGCGGCCGGGCTGTTGGTGGCGAGCACCACCCGCACCCCGTCCGCGCGCAGCCCGGCCAGCAGCCGGGCGTAGCCGGCCGGGACCTCCAGGACGCAGTCCCCGGTGGCCATCCAGTCCCGGGTGGCCAGGAAGGCGGCGTTCAGGTCGTCCTGGCCGAGGCCGTGGGCCAGGCCGAGCAGGGCGACCGCCTCCCAGCCGTCCACCGCTTCGGGGACGGCGGAGCCGGGGGCGCCCTGGGCGAGGTAGAAGTCGGTGCCGTCCAGCAGCACCCGCCCGGCCGCGCCGCCGAGGCGCTCGGCGGCGTTGCGGGCGTAGCGGCGGATCGGGTCGTCGCCGCGGTAGAGCGTCCCGTCGAAGTCGGTGACCAGCACCGGGGCCAGGGCCTGGACCGGGGCCTGGTAGCCCGTCCGGCCCGGGTTCGGATCAGCCACGGACGCCTCCGGCGGTGGACATCGCGCCGGTGATGAAGTGGCGCTGCAGGGCCAGGAAGAAGGCCAGCACCGGCACGGTGGTGAAGACCACCGCGGCGGACAGCCCGGTGTAGTCGGTGCCCTCGGTGCCGGCGAAGGCGGCCAGGCCGACCTCGACCGGCTGGACCGAGGGGCTGGTGGTCATGATGAACGGCCACAGGAAGGAGTTCCAGCTGGCCAGGAACACGTTCAGGGCGATGATCAGCAGCGCCGGGCGGACCATCGGCACCCCGATCGACCACAGCATCCGCAGCCGTCCGGCGCCGTCCAGCTCCGCCGCGTCGAACAGCTCCTGCGGCAGGCCCAGGAAGAACTGGCGGACCAGGAAGATCCCGAACACGCTGGCGCCCCACGGCACGATCTGGATCCAGTAGGTGTCCAGCCAGTGGATGTCGTTGGCGATGATGTAGTCCGGGATGATCAGCACCGTCCCCGGCACCATCAGCACCATCAGCACCACCCCGAACAGCAGGTTCCGGCCGCGGAACCGCATCACCCCGAAGGCGAACCCGGCCAGCAGCGAGGTGGCCAGGGCCAGCAGCACCGTCCCCGAGGCGATCAGCACGGTGTTCAGGAACAGCCGGGGCCACGGCGCCGCCGCCCAGGCCCGCGCGTAGTTCCCCCAGCGCCAGTGCGGCAGCAGCACATCGGACAGCGAGGCCGAGGTACTGGCCGAGTTCAGCGAGGTCACCAGGACGTAGTAGAACGGCAGCAGGAAGAGGAGACCGATCAGCACCGCGGCGGTGCGCGCCAGCACGGTCCGCGCGGTGGCGGCCCGGCCGCGCGCGGGACGTGCCGGGGCACGGCGCCGGAGGAGTTCCCGGCGCCGTGCCCCGGCCTGGAGCGCCGACGTCACTGCGCGGCCTTCTGGTCGGCGAGCGCGGCGGTCTGCGCGGCGTCCAGCGCGGCCTTCGGGTCCATGCCCTTCTCCAGCACCTGCTGCAGCGCCACCACCTCCTCGCCCTGCGCCTTGGAGACCCAGGCGAACGGCGGGGTCGGCACGGCGTAGGCGAGCGCGGACACGGCCGTGTTCAGATAGGGGTTCTTCGCCAGGAAGTCGCCCATCAGCGGCAGCGCCTTGGCGGTGACCGGCAGGTAGCCGGTGGTGGAGGCCCACTGCGCCTGGCTCGACGCGGAGGCCAGGAACTGCATGTACTTCCACCCGGCCGCCTGCTGCGCGGAGGAGGCGCTGGCGAACATCACCAGGTTGGTGCCGGTCATGATGTTGGAGGGACCGGCCGAGCCGGTCGGCAGCACCTCGGTCCCCAGCGTGAACTTGCCGCCCACCGCCTGGTTCTCGTAGTAGTAGCCGGCCACGCTGCTGAGGTCGAAGGCGCCCTTCTTGGCGCCGAGCGCGGTCTCGCCGGGGTAGTTGCTGCCGACCGCGAGCGCCCCGGCCTTCTTCAGGTCCGCCAGGTAGGTCAGCGCCTGCACCGCGGCCGGGCTGTTGAACTGCGGGGTGCCGTCCTTGGCGAAGTCCGGGGTGCCGTTCGCGGCGGCCAGCGCCTCGAACATGGTGTCGCCGCCGCCGGGGGCCGCGCTGCTGCCGGGGTCGATCGAGATCGCGGTGACGCCGCCGCCGGAGACCGCCTTGGCCGCGGTGGCGAAGTCGGCCCAGGTGGCCGGCGCGGTCAGGTTCTTCGCCTTCAGCATGTCCTGGTTGTAGAACATGACCTGGACGCTCTTGTTGAACGGCCACATCCACAGCTTGCCGTCGGGCAGCCGGAGGTCGTTCTGCACCCCGGTGTAGAAGTCGCTCAGACCGGCCGGGCTGTCGCTGCCCGCGTACTGGCTGACCGGCAGGATGACCTGGCTGTTCGCGTAGGTGGCGGCCCAGCTCTCGTAGGCCTGGCCCAGGGTGGGCGCGTTGTGGGCGGCGATCGCGGCCGTCTCCTTGGCCTGCAGGGTGCCGTAGTCGGGCTGGAACTGCAGGTCGACCGTGATGCCCGGGTTGGCCTTCTCGAAGGCCGTGGTCAGCGCGACCAGGGTGCTCTTCTGCGTGCCGCTGCTCATGGCCTGCATAAAGCTGATCGTGGTCTTGCCGCCGGACGCGGCGTCACCGCCCTTGGCCGTGGAGGACGGGGACGAGGAGGAACAGCCGGCCAGGGCCGCCACCGCGGTGGCGGCGGCGAGCAGGGCGATGCTGCTGCGGGTTCGGGACATGAGGGGTTCCCTTTGCTGGTGAGGGGAGTTGCGGGGAGGGTGGTGCGAAGCGGCGGTGCGGGGAGGGGAGTTTCAGGCCGAGCGGGCGATCCGGTCGCCGGTCCGGCGCTGGAGCAGGGTGAAGGCGGCGGTGACCGCGAACAGGACCACGGCGAGCGCCGCCCCGTACCCGGTGTCGAAGAGGACGAACGCCTCCTGGTAGACGAGGTAGCTGAGGGTGGTGGTGGCGTAGGCCGGACCGCCCTTGCTCATCTCGAAGAACTGGGTGAACGCCTGGAGTGAGCTGATGCTGGTGACGACGACCACGAACAGGGTGATCGGCCGCAGTTGCGGCCAGGTGACGTGCCAGAACTCCTGCCAGGCGTTGGCGCCGTCCATCTGCGCCGCCTCGCCCAGTTCCGGGTTCACCACGGCCAGCCCGCCGAGGAACAGCACCACGGTGAAGCCGACCTCGTGCCACAGGCTGTAGACGATCACCGAGGGCATGGCCCAGGCGGAGGAGAACAGCCACTGCGAGACCGGCAGGTGACAGGCCCTCAGCACGGTGTCGATCAGCCCGAACTGGGGGTTGAAGATCCAGACCCAGACCAGCGAGGTGGCCACCACCGGGGTCGCGTGCGGGACGAAGACCGCCACCCTGGCCGCCCGCAGCAGCCTGCTGCCGCGTTGCAGCAGCAGGGCCAGGGCCAGTGAGATCGCGGTCCCGCCGACCACCATCGAGCCGCTGAAGTAGAGCGACCGCCAGGCGCTGGAGAGGAAGCTCGGCGTCGTGGAGCCGAACAGGGTGCGGTAGTTGGCGAATCCGGTGTACTTGGACATCGCCGTGTTGAGCACGTTCCAGTGGAAGGTGCTGATGTAGAAGGTGTAGGCCGTCGGGCCGATGATGAAGACCGAGAAGATCAGCAGGGCCGGGGCCGTGTAGAGCCAGCCCGTCGGGCTCTCCCTGATCCGCCGGACCCGTCCCGCTCGTTGGTACTGCGCCATCTGTACGCACCCGCCCTCTGACGTGCTCTGTCGAGAGAGAGTGAAACGCGCGTAGATATCACTGACATGACAAAAAGACGAACAATGGGTGACGCTCTGAACGATGGGCCGGTTCTATGCGATCCTGGAAGGCTGGCCACGTGTCGGCCCGTCAGGCGAACTCGGCCAGCCTCGGCCGTACGCCCGCCAGGACCAGCAGCAGCGCGGCGCCCAGCAGGGCCCAGGGGATCACGGTCCAGCCGGTGAGGTCGTCCCCGGCCGCGGCGACGCCCGCGTCGAACCGCGCCGACGAGGACGCCGACAGCTGGTCCAACTGCTGGCCCAAGTCGTAGTAGGAGAACGCGACCTGACCCCGGGTCACTCCGGTGAGCTGCACCGACGCCTGGTCCAACTGCCCTGCCCCGGCCAGTTCGCGGAGCCTGCCGTCGGAGGCCAGGTACTCCCGCTGGGTCCGCGCCACCCCCGGCGAACCGGCCGCACCGGTGGTCAACTGCCGCAGCTCGGCAGTCAGACCGCTGAACGTGGCCTGCAGCGAAGGACGGTAGGCGTCGTCCACCAGCCAACGGCTCTGCGCCGCCTCCGCGTCCGCCGCGACCACCTGCGCCTGGGCGACGGTGGAGAACGGGGTGTAGCCCTGGTGCACGGCGTCGTCCACGTGCGAGGCGGCGCTCAGCAGGGCCAGCCCGCCGACCAGGGCCACCGCCAGCACCGCGGCGGTGGCCGCCAGCAGCGCCGGGTTGAGAATCCGCCGGTGCCGACGGAACAGGTCGACCTGCCACCAGAGCAGCAGGGCCAGGGCCAGCAGGCCCAGCACGCCGAGCAGCAGCGCGCCGCGCCGTCCGTCCCCGGCCGCGGCGGCGCGGTCGGCGGCCACCTTGCCGTCCGCGTCGCCGAGCAGGGCCTGCGCCTGCGGCAGCAGCGACTGCTGGAACAGGCCCTCGGCCTGGCCGTAGTAGTCGAGTGCGAGCGCGGGCGGCCTGCCGACGACCGGGTCGTCCTGACTGGCCGTCGAGAACTCCTCGGTGCCGGAGAAGGAGTCGTAGGTGCCGAGCCCGTCGATCAGCGCCTGCACCGCGGCCCCCGCCGCCGCGGATCCGCCGGGCGAGCCGCCCGCCGCACCGGCCGAGCCCGCCAGCTGGGTCAGGTCCCTGGCCACGTCGCGCCGGTCCGCCTGCGCGGTCAGCGCCGCCAGCACCCCGTCGTCGACCAGGACCGGCTCGGAGCCGTCCGCGGGCGTCACCGAGGCGTAGCCGACGACCAGGGAGTTCGCGTGCTGGGCGTCGAGGTCCGCAAGCGCCCGGTGCAGGTCGGCGGCAGCGGCAGCGCGGGGTTCGGAGACGTTCGCCAGCTGGTCCAGGTCGCTCCGCGCGGCGGCGAAGGAGGCGAGCGCGGCTGCCAGCAGCGCCGCGACGAGCAGCAGTGCCACCGCCGCCTGGATGCGAAGCCTGGACACCGGTCCGGAGAGAGTCGTCACCCAGCCGAACATAGGTACCCAAGGCGACGGCGGGGTGTCCTGGCATGGGACAACCGGTGAACGGGGAAGCACGAGGGGTGAGCGGGGCGAGGATCGTGCCGGACCCTGGTAAGAGTCGTGTTACATGGGTCACCATGGCCCGGTTTCGGGTGTGATCATGGCACCGGCTAGCGTTGTCTCCCGACAGGCAGACAGCTGTCCCTTCCCGTCCTAGTCGACAAAACCATGAGGAGTACGCGTGAGCGCGGCATTGGCTCTGTTGGCATCCTCGTGGTTCTTCGTCGCCGCCCTGCTCGCCGTGATGTCCGACGCCTTCATCCCGCTGGTTCCGAGCGGGACGCTGGTGATCGCGGCCACCCTGCACGCCTCCGAGACGCACACCTCGCCGCTCCTGCTCGGGGTCGGCGTGGCCATCGCCTCGTTCTCCGGCGACCTGCTGCTGCTGAAGTTCGCCCGGCGCGGCGCGAACTGGGCGCAGCGCCGGCTGGAGCGCAAGCCGGGCGCGGCCAGCGCGGCGGCGTCCGTGCTGGAGGCGCTGGAGACCAAGCGCGCCCGCACCATCGTCACGGCCAGGTTCGTGCCCGGTGGACGCACCGTGCTCGACCTCGCGGTCGGCACCACCAGCACCCCGCCGCGGCGCTTCCTGCGCTGGTCGGCGGTGTCGGCGTCGGTCTGGGCGACCTACATCGTCGGCCTCGGCTTCCTCAACGAGCACACCTTCAACACCACCTGGCTGAGCTTCGCGGTGTCCTGCGTGGCCGCCACCGCGATCAGCGCGGTGATCGCCCGGGTGGTCCAGCGGCAGCGGCGGCTGGCCAGGAAGAACGCCGCCGCGGCCGTCGAACCGGTCGTGGTGGGCTGACCGTCGCCGACTCCCCCTCTCGCGGGGGTCAGGCCGGGAGGGTCCAGTCGACGGCGGGCAGGCCCAGGTCCGCGAGCGCCTTGTCGATCTGTGAGAACGGCCTGCTGCCGAGGAAGAGTTTGGCCGACAGCGGCGAGGGGTGCGCCCCCTGCACCACGATGTGCCGGGTGGTGTCGATCAGCGGCAGCTTCTTCTTGGCGTAGTTGCCCCAGAGCACGAACACCGCGGGCTTCTCCCGGTCGTTGACGGCGCGGATCACCGCGTCGGTGAACTGCTCCCAGCCCTTGCCCTTGTGCGAGTTGGCCTCGTGCGCGCGCACCGTCAGCACCGCGTTGAGCAGCAGCACGCCCTGGTCGGCCCAGGCCTGCAGATTGCCGTGGGCCGGGGCGGGGATGCCCAGGTCGGCGTCCAACTCCTTGTAGACGTTGCGCAGCGACGGCGGGACCCGAACCCCGCGCTTCACCGAGAAGCACATCCCGTGCGCCTGGTTGTCGTCGTGGTAGGGGTCCTGGCCGAGCAGCAGCACCTCGACCTTGTCGTAGGGGGTGGACTCCAGCGCCGAGAACACCTCCCCGGCCGGCGGGAAGACCTGGTGCTCGGCGCGCTGGGCCGCCACGAACTCGGTGAGCTTCGCGAAGTACGGCTTGGCGGTCTCCTCGGCGAGCACCCCCCGCCAGGACTCGGGCAGGGCGAACTCGTCAACGGGCGCGGGTGAGGACATGCGGGGGGACCCTTCCGGAGTGCTGCTGGTACAACCGACGTGCACAGCACCGTATCGGGCGGCACCGACAACCACCGCGCCTGCCCAGCAGGCTCAGCGGGCTCAGTCGGCGCGCAGCCGGGCCAGGCCCACCTCGACGCCGTCCAGGACCAGGTCCAGGCCGCGCAGGAACTCCCGGTCCCGGTCCGAGTGGTCGTCGCCCTCGCGGACGAACCGGGCCATCCGCGGGTGCTCCCCCGCCGCCAGCACCTGCATCAAGTAGGGGCCGACGGAGCGGCGGTAGTCGTCCTCGGTCTGCCCGGTGCGGCGGATCAGCTCGGCCTCTGCGGTCTCGGCGAGCACCACCCCGCGGACGAACGCGACCACGGTGCCGGTCAGTTCGGCGATCTGCTGGGCCTCAAGGCCGAGCCCGTCCAGCACCCCGAACAGCAGCTCGGTGCGGCGCATCACATTGGGGCCGAGCGGCATACGGCTCGCCCCGATCGGCAGCACCCAGGGATGACGCAGCATCAGCAGGCGGTAGCGGACCGCGAGTCCGCGCAGGTCCTCGCGCCAGTCGGCGCGGCTGCCGGGGTCGGCCGCGTCGGGGTCAGCCGTGTCCTCGCCCATCACCTGGTCGGTCATCAGGTCGAGCAGGTCGTCCTTGGTCTCGACATAGCGGTACAGCGACATGGTGCCCACGCCCAGCTCGGAGGCGATCCGGCGCATCGACACCGCCTCCACGCCCTCCGCGTCGGCCAGCGCCACCGCCGCGGTGACGATCGAGTCGACGCTCAGCGAGGGCTGCGGCCCGCGCCCGCCGGTGCGCGCCCTGGCCCACACCGGCGTCCGCGCGGCGGTCTGCGGACCGGACTCGGGCTTCTGCACTGCCACCGGGCCGCCGCCTCCTCGCACGCGCTCCTCACCGAACCGCCCCGGGAGGTTGCGTACATGGTACGCAGAAAGCGCGGCCGGCAAACGTCACCCGGTGGCCGGCCGGACCCCGCTGAGGTGCGCGAACAGCACGACATTGCCGGTGTACTCGGCCCGCTTGCGGTCGAACACCCCGCCGCAGGTGATGATCCGCAGCTGGGCGTCCCTGGCCGGCGCGTAGATCTGCGCGGCCGGGAAGGTCGCCCTGGCGAACAGCCGCACCGCGTCCACGGTGAACAGCGCGGTGCTTCCGTCCAGCCGGGTGACCCGCACCGCGGCGCCCGGTTTGACCGCCGAGAGGTTCCAGAACACGGCGGGCCCGGTCCGCGTGTCGACATGCCCGACCAGGACGGCGGTGCCGGTCGCACCGGGGGTGGCCGAGTCCCGCAGCCAGCCGGCCGTCCCGGGCTCGGAGAACGGCGGCAGCTCGGGCACGCCCTTGCTGTCCGTCCCCAGCCCCAGCAGCGGCGCGGTCAGCCCGATCGACGGCAGGGCGAGGGTGATCGGGGTGGACCTGGCCAGCCCCGGGTAGGTGGCGGGCCGCGCGGCGGCGGTCGCCGCGGCGACGGCGGCGGCACTCGCGGTCGGCGCCGAAGCCGCCCTGGCCGGGACGGAGTCCGAGGCAGGGTGTCCCTTGACGGAGGCGGCGGCCCCGGCCCGCCCGGAGGGTCCGGGCTTGGCGGTCCTGGCTGCCCCGGCCTCGGCCACGACCCCGGCCGCCGGATGCGCGGCGGGACCGGACCTGGCCCCGGCCGCCGGGGCCAGCCCCAGCACCGCCCCGCCCAGCGACACCGCGAGCAGCGTGCCGGACAGCGCCCCCAACGCCCCCATCGGCTTCGGCACCCGCAGCCACCCCCGCACCCCGGAAAGCCGCATCCGCGCCCGAACCTGAACCATCGTCCGCATCCGCACCTGCGCTCGCACGCCGGCCCGCGCCTGGCCCTGTGCCCGCGCACCCGCCCCCACCCCCGCCTGAGCCCGCACGCCCGCGCCCGCCCGAGCCCGCACGCCTGCGCCCGCCTGCGTCCCCGACCGCGCACCCGAAGCCGCAGCCGCAGCCGCAGCCGCAGCCGCAGCCGCCTGCATCCTCGACCGCACGCCTGCGCCCGCTTGCGTCCGCACGCCCGCACCCGCCCGCCCGCCCGCACCCGCGCCTGCCTGCGCCCCCGCACCCGACCGGCCGCCCGCACCCGCCTGCGTCCCCGCCCGCCCGCCCGCACCCACCCGCACCCGGGCCCCTGCGCCCGCCGCGCCCGCACCCGCGCCTGCCTGCGTCCCGGCGCC
>NZ_JBHFAB010000034.1:0-74383 GCF_042510955.1 Streptacidiphilus cavernicola
ACCGGGAGTAGACCGGCCCCTGCCGACGACCGGGATCCCCCTGGGGAACCGACCGCCGTCAGGGTGGGGAATTACGCCGACAGCAACCGCCCGAAGTAGGGGAAAAGCGCCGTCGCTGACAGGGGTTCCTGAAGAAGGGCGATCGCTCGGCGGGCGTCCAGCGGCAGTACACCGGAACCGCGGGAAGAATCGAGAATGCCCAGGTCGGAGTGTTTCTCGCCTACGCATCCGAGCGGGGACGGGCGCTGATCGACCGTCGGCTCTACCTGCCCGAGCACACCTGGTGCGAGGACTCCGAGCGCCGGTCGGGCTCCGGGGTTCCCGATGACGTCGAGTTCGCGACCAAGCCCCGCCTGGCCCTGCAGATGATCGAAGCGGCCCTGGACGCGGGATGCCCGTCCTCCTGGGTGACCGGCGATGAGGTCTACAGCCAGGACCCGCAGCTTCGCTCCGCGTTGGAGGCACGGGGGGTCGGTTACGTCCTGGCGGTCGCCTGCACCACCCGCGTGCGGATCAACCAGGACCGCACCGTCGTCCGGGCCGACGCCGCGGCAACCGCTCTGCCCCCGGATGCCTGGCACCGACAGAGCGCCGGCTCCGGGGCGAAGGGCCCGCGCTACTACGACTGGGCCTGGGTGCAGATCAGCTCCGACGCCAACCGCTGCCTGCTGATCCGCCGCAATCCAGCAACCGGCGAACTCGCCTTCTATCTCTGCTGGTCACCGGGGCAAGTAGCCCTGTCAGCATTCGTGCGCGTCGCCGGGATCAGGTGGTGCATAGAAGAGTGCTTCCAAGCCGCAAAGGGCCAGGTCGGCCTGGACCACTACCAGGTCCGCCACTGGACCGCCTGGCACCGCCACATCACACTCGCCATGCTCTCACTGGCCTTCCTCACCGCCGTCGCCACCAGCACGAGACCGGCCAGAAGCGCAGAACCGAACCGTCCCGCCCGCAGCAGCGACCCGATCGACCTCACCATCCCGGAGCTCCGCCACCTGATCGGCGCCCTGTTCAAGCGACCGTCCGCATCCGTGGCCATGCTGCTGGCCTGGTCAAACTGGCGCAGACGCCACCAAGCACAAGCAAGGCGCTGCCACTACCGACGACGCCTCACCGCCAGCTCGCCCACCTAGATCACGAAGTCGAACTGGAGTACTAGGTGACCGTATTGCTCCCGTACTCATCAGCTCATCAATCCTGCACGTGGTTCTGATCTGCCACGACCTTCTGCAGGTCAGGCAGCCACCGACGTGCTCCCCTGCGGCCGCCCGCAGGGGCCATTACGGTCGCCCTGGCGTGAGCGCTTGGAAGACCTGCTGCGGGATGATGCCAGACGCGCCAGCTGTCCCCTTCAGGGACGTCTTGGCTACGGCCGAGGTCGAGGCGTGGTCGGTTGACCCGGGCCTCCTGGCCATGCGGCCCCAGCGGAGCGCTCATGAGGACGAACGTGCGGCCGATTCTGTCGGCCACTTCCAATCTGTCCCGTCCTGTTGCCCCGTTTCACTACCAGCTCGCCGTCACCGTCGTCGGTGAGATCGCCGGGGCACTTACCTCCGACGACCACTTCGCTCATACCTAGATCGAGCACCTGCTCCACGGTCGGGCCCCGTCGAGCTGAGATGACTGGACGGACGCGTTGCGCGTATACAGCTTGGCCATCCTGCGCAAACTGCGTGCCCCGCAGGCCGTCGCAGTCGCTCTCACGACGTGACCGCTGCGACCGCCCTCGGGCGACACCATTCGTGGATCCCTGCATCACCCGCATCCGGGTGTGCTGGCTCAGAAGCCGGGCTTCGCGGTTTCGTCCTGCCCGGGTCACGGTTCTGCTGCCGCTGCTTACTTGCGGTTACGAGCTGTATGCGAAATCTGTCGGCACGATGTCCTAGTCAGCGATTAGGGTACGGATTACGAGCTGGTGCGGGGGAGGAAGCGAACGATGAGCATGACCCTTGACCAGGTGAAAGGCAACCCGCTTTCGGGGCCGATCGGAGCTGCGGACCTATCCGCATTCGACCCTACGTTTCCCGCCCGCGTGGCAGTCCTGATGAGGTCACGGCCGATTGCGGAGGCCGCCGGTAGTGCAGCACGACAGGACTGGCCGGACGACACCTACGACGTGGCCACGTTCGCTCTTGTCGCCATCGACAGAGTCATCGCCCAGCAGGGCTTCGAGGACGAGGCGACCTACAGTGAGGTCGCCGACGCCATTGCGGCCCTCGCGCGCCGTGCTGCCCCCGACCGTCCGGCGGAAGAGCACCAGCGGGTAGCCGCCTACACCGCTGACGCACTCCTGAACCGCGGCCAGCGTGAGGCCCCGTTCACCTATCGGATCAGCGACTACACCCGCCGGGACGGCATCCACCGGCAGCGCCAGGTGCAGTTTCGGCTGCTGGTCGAACGCGAGGACCCGGTCCGGGGCGAAGTGGTGCTCAACGCCACCAGGGACGCGATCAACGCCCTCGTCGGCGGCCTGGAGTTCGACGTCGAGGACGAGCAGGTCGCCAACGAGGTGATGCTTGAACGCCAGCTCGCCAAAGGCGCATTCGCCGCTGCAGAACGGGCCGCAGTGCGCGCCAGGCTGCTATCCGTCTCACTCGCGGACGACCTCAATAGGCTGATCAAGGACACCCGGCGGGATCTGAGGGCCGTGCTGGACCAGTGGGCCAACGACGTGCCCGCCCGCCTGGAGGCCGCGCGTGAGCACATCGCCGCACGGCTGGAGTCCGAGCACCGACTGCTGCTGAAGGTCCGCGAGTCCTTGGAGGCGGAGGACTCGCAGGTCACCGCCGCCGCAGCACGTATCTCCGGCATCCTCTCCGAGTGCGCCCGCCGGCACGAGGCGTTGCACCGTCAGGTGATCACCGCCCGCGGGGTCTTCCTGGACGAGCAGAACCGGCAGGCGTTCCGGCCACCCGCCACCGGCCATCTGCCCGACCTGGGCCAGGAGGTCCTGGTCCCCCTGCTCGGCCAGGACTCGACCACTGCCCTACAGGTCGTGGATCGCTGGCTCTCGGACGTCACCGGGCCAAGGCCGCCCAAGCTTCCCCGGCTGTACCGGCTGATCGACGACCTGTGGAGCGCCCGGGCCCCGCTCGACGACGCACGCAACGACGGTGAAGGCGAGGAAGAGGTCGGCGAGCCCGACCCGCCCACAATCGCCCCCGAGATCATCGCCGCAGCCCAGGGCGTCGTCCTGCGCACCGGCCTGCCCGCCCGTCTGTCCGTCCTGCTGGCCCAAGCGCTGACCGGGACACAGGACACCACGGCATCCGACCGGCAGCAGACCGCCGAGATCCTGGCGCTGACCGCACTGTGGTGCTACGCACCCGAGGACCTGGAGCCCGGCCAGCCGATCTCAATCGACCTCGCCGCCCGAATACTGGGGCCGCGCGCGGTGGCCGACACCGACGGACTGAAACTGTCCCTGACCGGATGGGCCGGCGACGACCTGATCATCGCCCCGTACCCGGACGCCCTGGAATCCGCGGACCCACCACCGGCCGGCGGCCACCGACTCCTTGCCCAGGAGAACGCATGACCTTGACGCAGTCCGACCACATCGACCTGGGCACCCTGATCGGATTCGCGCTGCAGCCCACGCAACGGCCCGGACGAAGTGCCGAATACCGTCGGCTGCTCGGCCGCTACCGTGCCGAACCCGACTTCCGGACTGCCACCGACGCGGTCCTGCACGGCCTAAGCTGCCGAGCCCTGTCCGACGGCGACTTCGGACTGGTCCTGGGCGTGGAACCCGAGTCCCCGTTCGCGTTCCGCGTCGCCGACATGCCCAATGCCGGCTCCCGCAACAACCGGCTGCTGGCCGGCCTGCTGCTCGTGGGAGTTGCCGCCTACGCCTACCCGAGCCCTGCTGAACTCGACGAGGACCGGATCCGCCGCGTACCCGACACCGAGTTCGAACAGTGGATGCGCTCGATGTGCGAGCGCCTCCAGGCCACCGACGCGGCCGGCGAGGTCATTCCCGAGGAGGGCTTGGACCAGGCCTGGCGCGTCTACCACGAGATGCCCCCCAGCCTTGTCGGCGAGCGCGGCCGCGGATCGGGGCGCCTGTCGCCCAAGTGCACCCTGTACTGGGTCCGCAACATCCTCGGCTGGCTCACCGAACAGGGCATGGCCCGCCCCGACGGCGCCGACGGGGTGTGGATGCTCACCGAACGCTTCCGTATCCAGATCAAGGACATGGCCAGCGAACCCGCCTACACCTTCCTCGCCGCCATGGCCCGCGGGCAGCATCCCGACCCCGCCGCCCACTCCCAGCCGAACGACACCAGCGACGACTCCATATCGGGAGAGAAGTGACGTACCACCTCGCCGCACTGCGGCTGCACTCCATCGGAGAGCGCTCTGCCCGCTTCACCGACGTCACCCTCTCCTTCACACCGCCGCCCACCGCGACAACCGGTCCGGCCGACTCCATCGTGTGGTTGCGCAACGGCGGCGGAAAGTCCTCGCTGCTGTCCTTGTTCTACGCACTCGTACTACCCAAGGCCACCGATTTCATGGGTCGCTCCGTCAAGCGGAGCCTGACCGACTACGTCGACAGCGGCGACACCTCCCACACGGTCGCGGTCTGGCACCCGGCCGCCGCGCCGCAGACCCTCGACGGCCAGCCCGACCGCATCCTGGTCACCGGAGCCGTCTACGAGTGGACGGATCTGCGCCGCCCGGCCGACGCGGACCGGGCCCGGGACAAACTCGAGACCACCTTCTACGCCTTCTACGCGATCCCCGGTGTCCTGGACCTGGAGCGGCTGCCGATCACCGAGGCCAACGGCACACCGCGACGGCGGGCCGCCTACATCGCCGCACTCAAGGAAGCGGCCAGCCGCCACCCGCAGGCGATGGACCTGGTCACCGCGGAGCGTCAGCACGAGTGGACCACACAGCTGGCCAACCGCGGCCTGGATCCGTCGCTGTTTCGAACCCAGAAGCAGATGAACCACGTCGAAGGCGGCGTCGAGGACCTCTTCAAATTCGCCTCCGCCCGCGAGTTCATCGACCTGCTGATCGACCTGACGGTCGCGCCCGATGAAGCCTCCAACGTCGCCGAGCGGCTGTCCTCCATCGCATCGCTGCTGGCGACCAAGCCGGGCAAGGAAGCCGAACGCGAGTTCTGCCTCGACGCCGTCACCGGCCTGGAACGGGTCACCCTGGCCCAGGGAGAAGTGGACGACCTGCAAGAACAGCTGGACGAAGCCCTCGGCGAAGGCGCCGTACTGGCAGCCGCGTTCGGCGCGGCAGTCGCCCAGGCACAGGCTCAGCAGCTAACCCTCGCCGAGGGAAGAACAGGCATCGAAGCCCGCAAGTCTGCCGCCGAGACAGAGCGCGGCGTAGCCTACGACCTCGTCTACCTCTACGAGAAGCGCGCCGCCGAACTGCGGATCGCCGATGCCCGAACCCAGACGGACCTCGCCAAGGCAGCAGTCACCGCAGCTACCGAGCTCGTCAGCGGCTGGGAAGCAGCCGACCACCTCGCCGCCAAGGCAGACACAGAACACGCCTTGGAGCTCACGAGGAAGGAGGCCGCAGCCGAACGCGAGCAGAGTGCCCCTCAACGCCGTGAGCACGACGAACACACCGCGCGTCTGCACGTCCGACTGACGGCCACAGCCGACGACCACAAGACCCGCGCCGACACGGCATCCACAGCGGCAAACGCCGCACTCGAGGACCGCAAGAAACTGCGCGCAGGGGCTGCTGCCGCGCGCACCGACGCCGAGACAGCCGACAGCGCGGCGGCCAAATCCCAGGCCGACCTCGACGCCCTCGCCGCAGACCTCCGCGCAGCAGTCCGCGATCGAGTACTGCCCACCGAGAACACAGACCCCGCCGAGCACGACGCCGTCCTGGAAGGCGAACAGGAGACGCTCACCAGCGTCCTCGACGAGATCCGCGAGCGCCGCGAGCAACGGCCGGCAGCCCGCTCCACCTTGACCGACAAACTCGCAGCACTGACAGGGGAGCGAACCCGGCTCGACGGCGACCGAACCCGCCTGGCTGCAGACCACGCCGCCCTCACCCGACAGGCCGCCGAACTCGCAAGCCACCGACGAGTACGGGAGCTGATCGAGGCCACCGACGAAGCCCCCGCAGACCTATGGGCCGAAGCCGACACCCTCACCAGGAGACTCTCCAACGCGATCCTGGAGAGCGATCTGGACCTGGTGCGCCTCGAAGCCGAACGCATGGACGACAAGCGCACCCTGGACGTCCATGCGCGAACGGGCCTGCTCCCCACCACTTTGGACGCCGAACGTGTTCAAGCAACCCTCGCCGAACACGGCGTCACCGCCGAAAGCGGCTGGCAGCACCTGCGCACCCTCCTGCCCGCACACCGACTCGCCCACGCCCTCACCGACCCCGACGCCTCCCGCCTCGGCGCAGGCCTGGTCATCGCGACCGAACAGGCAGACAGCGCCACCCGGGCCCTGGCCGCCGCAGACATCGCCACCACCGCACTGGTCGGCGTCTACACCGCGCAAGCCGCCTCCGACATCGCCGCCGCACGGCCACGCGCCGACCAGGACGCCGCCGCCCCCGGCCCGCAGTGGACAGGACTGCACCGCGGACTGATCGATCCCACCTCCACCGCCACCACCATCCGCCACGTAACGACCCGCCGCGACACGCACACGGCCAAGCAGACCGCGCTGACCCAGTCCAGGGAGGTAGACCGCGGTCTTCTCAACGCCCTCACCTCCTTCCTCGGACACTGCCCGACCGACCACTTGCCCGCACTCAGCAGTCGCATTGACGATCTCGACACGACCCTGGCCGCACACGACACCGCCCTCGGCAACGCCCGCACCGCACTCGACGATCTCGACCGGGCCGACACGACCGACACGCAAGTCCAGCAGGACACCCAGAACGAGATCACCCGCGTGGTCAAACTCCGCACCCAACTGTCCAGTCTGATCAAGCGGACCGAAACCGCGGCAACATGGCGGGCGAACCTCCACGACGCCCTGATCAGAGCCACAGCGGCACACGACCTCGCGGAGCAACTCGCCGAGCAAGCCGACATCGCCTTCGAGTCCGCGACCAAGCAGGACGCCATCGCCGACAAGCACCAGCAGACAGGTGAAGCGCTGCGCGCAGAGGCAGGCGGACTGACCTACCTCGACACCCCACCACTGGTCGGCGACGACCCCCAGTACACCCTCGACACCCTGCGGCAGCGCCACCAGCAGGCCCGCCGCTCCTGGGAGATCCGAGCTGCCCAATCCGTCCTGGCCGAGCGCGAGCGCACCCTGACCGAGACCCTGTCCAAGGAGAACCGCGCACTGGCCAACATTCCCACTGCCATCCAGCAGCAAGCCGCCGAGCTCATCGCCTCCCCGCAGGGACAGAGCGCCCACGGCCGCACCCAGGCACTCGCCCAAGCCCGCAGCGCAGAACGGGACGCAGCCGAACAACGCGGCCACGCCAACGCCGCGATCGAGCGGCACACCACCACCCTGAACACGATCGAGAAGCGTCGCGCAGAACCTCCACGCCGCGCCCTGCCCACCGAGCCAGCCACGCCCGAACACGCCGACGCCCTCGCCGCCGAGCAGGACCACGCCGGCCAGAGCGCCATCGAACGCCGAACCGCTGCCGAACGAGAACTGACCGACCTGGACAGGCTGAACACCGAACTCGAAGGCCGCCAATCGCTCTTTCGGCTCCTCGCCGACGGACTGCCCGAACCGGACCACAGCAACACACCCGCATTCTTCGGCGACAGCACCCAGGCCCAGGAGCGCAAACACCACGTCACCGCACAGATCCGCTCCGCCGAAAAGCTGAGCGCCGCTGCCACAGCCGAACGCACCAACGCCGTCGCGGCCCTGCGGACCCTCGGCGCCAAGTACCCCACCGTCGCCACCCCGGCCAAGGACCGCGTCCTGCACGACCCCGAGGACATCCTCGCGCGCAGCGCCGCCGCCCACACCACCCAACTCCGCCTGCGCGCACAGATGATCGACGGAGAACTGGCCGGCATCAGCAAGGACCAGGCCATCGTCACCGACTCCCTCGCCCGCCTGGTCGCCAACACCCTCGACACCCTGCGCAAAGCCGAGCGCTACTCGCGCGTCAACACCACGACCGGCGGCTGGGCCGGCAAGCAGATGCTGCGCATCTCCTTCGAAGCCCCCGCCAGCGACGCCGACCTGCGCACCTACGTCAACCGCGTCATCGAACGGCGCGTCGCCCAAGGCGTCAAACCCGAAGGACTGCCGCTCCTCAAGGAAGCCGTCCACGAGGCGGTCGGCCCCCGGGGATTCACCGTTAAGGTCCTCAAGCCGGCTCCCGACACCGTCGCCACCACCGAAGACATCACCCGCCTGGGCAAATGGTCCGGCGGCGAGAAACTCACCGTCTGCGTCGCCCTCTACTGCACCATCGCCGCCCTGCGCGCCGCCAACTCCGGCCGCAGAGACCGCTCCGGCGGTGTCCTGCTACTCGACAACCCCATCGGCCGTGCCTCCCACGGCGCCCTGGTCCGCCTCCAGCGCGCCGTCGCGGCCGCACACAAGGTCCAACTCGTCTACACCACCGGCGTCAAGGACCCCAACGCCATCGCCCTGTTCCCCAACGTCATCCGTCTCGACAACCGGCCAGGACGCACCAGCCACCGCCGCTACATCGTCCCCGACGCCACCGCGAGCACGGACGAAGCCGAAACAGGCGACATCACCTCCGTACGCGTCGCCCACGACGAATCCGGCAGCACCGCACCCGGGACCGACCGATGACACGCCACCTCATCGACGTGCTGACCGCCTTCATCACGGCCCATCCAACTCAACGCATCCGAACCGAAGCGCTCCTGCAGCACGCCACGACCACCGACCCGACCCTCCTCGGAGACCCGACCGCACGCACCCGCCTCGCCACGGCTTTCACCGAACTGGCCCAGGCAGGCACCATCCAACTCCCCAGGACTCGATCCGGCTGGGACGAGCGAACCCAACCACCCCTGCCACGCTGGATCGCCAAGCCCACTGTACGAACCCGGACCGAGCGCCCCGTCCAGCGCGTCTGGCCCCAACCACTCGAACGAGCCGCAGCCCTCGCCACTCGGCCTGACGAACACGCACTCCTGGACCGCATCGCCAGCTGGCTGCGCGACAACCCGAATGCGGAACCCGTCCCCATCGAAGAACGCTCCCTGGAGATCCTCGACGACGAGAAAGCCCTGGCCACCCTCACCACCAAACGGCTCTTCGCCACCGGCTCCCTGACCCTGGACCTCCTCGCCTGCTACGCCACCCCCGTCCCCTTCCCCTCCCAGCACGTACCCGGGCACGGCGAACCCCGCCTGCTGATCGCAGAGAACAACGCCACCTTCCACTCCCTGCTCGCCACCGCCCGCAGCCTGGACCCCCGCACCCGCCCCAACCTGCACATCGGATGGGGATGCGGCAACCAGTTCCCCGTCTCCATCACCGCAATGACCCTCCTGGCACCTCAACCGGCCGCCCTCTACTACTTCGGCGACCTCGACGCCGCCGGCCTGCGCATCGCCGCCAACGCAGCCACCACCGCCACCGCACGGCACCTCCCGACCCTCCGCCCAGCCGCTAACCTCTACCGATGGCTGCTGGCAAACGGCACCCCGCGCCCCGACAGGTCCAACACCGGCCTCGCAGACCCCACCCCACTACTCACATGGCTCCCCGCCGATCTGCACCCGGCCGTCGGCGCCCTCCTCGCCACACGCCAGCGCATCCCCCAGGAACGGCTTGGCCTGCGTGATCTGCGAGCGGATCCATCGCTCCTCGTGCAGGCTGTGCGAGCAGGGCACGCGAATCCCAGCCCGAGCTGATCGCGGGCACCTGCTCGCGGATGTGCGTACCCGCCACCGAGCGCGACCAGTGGCTGGAGATCTTCGGACCCGGCGAGGAGACTGAGAGCTCGATGACCTGCTGTTTTCTGGTCGGGTGGGTATGGTAGTGGCTGGGCTGGGGCAGCCAGTGGACGGTTGGTTGGCCCGTCCGGTCGGAGTCCAGAGGGCTCTGCGACACCGTCGTGGGCCGGCGGGTGAGCAGAGGGCGTCCACCGTCGCACGCATCCAACTTCTGTTCAGCGCGTGGTCGGTACACATTCTGTGTGCCGATCACGCGCTGTTTGGGGGTGGCGCCCATGGGCGTGGGGCAGAGCAACAACGTGGGCACTCCGCCCTACGCGCACCTCCTCGGTCAGCGGCTTGGGGAACGCCTGGTCCGGCAGGTCCCCGCTGACCTCGCCCGGGACCTCGGTCACGAAGTCGTCTAGTATCCCTGCGGGATGGGCGTCGGCCGAGGAGACCTGCAAGTAGCCCTTCGCGGACAGCGGTGAAGTGATTTTCGGCGTGTGGGTGACGACCCGTGGGCTTCTCGGCCGACCAGAGGGCTGCGGCGTTCGACCAGGATCACGTCGCGCCGGAGCCTGTGGTGGCGGCGCTCGCGGGTGCTCGGCGCGCAGAAGCCGGCGCGGGCGTGGACGGCGAGGCTGGCCGTGTTCTGCGGGAAGATCCCGGACTGGATGGTCCAGATCCCGGCGGCCTCGGTGACGGCAATCAGCGCGCTCAGCAGTGTGGTGGCGACCCTTCGGCTCCGCGCCTCGAGGTGGACGTTTCCCCCTCGCCGGGTCCGCCGGTGCTCGTCGTGTAGATGGCAAGCCGCAGGGCTGCGACGGCCTCGAGCACCGCATCGTTGGCTGCGGGGAGCAGTTGCGTCATGTTGGCGAAGCCGTGGGTGAGTCTCTCGTGGCGGCGTTGTACGACCTGGACGCCGGCCTCCGCGGCCTTGTGGGCGAACAGTTCGCCTTCGTCGCGCACCACGTCGAACCCGGCGGTGGCGAGATACAGCGGCGGCAGGTCCGCGAGGTTGGGAGCGTGGATCGGAGCGACCCGCCAGTCGGCGTACTGGGACGCGTCGCGAATGTACATCGCGTCGAACAGCGCGATGTCCTTCTCAGTGAGCATGAGCCCGTTGCCGAACAGGGTTCGCGAGGGCAACGGTGGAGCGGTGGTGGCCTCAACGACGGGATAGAACGCCAGCACGAACATCGGTCCCTTGACCTGCAGGGCGGTCACGATGGCGAGATTGCCGCCGGCGCTGTCGCCGCCCAGCGCAATCCGGTTCGGATCGATTCCCAGGGCATCGGCGTGCGCGATGGCGTATTCGACGGCGGCCACGCTGTCCTCGACGGCGGCGGGAAACGGATGCTCGGGTGCGAGCCGGTAGTCCACCGACAGCACTGCGAGATCGCCGTGTGCCGCGATCAGTCGGCAGAGGTGGTCGTGGCTGTCCAGGTCGCCGAGGACGAATCCGCCACCGTGGAAGTACACCAGCAGCGGCGAGCCCGTCGCCTGCCCTGCGGGCCGGTAGAGCCGGGCGGGGATCCTGTCGTCGCAGATGGCCAGGTCCCGGATCTGAACGGATCGGATCTTCGGCGCGTTGATGGCGGCCGTGAACAGCGAGTACTGCCTGCGGACTACGGCGAGATCGGTTTCGCGGCCCGCCGAACCGGCCCCGAGTCGACGTCGGAGCGTCATCAACAACTGGGTGTCGAGATCCAGTTCCTGCCCGTCGAGATGAACCGGCCGGCCCGCGATCCGCCGGCGCAGCGGTGCCGGCAGGGCGAACAAGGTGCGCAGCGCGATTCGGGTGATCGGCAACAGCATCGGTGGCCTCCTGGATTGTCTGTATCGCACCCGCCGAGAGGCCTTCTCGCCGCTGCGGCCCGTTCAGGTGGAGCGCCCGCTGGGGATCACTGGTGGGCGTGGACCGTGACAGTCAGTTGCAGGTAGCGGCCCGCCATGCCCTTCATTGCGGTGATGCCGTGGGCGTAGCGGTCGACGGTTGCCGTGGCGACGACGTTGAGCGTGCCGCCATCGATGGCGGATTCGATCACGCTGAACTCGACCGGGGCCTCCTCTCCGTGTGCCGTGAGCGTTCCGCGGAGCGTCCAGCGACCGTCGATGCTCACTGCTCCGGCCGACGCGAAGCGGATCTCCGGGTACGAGGCGGAGTCGAGAATGGCCTTGGACAGCACCTTCGCGTCTCGGCCCCGGTGGCCGGTTGAGAAGCTGGCGGCATCGGCCACTACTACCGCGCCGCTGGCGTTGGTGGGTGTGGCGACCGTGATCCGGCCGGAGCGCAGGGCGAACCTTCCGGTCACCGCACCGAGCCCGAACATGTGCTTGGTCGTGAAATCGATGGTCGACCTACTGGGATCGATCACGTAGTCACCCGCAGGGGGGATGGTCACGGTCATCGGCGTATCCGTTCTCGTCATGAGTTGAATTTTCATGTAACTGGGAGACTAGCACCGATGCATGAAAATTCAAGTGATAGGCTCCGCGCATGCCGACGGCCGAACAGCACAGCCAGGAACCCCAGTGGTTGACCGCTCCCCAGCTGCGCGCGTGGCGCGAGCTGACGTTCCTGATGGGGCAACTGCCGTCCGTGTTGGAGGCACAGCTCAAGCGCGATGCCGGTCTGAGCTACCTGGAGTACTACGTGATGGCGGGTCTGACTGAGCAGCCGAACCATGAGATGCGCCTGTCCGACCTGGCCAACCGCTCCAACGCGGAGCTTTCCCGACTGTCGCACCTGATCAGCAGACTCGAACGGCGCGGATTCGTGCAGCGCATGACGGACGCCGGTGACGGCCGGTACACCAAGGCCGTCATGACCGAAGCCGGACTCGCGCACATGGCGGAGGCGGCTCCCGCGCATGTCGCAGAGGTTCGCGGGCTTGTCTTCGACGTCCTTGACGACGCCGAAATCGAAGTCCTGCGCAGCTGTGCGGAGAAGGTCAACAAGCACCTGCGCTGACGTGGGCGGCTCAGCGACCTCCGCGCCCGCGGATCAGACCCTCTCGTCAACGCCCCCGGAAGCCTGGCTGTGCCCAGAGTCGGGTGCGAACAGGTGACAGGCGACGACGGACTCGCCGACCTTGACGCGAGGCGGGCGCTGCTGCCTGCAAATGTCCTCGGCGTGCGGGCACCGTCCGGCGAAGGGACAGCCACCGGGCGGAACCGTCAGGGGTTCAGCGACGGTCACACGCGCCAGCCGTCGCTCCCGCTGGGCTGCAACGTCCGCCACAGGGGCCGCCGCGACCAGGGCGGCCGTGTAGGGGTGCAGGGGGTGGCCGGTGACCTGCGCGGCGGGGCCGGTCTCCATGACCTGGCCGCAGTACAGGACGACGACGCGGTCGCAGAGGTTGCGGACGACGGCGAGGTTGTGGCCGATGAACAAGTAGGCCAGGCCGAGATCGGCACGCAGGTCGGCGAGCAGGTTGAGGATCTGGGCCTGCGTGGACAGGTCGAGGGCGCTCACCGGCTCGTCGCAGATGACCAGCTTGGGGTCGCTGGCCAGGGCCCGGGCGATGGCGATGCGCTGGCGCTGGCCGCCGGAGAAAGCGGCCGGGTAGCGATTCGCGGCGTCGGCGGGCAGCCCGACCTGGCCGAGCAGGCTCTGCACTCGGGCCCGGGCCTGCTCGGCGGTCATCGCCCGGTGGGTCAGTAGCGGCTCGGTGAGCGTCTGGCTGATCGTTCGCGCCGGGTTCAGCGAGCCGTACGGGTCCTGGAAGACCACCTGAAGGTCGGCGGTGAGCGCTCCGCGCCGTTCGGCGGGTACCGAGGTGACGTCCGCACCTTCGAAGCGGATCCGGCCGCTGCTCGGCGCGGTCAGACCGAGCACCGCCCGTCCGATGGTCGACTTCCCCGATCCGGACTCCCCGACGAGCCCGACCGCCTCGCCGGCCCCGACGTTCAACGTGACGTCGTCCACCGCAGTGTGGGCGCGCCTGCGTCGGCCGTACGACACCCGCAGGTGGTCGATTTCCAGCAGCCGGGCGTCCGTGCGGGGCTGCACTTCCTCAGGTGTCGGGGTCATCGGCTGGGCTCCGGGGTGAGGTCATCGCCGCGGATGCAGCGGGTGGTGCGTGGTGATGGGCCGGAGACGTCCATGAGCGGGATCGGTCCTTTCGTGCAGGCGTCCGTGGCGAGTGCGCAGCGGGCGGCGAACCGGCAGCCCTCGGGCCACGCGTCCGGTGCGGGCACCGAGCCGGGGATGACCGGCAGGCGTCCGGCGGTGTCCAGGCTCGGCATCGACCGGAGCAGCGCGCGGGTGTACGGGTGGCGGGGCACCCTCAGGACGGTGTCGGTCTCTCCCTGCTCGACGATCTGCCCGGCGTACATGACCGCGACGCGGTCGCAGACGTCGGCGACGACTCCGATGTCGTGGGAGACCAGCACCAGGGCGCGTTCACCCGTGGCAACGACGTTCCGGAACAGGTCGAGGATCGCTGCCTGGACGGTGACGTCCAGTGCGGTGGTGGGCTCGTCGGCGATCAGCAGGGCCGGGTCGCCGCTCAGGGCCAGGGCGATCGCGACGCGCTGCGCCATACCTCCGGAGATCTTGTGGGGGTGGCATCTCATCACACGATCGGGATCGCTGATGCCCACCTCTCGGAGCAGGTCCCCAGCCCGTGCGGCCGCGGCGCGGCGGGTGGCGCCGAAATGGCGCAGGGCCGCCCGCAACTGGTTCCCGACGGTGTAGCAGGGGTCCAGGGCGGCCATGGGCTCCTGCGCGATGTAGGCGACGCCTCGCCCCCTGACCCGGCTCAGAAGCCGCTCCGCGGCGCCGGCCAGTTCCTGGCCCGCGAACCGTACCGAGCCTGCGGTGATCTGCCCGTCGATGGGCAGCAGACCGGGGATCGCCAGGGCGGTGACGGTCTTTCCGGAGCCGGACTCGCCGACCAGGCCGAGGGTTTCGCCCTTGCGGACGGCGAAGGTGACACCGTCGACGACCGGGCCGGAGGGGAATTCGACGACGAGCCCGTGGACGCCCAGCAGCGTTTCCGGCTCGGCGTCCGGCCGCTGGGCGGCAGGCTCAGAGAGGACGGTGCGCCGGTGCCGGACGGGACGGGGCGTGGGGCCGCCCGGAAGCGCGTCACGGACCGTGTTGGCGATGAGGTTGAAGGCGATGACCGTCAGGATCAGTACCGCGCCGGGCGGCACCAGGAGCCAGGAGTCGACGGTGATGTTCTGCGACGCCTCGTAGATCATCTGACCCCAGGACGGCGCTTCCGGGGATCCGCCCAGACCGAGGAACGACAGCGAGGACAGCACGATGACGCAGATCGCCATGCTGGTGGCCGCGAGCATGATGACCGGCGCGACCACGGTCGGCAGCACGTGCCGGAACAGGATGGTCCGCAGCGGCAGACCGGACACGCGGGCGGCGTCGACGAACAACTCGTCCCGCACCGTGCGGGTGGAGTTGCGTACCAGCCGGGTCGCGGCTCCGGCTCCCAGCACGCCGAGCACGGCCATCATCACCGCGGTGTTCTGCGGGTAGATCACCGCGAGCGCGACCAGTACGACGAACGCGGGAACGGCGAAGGTGAGGTCGACCAGCCAGGAGATGACGGCGTCGGCGATCCCGCCGCGGTATCCGCTCAGCAGGCCGGCCGGGAGCCCGAGGGCCACGGCGATCGCGGTGGCCTCCGCGGCACCCCACAGCAGGGTGTCGCCGCCGTGCATCAGCCGGGACAGGACATCGCGGCCGAGACTGTCGGTGCCGAGCCAGTGCGTCGCCGACGGCGGCTTGAGCAGCTCGGTGAGGTTCTGCGTCAGCGGGTCGAACGGTGCGAGCTGGTCGGCGAAGACGCTGGTGAGCACGACGAGGACCAGCCAGGCGACGGCCGTCATCGCCAGGGGCGAGGTTGCGAGTGCGCGGCTGGCCCGCGCCGCCGGGCCGGCCGGCCCGACCGGGCTGTCGGCACGGTGGACGACGGTGTTCATGCACGCCTCGCCTTGGGGTTCAGGACCCCGATCAACAGGTCGACGGCGAGGTTGACGATGACGACGCCGACCGCGAAGACCAGGACGACGCCCTGGACGACGGGGACGTCGTGGCCCAGGACACCCGACAGCAACTGGGAGCCGAGACCGGGCAGGTTGAAGATCTGCTCCACCGCCACCGTTCCGGCAAGCAGCCCCACCGTGTTGAAGCCGACGGCGGTGACGATCGGGGCGGCGGCGTTGCGCAGGCCGTGCTTGAGGACCTGGCGTCGCCGTGGAATGCCCAGTGCCCGGACGGTCCGGACGTAGTCGGCGTCCAGCGCCTCGGCCACGGCGCTGCGGGCCTGGAGGAAGATCGGGCCGATCGGGGCCAGGGACAGGGCGATGACCGGCAGGATCAGCGATTGCAGCCACTGCCCCGGGGACTGGTTCAGTTGCACGTACCCGGTCGCGGGCAGCACCCGGTACTGGATGGCGAAGAGGTAGACCAGGCCGACCGCGACCCAGTAGTTGGGGACGGCCGTCACTGCTCCGGCCGCCAACTGCAGGACCCGGTCGACCCTGCTGCCGCGCCGCAGCGCGGCCCAGATGCCGAGGGCTGTTCCGACTGCGGCCGTGACCAGCGTCGACAGCAGGGCCAGCGACAGCGTTACGGGCAGCGCCGTCGACAGCAGCCGGCCCACGCTCTCGCTGGTGATCCATGACCTGCCGAGGTCGCCGCGCAGCAGGTTGGCGCACGTCGACAGGTACTGGTCCAGCGGCGAGCGGTGCAGTCCGAAGGCGGCGTCGAGCTGGTCGCGCTGCGCCGCTGTCGAGGTGTTGCCCAGGACATACGCGGCCGGGTCGCCGTGGATCAGCTGCTGGAGGAAGAACGCCGCGGTCCAGACGACGAGCAGCAGCGGGACCGCGCCTGCGGCGCGCCGTAGCGCGAGAGTCCCCATGCCGGGCTACTTCGCCGGGTGCAGCGACGACAGCAGGCAGGTTGCCAGACCGAGGTCGGTGCAGCTGACGGTGTTCGCGGTCGAGTAGGTCAAGCCGACGGTGCCGACCATGACGAACCAGGCCTGCTGGTTGATGGTGGCGACCGCCTGATCGATGGCCGTCGACTGCGCGGTGCCCGTCGTGCCGAGGACCTGGGCGGCGAGGGCTTGGATCTGCGCGTCCTGCTGCGGGGTGTGCGGGCCGAAGTTGGCGGACACCAGGGACGCGATGCTCTGCGCGGCCGGGTCCATGCTCCACTCGAACACCATGCTGGCCCACCGTCCCGAGGTCGCCTGCTGCACGAAGTCGGTGTTGTGGTCCGAGATCTGCACCGTCACACCGATCGCGCGCAGGTACCCGGCGACGGCCTGGGCCAGCAGGTCGCCGCTCTGGGTGCTGAGCATCGGCAGGGTGAAGCCGTCGGGGTAGCCGGCCTGGGCCAGCAGGGCCTTGGCCTTGGCCGGGTCGTACGGATAGGAGGCGGCGGCGTTCGCCCGGTAACCGGGGCTGTCCGGGCCGACGACCAGCGAGGTCGCCGTCCCGTCGGCACCGAAGCCCAGGGCCGCGATGGCCTTGCGGTCCACGGCGTAGTTCAGCGCCTGCCGGACCCGGACGTCCCCCAACGGCTTGACTGCCGCGCCGGCTTCATCGTTGATCCAGATGCCGGCCGTGGTGATCTGGGGGGCGGGCACGACCGTCAGACCGGCCGCCTTGTCGGCGGCGTTGGTCTGCGCGGCGCCCTGCGCCACTTGCACCTGGCCGGACCGGACGGCCGAGTCGAGGGCCTGCTGGGAGCTGTAGACCCGCAGCGTGACCTTGCCGTAGGGGAAGGCCGCTTTGTTCCAGTAGGTCGCTCGTCGGGTGAAGGTGTACTGCTGGCCGGAGATCGTGCCGGAAGCGTCCAGGGTGTAGGGGCCCGAACCGTCCGGTTGGTCGTTCAGGCTCGAAGGGTGGGCCAGGGCCTTCGGGCTCACAATGAACCCGGCTCCGGTGGCGAAGTCGAAGGGCAGGTCCGTGACCGGCACCGTCGAGGTGAAGCGGACGGTGGTCGCATTCACCACTGTCGTGGTGAGGTTCTTGATGTACGTGACGAGGCTGCCGGCCGGTGAAGCGGTCCTGGCGTAGTCGAAGTTGGCCTTGACCGCGGCCGCGTCCAGGGATGTCCCGTCGGCGAAGGCGATCCCCGGGCGCAGTGTCATCTCAAGGGTGGTGGGGTTCGGCTCGGTCCAGGAGGTGGCGATGCCGGGGCCGACCTTGTCGGGGCCGGTCAGCGTCGTCAGCGAGTCGTAGACGGCGGAGGTGTAATTGAGGCTGTAGTTCGGGCCGTTGGGGACGAGCCACGGGTTGAAGTTGACCGTGGCGAACTGCAGGCCGATCGCTATGGCGCTGGTTCCGCCGCTGCCGGAGGTGGACGTGGGGGTGGAGGACGGGCCGCCGCAGGCTGCCACGGCGGTGGCGGTCAGGGCGGCTATCGCTGCGCAGAGTGCTGCACGCTTGGCGAACATTCGAAGGCTCCCTTCGTCATTGATGGGTGGGCCGGGGTCAGGACTGGATGGTGGGTCTCGGGCCGTAGCAGGCGATGTGGAGATCGCGCAGGTCGAAGTCCGCGGGCAGGCCGGTGATTTCGATCGTGTGCTGGTCGCCGTCGCGCAGGTCGAGGTAGTTGCTGCTGTAGCGGCATCCGGGTGTGCCGGTGGAGACCCTGGCCAGGTACGTGAAGCCCTCGGAGGCGAGGGTCACTGCCGCGGTGGTCCGGCCGGTGCGTTCGACGGCTGCCTTCAGGCGGCCCGCACTGAGGTCGATGTTCTTCAGGCGGTCGAAGAACAGCCGGTTGGCGGGGAAGCACCCGTCGTCGGCCGAGACCCAGGCGTATGCCTGCGACCCCGGTGCCTGGCCGTGCCAGACCTGCCGCGACTCCATCGCTCCGAGGTTCACCGGGACCAGTTCGTCCCACAGGCGGGCTCCGGCGAACTCGGCCAATTCGATCCGTGCCGCCGTCCGGACCGGGCCGGGCGTGCTGTTGGTGACCCACAGCTGGAGTCCGCCGTCGTCGGTGTGCCGGAAGCTCGCCAGGACCGGGGCGAAGGCGCGTTGGAGGGCGAAGTACCCGGCCTTGGGCACCAGGTCGTAGTCGACGACCGACCAGCTCATCCCGGGCCAGCAGTCGTTGAACTGCCAGACCAGGGCCCCGTTGTTGGAAGGCTGGAGGCGGCGGTAGTGCTCGACCCCGAACTTCAGGCCCTCCGCCTGGCAGGCCATGGAGAAGTCGACGAACTGTTCGATGCTGCTGGGCGTCCCGGTCTCGTGGGACATGAGCGCCTCGCCCTTGTTCTTGGGCACGTCCTTGATCCGGTGCAGCAGGCCGTCCGAGCCCAGGCTCTGCTGCCCTCCGGGGGTCCAGCGCTGGATCGTTGCCAGTTCGGGTGCAGCGTGGATGCCGAACTCGCTGATGAACTTGCCGTGGTCGTAGCGGTACCGGTCCCAGTGCACTTTCGCACCCGGGGACGGGAACTCGGTCGGGCCGCCCGCGCCGATGTCGGCGCCGTGCCAGACCTCCCAGGCGTGACGGTCGCCCTGGATCACGCCGTTGATCTGCAGCGGTACATCGGCCCACGGGCTGCCCGGCCAGTAGGGCACCGAGGGACAGTCCCGCTCGACGGTCTCGGGGAACAGGTGGTGGAAGAAGTGCCAGCCCCAGTTGCCCGGTGCGACGGAGCGGGTGACGAGCGCGTGCATCCCCTCGATCTCGTTGTTGCCGCACCACAGCGCCAGGCTCGGGTGGTTGCGCAGGCGCCTGACTTGGAAGGCCGCCTCCTGGACCACCTCGGCGTAGAGGCCGGGGTCCTCGCTCGGGTAGTCCGTGCAGGCGAACATGAAGTCCTGCCAGACGAGGATTCCCAGCTCGTCGCAGGCGTCGTAGAAGGACTTGTGCTCGTAGGTGCCGCCGCCCCAGACGCGGAGCATGTTCATGTTGCCGTCGCGGGCCAGCTCGACCAGGCTCCGGTGGGTGCCCTCCGGGATCGAGCCGATGAACATGGAGGCCGGGATCCAGTTCGCGCCGCGTGCGTAGACGGGCGAGCCGTTCAGCAGGAAGCGGAAGAGTCGGCCCCCGGCGACGGGATCGGCTGAGCGGTCGAGGGTGATGGTCCTCAGACCGATTCGGTCGGCCACCCGATCGACGGGCCCGTCGCCGTCGGTCAGCTCAAGGGTGAGGGCGTACATCGGCTGCGCGCCGAGGTCGTGCGTCCACCACAGGTGCGCGTCCTCGACGGTGACCTGGGCCGTTCCCCGTCCGGTGCCCTCGGGTGTCAGCGCGATGGGGATGGCGGTGGTGAAGAGGCGGCCGTCCGGCGCGGTCAGCACGGCGGTCGCGGTGACGCTCCCGCCCGTCTCGGGACGGGGGACGGCGGTCTCGGCCTCGACGTCGATCTGGACGACGGCGCGCCGCCGCACCGGGTCCACCGAGCGGGCGTAGGCGTGGTGGGCGGTGATGGTGGCGCGGCTCTCGGCCACGATCTCGACCGGCGCGTGGATGCCGATGGAAGGAATCCGCGGGGCGAAGTCCCAGCCCCAGGAGAAGGTGGGCTTGCGGCGCAGCGTGAGCTCGGGGCCGGTGGCCAGCACGCCCGGTGGCATCGCATTTCGTTCCGGGTCCGCGTCGTCGCCCGTTCGCATGGCCAGCAGGCCCTGTCGGCGCAGTTCGGCGACCCGGGCGATCTCGGCCGGAACCGTGATCCCGGCCAGCGGCGGAGCGAAACGGACGACGAGGGAGTTCCGCTGTTCACCGGTTCCGGTCAGGTCGAACACGGCGGGGCGGAAGGCGTTCTCGTGGGTCCCCAGCAGGGTGCCGTTGAGCCAGACCGAGGCCACCGTGTCCAGCCCGTGGAAGACCAACCGGAGCCGGTCGGCCTCCTGGGCCCGGTCGCACAGCGTGAACTCGGTTCGGTACCACCAGGCGCGCTGTTCGATCCAGGCCGCCGTCGCCTCGTTCTCGTCCAGAAAGGGGTGGTCGAGCTCCCCGGACGCGATCAGGGATTCGTGCACTCCGCCGGGCACCACGGCCGGGCGCCAGGTCAGGTCGGCGGGCAGCCGGCTCGGCGAGGTGACCGTCGGATCAGTGCCGGCCAGCTCGAAACTGCCGACCGGCCAGCTGCTCTGGGGATCAGGCATGGGTGTCTCCTCGGAAGAGGGCCAGGACGCACAAACTTAGGAGTACTAGGTTTTACGATCAGGGGCCGCCCTTGCTGGGGGCCCTGTCGTGACGGCGACACTAGAACCAAAAGCCGAGGATGACTAGGTTTCTTGCGAAGGTTTCCAAGTGACACTAGGTTTTCATCGAAGACCGGACCCCGACCCCGACAGGTGGCGACCCCATGGCACGTGAAGAGCAGCGTGGCTCGACTCCCAAGGGCGTCGCCAAGCGCGCGGAGATCCTGCGCGCGGCCCTGCGCCTCTACGGCGAGGCCGACCAGCAGCAGGCCCCCTCGCTCAAGCAGATCGCTGATGCCGTCGGGCTGACGGAGGCCGGCGTTCTGCACTACTTCGACAGCAAGGACGACATGCTCCTGTCGGTGCTCGCCATGCGAGACGAGGTGGCCCGTGAGCTCTTCGACATGGACACCTGGGAGGGCAGCTACAGGGCGCTCAAGCAGACCTACGAGACGCCGGGCGAAGTCAAGCTGTACGTCGACATGCTCGTCGCCTCGGCCAACACCGGCCATCCCGCGCACGCCTTCATGAACGCCCGCAACGATCGACTCCAAGCGCGGCTCCGATCGCTGCTCGGCGAGGCCGGAGCGGACGGCTGGCTGCCCCGCACCCTCGTAGCCACCCTGGAGGGCCTGCAGTTGCAATGGCTCCGCGATCCGAGCCTCGACGTCGTCGAGGACATGCGGCGGCTCCATGAGGTCTTGGTGCTACCCGCCTTGCAGCAACAGCACAGCACCGGCCGGCCCGCCGACCAGGACGCCGAGTAGGCCGGGCTCGGCGATGCCTTCAGGCCTGTCGACGGGAGGCGAGGAGCTCGGCCACCGCCTGCGAGGCCTGGACTGCGCGGGCGAACCCTGCGGGGATGGTGGTGAGGTAGACGATCTCCTTCAGTTCGTCCTCGGTGACACCGGCGTTGAGGGCATAACCGCCGTGGATCTTGACGAAGTCGCCGAGGCCCAGCGCTGCGAACGCGGCGACGAGCGCGAGCTGGCGGGTGCGCACGTCGAGCACAGTGCGGGCGAGGACCTCTCCGACGGCATAGGAGGTGAGGGCGTTGGCCAGGAAGGGGAAGTCCCGGTCGAGCACCTCCAGCAGGGCCGGGCTCGGGTCCCCGCTCAGTTCCGCGGCGATCTTCTCACCCCGCAGCCGCCGGGCGGCCGTGGTCTCGTTCGGGTCAACGGCATTGGCGGGCACGCTGTTCTCCTTGCGGTAGTGCTGGTCGGGCTAGTCACCACCAGTCAACCCCGCACGGCGGTCCACCTGAAGGACCGATCCGGTGGCCACTGATACCGTGGAAGTATGAATGAGCTGGAGACTCGACAGCTCCGATACTTCGTCGCGGTAGCGGAAGAACTCCACTTCGGGCGCGCCGCCGAACGCCTCGGCATGGCGCAGCCGCCGCTGTCCCGGGCGATCCGCGACCTGGAACACCAACTCGGCGTCGCGCTGTTCGAACGCACCACGCGCCAGGTCGCGCTCACGCCGGCCGGGAAGGCCCTGCTGAGTGACGCCCGGACCGTGCTCGACTCGATCAGCGCAGCCGGTCGACGCGCCCAGCACGCCGGCGAACCCGAACCGCGCCTACGCCTGGCACTCAAGGCCGACATCGACGGCGGCCTGCTGCCGCAGATCCTTGACGCCTACGCTCAGGATGAGGCGGCCCTGCCGGTCGAACTGGTCCTCGGCCCGTTCGGCGATCAAGCACGGGCCCTGTACGACGGCCGCGCCGACGCCGCGCTCCTGCTCGACCCGGTCGACCGGCACGGGTTGGACTACGAGCCCCTGCTCACCGAGCCGTTCCTGATCGCCCTGTCGGCGACCGATCCACTGGCTGCCCGGATCTCCCTGTGCCTGGCCGACCTGACAGGCCGCAGTCTCCCCGACGGATCCCGCGCCGAGCAGGGCCCCGCCCACAGGGCCAATCCGAGCCAGGGCCCCGCACCCACCACGGTGACCGTGCAGGACGCCTCGGACCTGCCGCAGATCCTGCGACTCGTCGAACTCAGCCGCGTCATCTGCTTCCTTCCCGCCTCGGTCACCCGGCGGTACGCCCGGCCCGAGATCGCCTACCTGCCGGTCGACGACCTGGCGCCGGCCACGCTGGCCGTCGCATGGCCGCAGACCTCACGTTCACCGGCGGTCGCCGCCCTCGTTCGCGCGGCCGCCACTGTCTCAGCCGCCTCGCCACCGCAGACAACAGACATCACCGGCAGCACCTACCTCACTCCGGGTGTTCGCGGCGGCCCGGGGTCGCTGGCGGGCCGGGGACACGGAATAGCACCCTGAGCGGTATTCATACTTGCCGGGTATCAACGGTGATCGGATCGGTCCTTCTGGTCGACCGCCATGCGGAGTTGACTGGCAGACGCCAGCCACTGTCCGCCATCGCCCGACACGGGTGGCTGGATGGGGCGGGGCCCCAGATCAGCCGACGAACAGGAGATGCGCGATGCGCGCGATCGCAGTGCACGCACCGGGTGGCACACCCGAACTGATGGAGCTTCCCGTGCCCCGCCCGGCGCCGGGAGAAGTCCTGCTCGAACTGGTGGCGGCGTCGTTGAACCCGATCGACGCAGGGATCGCCGAGGGCCGGATGTCCATGCCGAGCGTGTACCCGCTCATCCTGGGCGTGGACGGCGTGGGCCGCGTGGTGGAGGCGGGGGAAGCGGTGCACGGGCTCAAGCCCGGCGACATGGTGCACGGCCAGTTCTTCCGCACGCCCCTGGGCCACGGCACGTTCGCCGACTACACGGTGGTCACGGAATCCCCGGACAACGGGGCGCTCCAGCACGTCCCGGACGGCATGCCGGCCGACATCGCGGCGGCGCTGCCGACCGCCGGTATGACCGCGCTCGGCGTCCTCGAAGCCATGGGTGTGCACGCCGGGCAGTCGGTCCTGATCCTGGGCGCCACCGGCGGAGTGGGTGTTGTCGCCGTCCAGCTCGCGTCCGCCTGGGGCGCGGAGGTCATCGCGACCGCCCGTCCCGACGCCGACCGGTGGATCCGGAAGCTCGGCGCCGCTCGGACGACCGACTACACCACCGGCGACATCGCGGAGCAGGTCCGCAGGACCCACCCCGGCGGGGTCGACGCCCTGCTCGACCTCACCCGTGACCCGGCCCGCTTCAGTGCCTACGCGGGACTGGTCCGCGACGGCGGCGCGGCTGCGTCCGTGACCTTCACCGCAGCGCCGGAACTGCTCGCCTCCGAGCGGATCTCCGTGAGCAACTTCATGATGCAGGACAAGCCTGACCTCCTCGCCCGGATCACCGCCGAGGTCGCGTCGGGCAGGATCACCGTCCCCGTCCAGCAGACCCTCACGCTGGACCAGACGGCCGAGGCACTGGCCCGGAACACTGCGGGCGGCGCACGCGGCAAGACGACGGTACGCATCTGAGGTCTCCTCCGCGAGGCTGAGGCGGAGCGGTACCGGGGTGCCGCTCCCCGTCCGAGGTTCCGCCTGCGGTACCGGTGGTCGGGCCGTGGCGCGTACCTACGGTGGGGATGTGGCCGGCGGCAGGACCGTCGGCAGCACCGTCAGTCGGCGGCAGCACCGTCGACCGACGGGCTCCGCACCGGAACCCGAGGACGCATCCATGATCGAGATCCATCAGCTGGTCAAGCGGTACGGCGAGAAGACCGCCGTCGACGGCCTGGACTTCACCGTCCGACCGGGCGTGGTCACCGGCTTCCTCGGGCCCAACGGCGCCGGGAAGTCCACCACCATGCGCATGATCATCGGCCTGGACGCCCCGAGCAGCGGCTCGGTCCAGGTCAACGGCCGCCGCTACGACCAGCACAGTGCCCCGCTGCAGGAGGTGGGCGCGCTGCTGGAGGCCAAGTCCATCCACCCGGGCCGCTCCGCCTTCAACCACCTGAACGCCCTCGCCCTGACCCACGGCATCCCGAGGCGCCGCGTCGAGGAGGTCATCGAGCTGGCCGGTCTGACAGGCGTCGCCCGCAAGCGGGCAGGGGCCTTCTCCCTCGGCATGGGCCAGCGGCTCGGCATCGCCGCGGCGCTGCTCGGCGATCCGCAGACGGTGATGCTGGACGAGCCGGTCAACGGCCTGGACCCGGAAGGCGTGCTGTGGATCCGCAACCTGCTGACCGGGCTGGCCGCTGAGGGGCGCACCGTCTTCGTCTCCTCGCACCTGATGAGCGAGATGGCGCAGACCGCCACCGACCTTATCGTGGTGGGCCGCGGCAGACTGCTGGCCGACACCACGGTCGAGCAGTTCATCCAGGACGCCGGCGGACACAGCGTCAAGGTCCTCACCTCGCAGGCCGCCCGGCTAAGGGACCTGCTGGCGGGACCCGACGTGGAGATCACCGGCGCGCCCGGCTCCGAGGAGCTGACCGTCTCCGGACTGACCGCACGTCAGATCGGTGCTGCGGCCTTCGACCACGGGCTGCCCGTCTACGAGCTGACCACGCAGGCCGTCTCCCTGGAGGAGGCGTTCATGGCCATGACCGAGGACTCCGTCGAGTACCACGGCTCCACCGCACCGGCACCCGTGAGGAGCGTCGCATGAGCACCCTGACCGCAGATCCCGCGACACCCGGCACCCCGGGGACTTCCTCGTCCCCCCGGCCCCGTCCGCCCTACAAGGTGACCGGTACGCGGGTGCTCCGGGCTGAGTGGGCCAAGTTCTGGTCGCTGCGCTCCACCTGGATCACCCTGGGCCTGGCCCTGCTGTTCCTGGTCGCCTTCGGCCTGCTCGCGGCGGCGAACTACTCCCCGACCGGTACCGGACGGGGTCCTGGCGCGGACGCCAAGGACGCGATCGGCATCGCCCTGGGCGGTAGCGGCTTCGCCCAGCTGGCCATCGGCGTGCTCGGGGTGCTGGTGGCCGGCGGCGAGTACTCGACCGGCATGGTCAGGTCCACCCTGGCCGCCGTCCCGAGGCGGCTGCCGGTGCTCTGGTCCAAGGCCGCCGTCTACGGTGCCGTGGCCCTGGTCGTCGCCACCTTTGGCGCCTTTGCCTCCTTCCTGGCCGGGGAGCACTCTCTCAGCGGCCAGGCGATCGCGCTCAACCTGTCCTCGGCCGGTGTCCTGCGCAGCCTGCTGGGCGCCGGCGTCTACCTGGGGCTGGTCGGCGTGTTCGGCGTGGCCCTGGGCGCACTGGTGCGCTCGGTGGCCGGGGGCATCGGAACGCTGGTGGCCTCTCTGATGTTGCTGAACCTGCTGCCGAGTCTGCTGCCCGGCAACCTGGGCAACGACATCAGCCCCTACCTGCCCGGCAACGCGGGCGGCTCGATCTTCGCGCTGCACCAGGCGAGCAACACGCTCAGCCCCGGCGCGGGCCTGGCGGTCTTCGCCGGGTGGGTGGCCCTGGCACTCGCCGGAGCCGCCTGGCGGCTGAAGCGCTCCGACGCGTAGGCCCCGCTGGACACGCTGTGGTCCCCATGGCCGCCCTACAGTGGCCGTGGGGGCCTTTGCGCAGGTGAACCACGGGAACCCGGAGGAACAGGTGTCGAGATCGTGAGCGCCGGCAGCCCCCCGCCGCAGGAGGTGTTCCCTCCCGAGTTCGAGGAGATGTGGGGCAGTCCGCTGGCCCGCCGGGCGGTCCGCCGGGGCCGTCGGCTGCGCGAGGCTGTCCGGCGCAGACCACTGCTCCTGGACACGGCCCTGGCGCTGGTGCTGCTCACGGCGGGCCTGGTCGCCCCGAACCAGGGCAGGGACGGCCAGGCGGCGGTTCAAGGACCGGTCGCGCTGCTGGTGCTGACCGTGCTGGGCCAGTCGGTGCCTCTGGTGTGGCGGCGGCGCGTACCGCTGGCGGTGCTGGCGGTGGTCCTGGCCGCCTGCGTGGTGCAGTGGGCGTGGTGGGGCCAGTCGCAGCGCAGCGTCGTCGGCCTGCTGATCGCGATCTACTCGATGGCCCGCTACGAACGGCTGAACCGGCTGCTGTGGCCCGCACCGTTCCTGGTGGCCGGCCTGGCGGTGTCCGCGTACCGGGTCAAGCCGTTCGAGCAGCAACCCCTGTACAGCTTGTTCTTCCTGTGCGCCACCTCCGTCGCCGCCGCGACCCTGGCCCTGGTGGTGCGGGCGCGCCAGGCACAGCTGAGCGCGCTGGCCGACCGGGCGCACCGACTGGAGGTGGAGCGCGAGCAGCGGGTGCAGCTGGCGACCCTCGCCGAACGCTCCCGCGTGTCCCGCGAGATGCACGACATCATCGGCCACAACCTGGCCGTCATCATCGGCCTCGCCGACGGGGGCGGCTACGCGGCCGCCAACAACCCCGCCAGCGGCGCCGAGGTGCTCCCCGTCATCGCTGGCACGGCCCGGCAGGCGCTCAGCGAACTGCGCCGCACCCTGAGCGCCCTCAGCGAGAGCGCCGACCAGCCACTGGCCGCCGACGAACTGGCCCCGCAACCCGGCCTCGCCGACCTGGCCCCGCTGCTGGAACGGATCCAGGCTGCCGGACCGCGGATCTCCCACCGCACCTCCGGCGACCTCGACACCCTGCCGCCCGGTATCCAGCTCACCGTCTACCGCATCGTCCAGGAAGCACTGACCAACAGCCTCAAACACGCCGGACCCGCGACCAGTGTGCAGGTAGTCCTGCGCGTCGGCGGGCAGCAGGTCGACGTACGCGTCCAGGACACCGGCCGCCCGGACGGCGCACCCACGCAACCGCGCGAGGGGGGCCCGGACGGGCAGGGACTGGTCGGCATCCACGAGCGCGCCTCCCTCGCCGGCGGATCCGCCCGTGCGGGCCCGACCGGCGACGGCGGCTGGTTGGTCCACGCCGTCCTGCCGCTCGACCAAAAGCCCCCATCGGAAGAGGACCGGTCTTGACCACCGTGCTCATCGTCGACGACCAGCCGCTGCAGCGGCTCGGCTTCAAGCTGCTGCTCGAGAACAACCCCGACACCAGTGTCGTCGGGCAGGCCGCGCACGGCGCCGAGGCCGTGCGCCTGGCGGCGGAGCTGCGCCCGGACGTGGTCCTGATGGACATCCGAATGCCCGGAATGGACGGCATCGAGGCCACCCGGCGCATCGTCGCCTCGGGCGGCCGCTCCAAAGTGCTGGTGCTGACCACCTTCGACCTGGACGCCTACGCCTACAGCGCGCTCCGCGCCGGGGCCGGCGGCTTCCTGCTCAAGGACGCCCTGCCGGAGGAGCTCCTGGCCGGCATCCGCGCCGTCGCCGCCGGGGACGCCGTGGTCGCCCCGGCGCTGACCCGCCGACTCCTCGACACCTTCCTGAAGCACGCCCCCGACGCCGAAGGCGCCGACGACCGGGTGGACCCGCGCGTGGCCAACCTGACCGGGCGCGAGCGCGAAGTACTGCAGGCCGTGGCAGAAGGCCTGACGAACACCGAGATCGCCCGGCAGCTGGTGCTCTCCGAATCCACGATCAAGACCCATGTGAGCCGGGTCCTCACCAGGATCGGCGCCCGCGACCGCGTCCACGCCGTGATCATCGCCTACGAGGCCGGCCTGGTCCGCAACGACCGGCCGCGGCGCGAGTGACGTCTGATGCGACGCCTCGAAGCTCGGTGCCCCCGGTTCAGGTCAGAGCGAGCGGCTGGAAGTTCGGCGGGCGGCGCTCCAGGAAACCCATGACGCCCTCGGCGGCATCAGGGTGGCCGAAGGATTCGAGCATGAGCCCTTCGGCGTGGGCGATGGCGGTCGGCAGGTCGCAGTCCATCGCGCGGAACACCTGGTCCTTGATGAGGCTCATCGAGTTCGGGGAGGAGAAAGCGGCCAGGTCGGCGGCGTAGGCGATCGCGGCCTCCACCAGCTCTTCGGGCTCCACGACCCGGTCGACCAGGCCCATCGCCAGCGCCTCCTGGCCCCGGATCAGCCGACCGGACAGCAGCAGGTCCAGCGCGCGGCTCTGGCCGACGATGCGGGGCAGCAGCCAGGCGATGCCGTACTCGGCGATCAGGCCGCGCTGGGCGAACGCGGTTCCCAGCTTCGCCTCCGAGGTGCTGAAGCGCAGATCGCAGTAGAGCGCCTCGACCAGGCCGAGACCGACGGCCGCGCCGTTGATCGCGGCGATCAGCGGCTTCCGCAGGGAGAGCGGGCGCTCGCGGGGACGGGCAGGAGCGGCTAGCTCGACATCCGTCCGGTCGAGGCTGCTGACCATCTGCAGGTCCGACAGGTCGGCTCCGGCGCAGAAACCGCGCCCCGCCCCGGTGACGACGACGGCCCGCACCTCGGGGTCGGCCTCGGCCTGATCGAGGAGCTGGAAATAGCGCTCCTCCAGGGCGAAGGTCCAGGCGTTGAGACGGTCCGGCCGGTTGAGCGTCAGCAGCAGCACGGCCCCGTGCCGCTCGGCGAGCACCAGGTCGGCGCCGGAGTTGTCTCCCTGACTCGTGGACATGTCCGGGGGTCCTTTCACTTGGGGGTCATGTGCATCCGCAATGCTAGAAATGATCAACTCCGGCATACATAGGCGCACGACACGGCTGGAATGTGCTGGTGCACATCCAGGGCCGCTCCTCACTCAGCCGGTCTGCTGCCGCTCCCGGTTCAGCAGCCACCAGGCGACGACCAGGTCGTCGGTGCGGTCGAGGTCCAGTCCGGTCAGTTCGGCGAAGCGGGTGAGCCTGTTGCGGACGGTGTTGCGGTGCAGGTAGAGCGCGGCGGCGGTGTCGTCGATGCGGCGGTCGCAGTCGAGGTAGGTCTCGACGGTGGCGATGATCTCCGTGCCGGCGGAGCCGTGTTGGTGCAGGGGGGCGAGGTGCCTCTCGGTGAGCAGGTCTGCCGCGTCCTCGGCCGCGCCGAGCAGGGGCAGGGGGCCCAGCGTGGCGAGGTCGACGAGGCCGCCTCTGCCGAAGCGCGTGGCGAGGTCGAGGGCTCGCCGGGCCTGTCGGTAGGAAGTGGAAGCGGTTCCGAGGGGCATCGCGGGGCCGAGTGCGACGGTCGCAGGGGGCGGCAGTTGGCCGGGAGTCCGAGGGAGCAGGGCAACCAGATGCCGGTCGATGACGGTGTCGACGACGGGGAGCTTCGCGGTGGCTCCGTGGGCACGCAGCGCCGCCAGTAGGTCCGAGGTCGCAGCGGTCTCGTCCCAGGCCGTGCAGGCGACTCGGTAGTGGTGCCCCGGGTCGAGTCGCTGGTTTCGCGCTTCGGCGACCAGCGCCGTGGGCGGGATGGCTCCGTCGAGGAGGCGGCGGAGGAAGTCGGCGCGGTGTGCGGCCCCGACCACGGCCTGTTCCTGCAGGACCAGGTGCACGGCCGTGGCGGAGGCCGTCGCCCACTCCCAGGTGAGATCCTGCATTTCGTCGATCACCGTGGCAGGCAGGCCCTGTGCTGTCGCGCGCTGCCGGATGAGCTCGAAGACCCTGCGCGCGCCGATCTGGATGCTGTGGGCGACGAGATCCAGGGGGATCCGTTGGACCGCCCAGCCGCGGGCGAGCGCCGTCAGTTCCTCGGTGTTCGCGTGGGCCGAATCACCGCGCAGCTGGTCGACGACGATGCGCAGCACAGTGTGCGTGTTGTGCTCGATCGAGTTGGCGTCGACCTGGTCGTACCGGGGGATGCGCTGCTGGTAGAGCTGGGCCAGGTCGGCGGCGATCGCGTTCAGTTCCGGATCGACCTCGGAGATGATCGCCGCGATCCGGGCCGCGATCCCGCGTCGGTGCGCGTCGAGCCGGATCTCGGGGCCGCCCGGTCTCAACTCCATGCGGGGCCGTCCTCCAGTTCGTTCGAATGTGCACAGGCACATCATCGGCGGGTCGAATGCCTATTCATCGGGCTTTCGCCCGTCTCTAGCATTGCATATGCACAGAGCCGCACTGCTGGCCTCGGACTGGAGACGCGATGGACAGAGTTATTCGTTCCGGTCCCCGGATGGAGCCGGTTCGCTGGTCCCCGCCGACCGCACCGCAGCGGGCGGGACGGAGCCCCGGTTCGCCGTCCGCGGATGTCCTGCGGCGCGTCGAGCTGCCCGGTCACGGCCCCGAGGACGTCGTCTTCGGCGCCGACGGGTGCGTCTACACCGGGACCGCGGACGGCGCCCTGCTCCGGGTCGACATCGTCACCGGCGCGGTCGATTCGGTGGCGAACACCGGAGGCCGCCCGCTGGGGCTGCACGCCGGGCCGGACGGCTCGCTGCTCGTGTGCGACGCCCATCGGGGGCTGCTGCGCTGGGGCGGGCCCGGCAGGTCGATCGAGGTCCTGGTCGACCGCATCGACGGGGAACTGCTGAACTTCGCGAGCAATGTCGTGCAGGACCCGGACGACGGGATGATCTACTTCACCGCGTCGTCGCGCCGCTGGCCGTTCGAGCAGTGGATGGGTGACCTGCTCGAACACTCGGGCACCGGACGGCTGCTGCGGCTGTCCCCCGACGGTGCGGTGGACGTCCTGCTCGACGGTCTGCAGTTCGCGAACGGGGTCGCCTTCACGCCCGAGCGCGAAGCGCTGGTCTTCGCCGAAACGGGGGCGTACCGGCTGAGCCGGTACTGGCTGCGTGGTCCGAAGGCGGGCACGCGGGAGACGCTGGTCGACAACCTGCCCGGCTTCCCCGACAACATCGCGCTGGGCAGCGACGGACTGATCTGGGTCGCGCTCGCCTCGCCGCGCAACCCGCTGCTCGACGCCCTGCTGCCGCGCCCGGGGGTGCTGCGGCGGATGGTGTGGCGGCTTCCCGAGCGGCTGAAGCCGGCGCCGAAGCGCACCGCATGGGTGGTCGGCGTCGACCTCCACGGATCGATCATCCACGACCTGCAGACGGACGGGACCGCGTACGCCATGGTCACCGGTATCGCGGAAGAAGCGGGCACCTTGGTTCTCGGCAGCCTCGATGAATCGGCGCTGGCGATCACTACGGTTCCGCGCATCGCTCCCACTGAATCGAACTGAAGGCAAGAGACATGGATTTCACTCCCAGTGCCCGCGCCGCCGATCTGAGCGAGCGGGTGGGCCGTTTCATCGACGAGCGGATACTCCCCATCGAGGCGCAGTACCACCGCGACGTCGCCGCCCTGCGTGAGAGCGGAGGCGATCCCTGGGTTCCGCTCCCCCTTCTCGCCGAGTTGCGGGCCGAGGCGCGCAAGGCGGGACTGTGGAACCTGTTCCTGCCCGCGGCCCATGCCGGCGACTACGCCGCGCGGTTCGGTACCGACGGTGGCACGGGTCTGACCAACACGGACTACGCCCCGATCGCCGAGCTGACCGGCCGCTCTTTCCTGGCACCGCACGTGTTCAACTGCAACGCGCCCGATACCGGCAACATGGAGGTGCTGCTCCAGTACGGAGACCAGGCGCAACGCGACCGGTGGCTCGATCCCCTGCTGGACGGGAGCATCCGATCGGCGTTCGGGATGACCGAGCCGGAGGTGGCGTCGTCGGACGCGACGAACATGGCCGCCACCGCGGTCCTCGACGGCGATGAGGTCGTGCTGAACGGCCGCAAGTGGTGGACCACCGGCATCGGTCACCCCGACTGCGCCGTCATCCTCTTCATGGGGCTCACCTTCCCGGACGCCGACAAGCACCGGCGGCACACGACGGTGCTGGTTCCCGTCGACGCACCAGGGGTCACCGTGGAGCGGCTGCTCCCCGCGATGGGCCGCTACGACGAGCCCTTCGGGCACGGCGAGGTCTCCTTCACGGACGTGCGGGTACCTGCCACCAGCATCGTGCTCGGCCCGGGACGGGCCTTCGAGATCGCCCAGGGGCGGCTCGGGCCCGGCCGCGTCCACCACTGCATGCGCCTGATCGGACTCGCCGAGACGGCCCTTGAGGCGGCGTGCCGGCGGGGCCTGGAGCGCACCGCTTTCGGGCGGCCGATCGCCCGCCTGGGCGGGAACCGCGAGCGCATCGCGAAAGCGCGGATCGCGATCGACGCGGCACGGCTGCTCGTGCTCAACGCGGCCTGGAAGCTGGACACCGTCGGCGCCCTGGGCGCCCTGAGCGAGATCAGCCAGATCAAGGCTCACGTCCCCGCCATGGCGCAGGAGGTCATCGACTTCGCCATGCAGATCCACGGCGGGGCGGGCCTGTCCGACGACCTGCCGCTGTCGGCGGCCTGGTCCACCGCACGCGCCATCCGGCTCGCCGACGGACCCGACGAGGTCCACCTCGACCTGGTCGGCCGCCTGGAACTGGCCAAGCACGCGCAGCAGGCCGCGCGATGACCAGGGGAACGATCGTGATCACCGGCGCCAGTTCCGGGCTGGGCGAGGAGATGGCCCGCCAGTTCGCCGCCCTGGGCTACGGGCTCGGGCTGTGCGCGCGCCGCCTGGACCGCCTCACCGCCCTGCGTGACGAACTCACCGCCGCACACCCCGGCATCCAGGTGCGGATCGCCGAACTCGACGTCACCGACGACGACGCCGTGCAGGCCGTCTTCGAGGCGTTCCGCGCGCAGTTCGGGACCCTGGACCGGGTCATCGTCAACGCCGGCACCGGTGACGGGGCACCGCTGGGCACCGGCGGCCAGGCGGCCAACCGCCGCACGGCGACGACGAACTTCCTCGGCGCGCTCTCGCAGAGCGAGCACGCGCTGGCCGTCTTCCGCGCCCAGCACCGCGGGCACCTGGTCCTCGTCTCCTCCTTCGCCGCCCTGCGCGGCATGCGGCGGTCGATGACCACCTACGCCGCCAGCAAGGCGGGCGTGGCCGCGCTCGCCGAGGGACTGCGCGCGGAACGCATTCCGGGGGTCGACGTCTCGCTGATCTGCCCCGGCTACATCCGCTCCGAGATGAACGCCGCCGCGGCCGAGCGCACCCGGTTCATGGTCGACACCGAGCCCGGCGTGACGGCCATGGTGCGCGCCATCGAAGCGCGCAAGAGCGTCGCCTACGTTCCCCGCTGGCCCTGGGCACCCCTGGCCGTGCTGATGAAACGGCTCCCGCTCCCGGTCGTCAGGAGGCTGACGTGAACCCAGTGTCCGCCCCGTCGGAGGCCCGCAGCGTGCGGACCGAGGATGCATTCGACGTCGCCGCCCTGGCCGTGTGGCTGCGCGCCCATCTCGCGGACGACACCTTGTCCGCTCTCCCGGCGGTGCGTCAGTTCAGCGGTGGCGCATCGAACCTGACCTATCTGCTGGAGTATCCGGACCGGGACCTCATCCTGCGGCGGCCACCCGGCGGGCGGCGCGCCGACGGGGCGCACGACATGGCACGCGAATACCGCGTCCAGAGCGCCCTGCGACCGCATTTCGCCTACGCGCCGGCCACGGTCGCCCTGTGCGAGGACGAGGACATCATCGGCGCCCCCTTCTATCTGATGGAGCGCCTGGACGGCCTCATCCCCCGCAAGGAGCTGCCGCGGGAAGTCGACACGGCTCCGGCGCGGGTCCGCGAGCTCTGCGTCAACGCCCTCGACGTACTGGTCCAACTCCACTCCGTCGACCCCGAGGCAGCCGGACTGACGTGGATGTCCAAGGGACCCGGCTACGTCGGCCGCCAGATCGCCGGCTGGTCCAACCGCTACCGCCAGGCCAGGACGTGGAACGTCAGCTCGTTCGAGGCAGTGATGTCCTGGCTGGACGAGAACCAGCCCGCGGACCGCGCAGCCGTGCCCGTCCACAACGACTTCCGCTTCGACAACCTCGTCCTGGACCGCACCGATCCCACCCGCCCCATCGGACTGCTCGACTGGGAGATGGCGACCATCGGCGACCCGCTGATGGAACTGGGCGGGGCGCTCGCCTACTGGGTCCAGCAGGACGACAGTGCGGCGTTCAAGCTCTTCCGCCGCCAGCCCACCCACGCACCCGGGATGCTCACCCGGCGCGAGGTCGTCGACCACTACTGCGCCCGCACCGGCATCGGCCTGACCGAACGCGAATGGGCCTTCTACGAGGTCTTCGGCCTGTTCCGACTGGCCGCGATCTGCCAGCAGATCTACTACCGCTACCACCACAAGCAGACCACCAACCCGCAGTTCCGGTTCTTCGGCCTCGCCGTCGTCCTGCTGGAACGCCGCTGCCGCCGCATCATGCGCACCAGCAGATGACCCCACCGTCGAACCCCCATGACCCGAAAGGTATCCACCCATGCCTTCGACGTCCGACCCGCTCACCACCCGGCTGCGCGACGCCGCCCGGTCCGCCCACGCCGTGGTCCGCCTGCACCGGACCGGGGTCATCGACCTCACCAGGCTGGACCTCACCCTGCGCGCGGCCCGGAACAACAACGTCTACGGCCCCCCGGCATCGATGATCATGGCTGTGGCTCGGCGCGCTCCGGACGCGCCGGCCCTCGCCGACGAGCGCGGCGTCCTGACCTACCGCGAACTCGACGAACAGTCGAACGCCCTGGCCAACGCCCTGCTCGCGATGGGGCTGACCCCGGGGTCCGTGGCCGGTGTCCTGGCCCGCGACCACCGCGGCCTGATCCTGGCGATCAGTGCGGCAGGTCGCGCCGGACTGCGGCTGGCCCTGATGAACACCGGCTTCGCCAAACCGCAGTTCGCCGAGGTCGCCGCACGCGAACGGGTGCGAGCCATGCTGCACGACAGCGAGTTCAACGACCTGCTGGACGCCCTGCCCTCCTCGCTCCCGCGCATCCTCACCTGGGTGGACGAGGGACACAGCGTGCCGCCCGGGGCCCAGGTCCTGGACGACCTGATCGCCACAGGGAGCCGCGCGGTGCCGCCGCCACCCCAGCGACCGGGCGGCTTCACCATCCTCACCAGCGGCACCACCGGGCTTCCCAAGGGCGCACCGCGCACCAAGGTGACTCCGCTCGCCAGCGTCCAACTGGTCGACCGCATCCCCTTCCCGCGCCGCGGCACGATACTGATCGCGTCGCCGGTCTTCCACTCGACCGGGTTCAGCAACTGGGTCGTGGGCACCGCACTGGGCAACAAGATCGTGCTCGCCCGTCGCTTCGACCCGGAGAACACCCTGCGGATGCTGGCCGCACACCGCGCGGACATGCTGGTCGCGGTCCCGACCATGCTGCAGCGGATCCTCCAACTGGGACCGGAGGTCATCCGCGGCTACGACCTCTCCGCGCTGAAGACCATCGCCGTGTCCGGCTCGGCGCTCTCCCCGGAACTCGCCACCCGGACCCAGGACATCTTCGGCGCGGTCCTGCACAACATCTACGGATCCACCGAGGTCGGCATCGCCGCGGTGGCCCAGCCGAAGGATCTGCGCCTCGCCCCCGGCACGGTCGGCCGACCACCGCTGACGTCCGAGGTCGCCATCTTCGACGGACAGGACCGGCGCATCACCGAAGCCCACCTGCCCGGCCGCGTGTTCGTGCGCAGCGCCATACCGTTCGAGGGCTACACCGACGGCCGCCACAAGCAGGTCATCGACGGCTACATGACCACCGGCGACATCGGCCACCTCGACGCCCACGGACTCCTGCACATCGACGGCCGCGACGACGACATGATCGTCTCCGGCGGCGAGAACGTCTACCCGCTCGAGATCGAGAACCTGCTCGCCGAGCGTGCCGACGTCCAGGAGGTGGCCGTCATCGGCGTCGAGGACCCAGAGTTCGGCACCCGTCTGCGCGCCGTCGTCGTCCCCAGCCCCGGCGCCACCGTCAGCGCGGAGGAGATCAAGGCGTACGTCAGGGCGAATCTCGCCCGTTACAAGGTCCCGCGCGACGTCGTCCTCGTCGATCAGCTTCCCCGCAACGCGACCGGGAAGGTGCTGCGGCGCGCACTGCGCGACCTGTGACCGCAGCGCGTCGGCGGGCTCCTCGCGTCGTCCATGGCTAGCCTGGCTCTCGACTCCACGTATGGTGGGACGTTCTCTGGGTAGGAGGTCAGAGGCATGACTGCGACCTCGCTGCCTCCGGGGCACGGCACTTTCGCCGTCCATCCCAAGGCAGAACTGCACACGATCGCTCGTCCGGCACTGTTCGAGCGACTCGGCGGGGCAGGCATGCTCACGATCATCGTCGCGCCGGCAGGGAGCGGGAAGACCGTCCTGCTCCGGTCATGGGTTGAGGCGGCCGGACTGGCCGCCCGTACCGCCTGGGTGTCGGTGGAACGCGAGGACCATGACCCCCAGCGCTTCTGGCTCACCGTGCTCGACGAAATCCGGGGCACCGTTCCCGGCTCAGGTCTCGTCCGAGCGCTGACACCCGCCCCCGACCTGAACGGATTCGAGATCGTCGAGCGCCTGGTGGAGGATCTGGAGGCGCTCGAAGAACCCGTGTACCTGGTCATCGACGACCTTCACGAAGTGCGCTCCGAGGAGACGCTGCACCAGCTCGCACTGCTCCTGAAGCGCAGCACGGGCGCGCTCCGCCTCGTCCTCGCGACCCGGCACGACCTGCCGCTCGGCCTACACCGGCTGCGCCTCGAGGATCGGATCACCGAGATCCGCGCCGACGACCTCCGCTTCACGCCCGACGAGGCCCGCGCGCTGCTCGACGCGGCCGGCGTCCAGCTGTCGGAGTCGGCCGTCGGGCTGCTGTACGAGCGCGCGGAGGGCTGGGCTGCCGGACTTCGCCTTGCCGCTCTCCTGCTTGCCCGGCATTCGGATCCGGAGCGGTTCGCGATCGAGTTCTCCGGCGGTGAGCGGACCGTCGCCGAGTACCTCCTGGCCGAAGTGCTCGGCCGACAGCCCGCCGCTGTTCGGCGGCTCCTGCTGCGCACCTCGATCCTTGAGCGCATCGACGGGCCCTTGGCCGACGCCTTGACCGGCGACGTCGGCAGCGAGCGGATCTTGCAGGACCTCGAGGACTCGGGCGCGTTCACCGTGTCTCTCGATCCCACGAGATCCTCGTTCCGCTACCACCACCTCTTCGCCGATCTCCTGCGCCTCGAACTGCGCCGAACCGAACCGGACGAACTCCCCACCCTGCACCGCACGGCAACCGAGTGGTACACCAAGCACGATCGGCCGGTCGAGGCGATCCGCCACGCGCAGGCCGGCGGGGATTGGGCGCTCGCGAGCACACTGCTGGCCGACCACTGGTTCGCCCTCGAACTCGACGGCCAGGCGTCCACCGGGCACGAGCTGCTTGACGGGTTCCCCGCCGATGCTACGCCGAGCGACCCGCAGCTCGCCGCGGTGGCGGCGGCCGACCACCTGAATCGTGGATCCGCCGACCGAGCTGAAGAACTGCTGGCGATCGCAGAGCGCGGCTCGGCCTCGTTGCCGGACGATCGCCGACACGCACTGCAGGCCATGCTTGCCATCCTCCGGCTCAACCTCGCCCGGCTCCGCGGCAACCTCCCCGCTGTCTTCGAGAGCGCCGAGCGCCTCCTCGCGCCCGAAACCCCGCTGCTTCCCGGGATTCCGCTGCGCGCGGACATGCGCGCACTCGGGCTGGTCAGCCTCGGCATCGCCGAGTCCTGGCTGATGCGTGTCGATGAACCGGAGCGGTACCTGGCGCAGGGCATCTCCCTCGCGCGCCAGCTCGAACGGCCCTACCTCGAGTTCAACGGCCTCGCGCACGCGGCGCTCGTCGCACATCTGTGGTCGCTGGACCTGGTGCCGGAGCGCAGTCATCAGGCCCTCCAACTGGCTGAGCGGAACGGCTGGTCCCAGGAACCGATCATCGCCATCCCGTGCGTCGCGCTGGCCGTGCCGATGCTCTGGCAGGCCCGGATCGAAGAGGCCGAGCCATGGCTCGAACGGGCCGAGGCATCCTCCCGCGACGAGCTCTACCCGGCCGTGGCCATGCTGCTCCACTACGCCCGCGGCCTGTATGAACTCGCACATGGTCGGCACCATGAGGCGCTGAGCGCCTTCTGCACCGGAGCGGCGCTCGGTGAGCGACTAGTGGCCCACCACCCGCTCACCGCTCGTACCCGATCTCTGCATACCCAGACCCTGGTACGCCTCGGGGACACCCGTCGCGCGGAGCAGGCATTGGCCGCCGCCGAGAGCAACCAGCACGACGCCACGGCGATGTGCCAGGCCTTGGCGGTGCTGCGACTCACCGAAGGCGACGCGGAGGGTGCGGTGGCCGCGCTCGAACCGGTGCTCGACGGCACATCGGTCGGACCCAACCTGCAGGTATGGCAGGTGCAGACCTTCCTGCTGGAGGCGCTGGCACGCGAGGCCCTGGGCGAACGCGGTGCATCCACTGCTGCACTGGAAACGGCGCTCGATCTGGCCGAACCGGACCGCCTGATCCTGCCGTTTCTGCTCCATCCCGCCCCGGAGCTGCTCGAACGCCATCGCCGGGACCGTACCTCGCACCCTTCGCTGATCTCGGAGATCCTCGACCTGCTGGCAGGTACCTCACCAGCGCAGGAGAGCCTTCGCACGCCCTCCATGCCGGAGCCGCTGTCGGAGGCCGAGTTGCGCGTCCTGCGCTACCTGCCGTCGCATCTCAGAACCGGCGAGATCGCGAGCGAGCTGTTCGTATCGCCGAACACGATCAAGGTCCACCTTCGCCACATCTACAGCAAGCTCGACGTCAACAGCCGGGGCGAGGCCGTCGAGCGCGCTCGCACGCTCAGACTCCTCGCACAGTACGCACGGGCGCGGTGAAACCCGCCCAGACACTCGATGATGCTGCTGGGCAGTCGGGTGAATGCCGGATGACGGTCGCACATCCTGGCGACGGCGCCGTTGACCGCACTCGGCTCATGGTGGGGGACTTCCTAGCGTCACGCGCAAGGGAAGTCCCCCTCATAACATCAGGTATCCCAGGGTTCGTCCGCTGTGCCCTGATCGCGCGACCGGGGCTGGCTTCGCGTCACCAATGGTGACGCGGCGTCTGGCCGGTTAGGAGCCGTCGTAGCGCTCGAGCCAGTCCAGAACCGCAATGCGACCGGCCTGCGCTTGAGTGCCGAGATCGACCAGGCCGAAGCCGTGATCGGTGAATGGGAACTGGATAGTTCGGTTGGTGATCCCGGCATCGGTCAGTTTCTGGACGAAAGCCGCAGTGCGCGAAGCAAGGACGAGGTGGTCGTTTCCGCCCTGCAGGATCAGGGTGGGCGGAGACTTGGGACTGATCTGCGGCGCGGAGTCCGTGGCAGCGTAACGGTCGGGATACTCAGCGACACTTCCGCCGATGTACTTCGGGGTGAGTTGGTCGCCCATTGCGGTGTCGGTCCCCGAGTCGGTGAGATCGACCGCTGGATATTCGGCGACGGCGGCACGGATCTTGGGCAGGTCGGCAGCGGTTCCACAGGTCGGCTGCAGAGCGCCGTTGTTGCTCTTGTAGGCGACGTTGATCGAGAGATTTCCGCCCGCCGAATCGCCCATGGTCGCAACCCGGTTCATATCCCAGTGGTAATGCGAAGCGTTCGCGACCGCCCAGGTGATAGCGCAGCCGACGTCGGCATCCGCAGTGTTCCAACGGGGGTGGTCCTTGTCGGCGAGACGATATTCGACATCCATCACCGCATAACCGTGGCCGGCGAGCCACGTCGTGAAGGGGTTGGTGCGCTTCGACCCGCCAATGAAGCCACCGCCGTGGATGGAGACCACCAGCGGTGCCGGAGTGTTCGATTTCGCGGGAAGATATAGGTCCGCCTGAATCGGTTTCCCGTCGAGGGTTGCATAGGTGATGGTCTCGTTTGGCGCATCACCCGCCTGGAGAAAAGGAACCGAGGGCGCGAACAGGATCCACTTTCCGGTCGCGGTGTGGGCAACCGCGGCCAGACCGATGGCGGCAACGATGGACAGCACCAGCCCAACCGAGGTGCCGACCGATACGATGCGTGCCCATCGGGTTGCGCGCGCTCGCCATGCCAGTATCGCCGCGACCACGGCGACAACAGCGAGAACCAGATTCCACGAACCGAGCGGATCTCGGATATAGATATCAATACCCAGGATCGCCATCTGCGTAGGTGCCCATTGGAGGGCGGGTTTGGTCCAGTGGACAGGTATGACCGCAAGCAGTTGAGCGATCAGGATGTACAAACCGATCACCACCGCAATCACCATCAGCGTGATCCGGCCGATCGAGCGCTTCGTTGCCGGTTCCGGTCCCGATGATTCCGGAAGTGATGATTCTGGTACTGGTTCCAGCGACGTTGTCACAGCGAATGTTCCATTCAATACAGAATCAAGACTTGGCGGCCTGATCATATGGTGGGTGGGTGCGTCTACGACCTTGATCCCAAATCGCGGCGATGCCGGATCGTCACAGGCTTTGGTCTTGAGGCAGGTTCATCTAGCCATCCGTTTGTGGGAGTGGACATCGGTGACCTCCTGGCGCGTTGCGTCGAAGAATCTCGGTGGTAAATGCCTCAGGAAAGGAGGACAAGCTTGCCCTGAGCCGAGCCGCTGCGGCTCTTGCGGTGAGCGTCGGCGACCTCGTCCAGCGCGAACGTCTGTGTGACACTGACCTGCAGTTGCCCGCGTTCGACCAGCGCGACGAGATCCAGGCGCGCCGCCATCCGGATGTCGCTGCCGTGATCGGGCCCAGTCCCGCCGATGACGCGCACGCCGAGGTCGGAGGTGACGTCGTTGTGGACGGTGGACAGCAGGCGGTTGCTGTCGCGGAGGCATCCGGTCGAGACTTCGATCGCCTCCCGAGTACCGACGAGATCGATCGCGGCGTCGACACCGCCGGGGGCGGCCGCGCGGACGCGATCGGCCAGCCCGTCGCCGAACGTCACGGCCTCGACGCCCCAACCGCGGAGCATCTCGTGGTCGCGCTCGCGCGCGGTTCCGATCACCTTGACATCCCATGCGGCCGCGATCTGGCAGAGCATCTGGCCCACGCCCCCGGCGGCGGCGTGGACCAGCAGCGTCTCGCCCTTGCGCAGCCTGGACGCGACGACGGCGTGCATCGCGGTCGTGCCCGCAAGCATCAGGCTCGCCGCCTGCTCCCAGGTCATCTCGGGCGGTTTCGGGAGCAGAGCGGCAGCCGAGACGGTGACCTCGCTGGCGTACGCCCCGCCGACCGAAAACACGATCACCTCGTCACCGACCCTCACCGGGCCGGCGGGGCCGGCCGCGCCGTACGCGGCTTCGACCACCACACCCGCGGCTTCGGACCCGAGCCGCAGTGGCAGCCTGCCACGATCGCCGCCGTAGAAGGCAGGCGCGTACTGCTTCCAGTCGATCGGGTTGACGCCGGCGGCCATGATCCGAACCCGTGCCTCGCCCGTCCCGATCGGTGTGGCAGGTACCTCCACGACGTCGAGGACGTCTGCCTCGCCGTAGTCCCGTGCGACGACGACCCGCGGCATCAGTTGCGCCTCGTCATGTAGCCCTCGGGCACCTCGCTCGGCGGGCGATCGATCACCTCGTCGTTGTCGCGCCCGCGATCTTCGATGAAGGTGATCTGGGCGAACTCGTCCATCACCAGTTTCGGATACGTGGGCCCCTGGTCCCGCAGGTGCGCCATTTCGTCCAGATGCTCGTTCTGGTGCAGCGCGATCTTGTCGTAATTCAGCGGGATCCATGCCGGGAAGAACGTCGCCCCATGGAAGATGCGTTCGTTGAGGTTGACGGCGAGGCTCACGACGGTTCCCGTGGGCTCGTCCCACGACCACTTGTAGACGCCGTCGGCCAGTCGCACGATGTGCGCCGCCTGTTTGTTGACCCAGCGCCCGGCCAAGGGGCCGTCGTGGATGCGGTAGTCGAATGCGCGCTCGTTGCGGATGTAGACCTCGTACCCCCAGCCGTTGTCGTAGGTGTAGATGAGGTGCTTGCCGATCAGAGGGGCGATCTCGTCCGGCCTGGTCGACTCGAACTCGTCCTGGTACGCGGGCTTGTCACTCATCCCAGGGCTCCATTTCTCCGGTGGCGACTTGAGTGGGCACGTCGAGTAGGAACTGGGTGCCGGGGAACCCGACGGCGTCAGGGAAGGCGGCGCGCAGCATGTCGGCCATCTCCCCCGACGACGTGGCGGCCTTGGCCGCTCTCTTGAACTCGGTGAGGTAACGGCGACTCCAGTCGATCGCAAGGCTGTCGTCGGGCAGCCCCGGCTTCGAGTGCCCGGCGATGATGCGCGCGGGCTGCAGCGATTCGAGGTCGTCGAGGCTCTTCAGCCAGTCGTCGTACTGCGGGGGGCGGTGCTCTCCCAGGAACAGGAAGACCCCGTTGAACAGCAGGTCGCCGGCGACCAGTGTCCGGGTGCCGGGGTCCCACAGTGCCGTCGCGTGGACGTGGTCGCCCTGCATCGGCCCGAGGATCTTGAGGGTGCGGCCCTCGACCTCGATCTCGCCTTTCTCCCATGGGGTCGGCACGACACCGCGCCGTGGAGCGTTGGCTCCCATCCCCTCGGCCCAGCGCTCGAACTTGAGCGGGATCGAGCGCCCCATGTCGGCGACGACCACGGGATGCGCGACGACCACGGCCTCGGGGAAGGTGTCGCTGAGGAGGTCGAGGCTGAAGAAGTGGTCGGGGTGGTCGTGGCTGATGAAGATGGTCTTCAGCGCGCGACCGCTGTCCAGGATCGCGGCGATCAGCCGGTGCGCGTCGGAGCGCGCGAACGGCACGTCCACCAGCAGGGCCTCGCGCTCCCCCTGCACGAGCGTGTAGTTGGCGGGCTGATTGCCCGACAGACCGTAGTCGCCGGCGACGACCTGGAAGGTGAGTGGGTCGTTCATGAGCGGCTCCTCAGTGCGCCGTCTGGCCGCCGTCCATGACGAAGACCTGGGCGTTGGTGAATGTCGCCTCGTCCGAGCACAGATGCAGCACCAGGCCGGTCATCTCCTCGGGTTCAGCCGGCCGACCGATCGGACTCGCGGCGAGGAACGCCTTGGAGAAGTCCTCGTCGGTGAGCCAGCGGTCGGTCATCGGCGTCCGCACCAGACCGGGCGCGATCGCGTTGACGCGGATCCCGTTTCGCGCGTACTCGACGCCTGCCGCCTTGGTCAGGCCGACGACGGCGTGCTTGGCCGCGACGTACGGCGCCATGCCCGGGTCGGCGATCACGCCGGCGACCGAGGTGGTGTTGACGATCGCGCCCCCACCGTGCTCGAGCATGTGCCTGAGTTCGGCCTGCATGCAGTTGAACACGCCCTTGACGTCGACCTCGATGACGCGGTTGAAGTCGTCCTGCGACATCTCGTGGAAGGCCTTGGTCGGCGGGAGCACGCCGGCGTTGTTGAACGCGGCGTCGAGGCCACCGAACTCGTCGACGCACCGCTGGACGAGCGCCGTTGCCTGTACGGGATCCGACACGTCGGTGCGCTGGAAGGCGGCCGTCCCCCCGGACTTGATGATGATCTCGACAGTCTGCTTTGCACGGTCGTCGATGTCGCCGATCATCACCGCCGCGCCCTCGCGCGCGAACGCGAGGGCGGTGGCTCGGCCGATACCGGTGGCGCCGCCGGTCAGAACGACCCGCTTGCTGGAGAACCGGCCCATGGTCAGTTGACCGCCCAGCGGGCGTCCGGGTTCGCCTTGCTCAGTTCCTGCAGTTCGGGCAGGTACCAGGGCTTCAGGATCTCGTCGCGCCAGGCCGCGCCCTGCGGGGTGCGCCAGTCGCGGAAGAGCTCGTCGATGCAGGCACGTGTGGTGGTCGGTGCGGCGCCAGCGGCGGTGAGGCGCTGAATGCCGGTCTCGTGTGCCAGTTGGGAGGTGCCGCCGACGGCGTCGACGACGACCATCGCGTCGTAGCCGTCTTCCAGCGCCGAGATGACCGGGTAGACCAGGCAGATCTCGGTCCACAGCGCGGCGAAGATCAGCCGCGGGCGACCCGTCGCCACCACCTGGTCCTTGAACGCCGTGTCCTCCCAGGCGTTCATCGTGGAGCGATCGAGAATCTGGTAGCCGGGAAGCTCATCGACGATGGACTCGAGTGTGGCGGCGTTCGTGCCGCTCCGCACGCCGACCGAGCTGACCACGACCGGCATGTCCATGGCCTTGGCGGACCTGATCAGGGCGCGGACATTGAGCTCGACCACCTCTGCGGGGATTTCCGAGCGGATCGCGGCGAACATCGGGGGCTGGTAGTCGATCAGCACCAGCGCCGAGTTCGCGTAGGTGAACATTCCTTTAGGCTGGCCCATGATTGGCTCCTTTTCACAGTCGGTATTTCTGAGGAAATGCTGCATCATGACGGCGCGTACAGCCATCGCTTCAGGACACGCGCCAGCACCGGCATGATCACGTAGGTCATCAGAGTTGCAATAATGACGTTGGTGAAGATGTTGGTCACGTAGAACGACCACGACCTGGGCAGCCACGCCATCTCTCGTGGAATGACGATCGCCGTCAGGCAGTAGACGACGACGAACGTCAGACTCGCCATCTTCCACTTCTTGGGTGCTGACGATCCGGCGGCGGAACCGACCGCGAACCACGTCTCCATCCCCGTCGCTTCCTGGCGCTGCAGGGTCGAGAACGTGTCGGCCTCGGCGGAGAGGGTGCGGCGGGTCTCGGAGTCCTCCCATGCCTGGAGCGAAGCCTCGTCGGCGAAGCGGTGGACGATGTGGAAGACGTTCGACTCGCCGGGCTCCGGGGTGAGGACCACCGCCCCCAGGTTGTCGGGGAAGGCTTCTGCCGCGCTGATCAGCCGACTCACCCAGCCCATGTACTCCTGCTCGTGCCCCGACCGGACGGTGCGACTGATCACAACGGTGGCGTGGTCGTCCTCGCCGGCACCGGCGGGAACGGCTTTCCGGACTTCGCTCGGCATGGCAGCCCCCGCTCAGTTTTCCCCGGAGGGCAGGAACATGATGAGTTCCACTACGAAGCCGGGGACAAGCTCGAAGCGGCCCTGCATGGCGACCGGGGTACGGCCGAGCTTCTGGACGATCTTGAGGCCGTGGCGCTCGGCCGCTTCCAGAACGGCGGGCACATCGTCGACTTCGAACATCACCTTCGTGTCCTTCCGCCACTGGTCGAACGACTCGGGATCATCGGTGAACATGGCCGAGACATTCCCGTACGGGGATTCCAGCCCGACCACTCGGGTATCGATGGCGGGCCAATCGAAGGCATAGGCCACACGGCCGTTCAGATTGTCCGTGTAGCGCTGGGTGAGCGGCTTCTCCTCGGATCGCGGCAGGATCACCCGGAAGTACGTGCTCTTGACGTGCGCGGTGATATCGGTCGGGACGAGGGGAGTCGAAGACATGGAATCCTCCTTTTTCATCCAAAGCTGCCAAGGAAATATTGCGGCGGCGTCGGGTTAGTGCGCATCACCCGGATCGGAGTATTTCGGACATGGCCCGGCTAGCGAAGAGGCGAGAACACAGCCGGGATCGTGAGGATGTTCTCCTGGCGGAGCAGCATCCCCTCGGCGTGCGTGTTCGGCGGCCAGGCCCCGGTCTCGATCGCCTGCGCGCGGATCCGCTGGCGCTCAGCCGCATCCCGGTAGGCCCAGATGTGTACCAGTTGGTTGCGTCGGCCGGTGGTCGTCCGATACGCACCGATGAACGGTGACAGCTTGCGCCGCTCGGGGAGCTTCTCTGACCAGCGCTCGATCACCTCCGGCATGAAGCCGACCCCGTAGGTATAGGTGCGGATCTCGTAGATTGCACCGAACTCGCCGGGTTCAAGTGGCGGCGCGAACGGCAGCGGCTCCAGCAGCCGCACCTCCTCCTCGATCACATGCTCGTCGATCTGCGGCGGCCACTGGGGAAGCTTCTCCGCTCTGGCGAGGACCGACTCGCGCTCGGCGGCGTTCTCGTACGGCCATAGCTGGATCAGCTGGTTGAGCGTGCCGACCTCCGTCGCGAAGAAGCCGGCCAGTGGTGAGAGTTCGGTGCGCGACGGTAGGACCGCGGCAAAGGCGTCGGTGACTGCGGGCCCCGCCGCGATCTTCAGTTGGAGTGTCCGAAGTTCGATGAGCATGTGAGACCTCGGCAGCCTGCTGGGAACGGACGTACTGCATTGCGCCACCATGGTTACCTCCTTGCCGGGTTAGGCCACGTCACCCGGTACGGGTGATCGAGACGGAGGGCGGGATGCTGCAGGCGTGATGCCGCTTCAGGGAACTCCCACGGCTGCCACAGGTCCGGCACATGCGCGGCATCCAGACTTTCTGTACAGGTAGTCGCAGAGGGGATTTCCGACCATGAGTGGCTTCGAACACAGCAACACTCCGGACGACGGGCCGGGGAGCGGTGGCCAGCCGACCGGTGAGCCGGACCCCGTGCCCGCGCAGCTCGTCTCGCCTGTGCCGGTGAATCCGTCCGCATCGCGGGGGTTCTTCTCCCACAAGCGGAACATCGCGATCGTTGCCGGTGCGGCGGTGCTCGCAGTGGGCGGCGGGATCGCCATCGGCGTGGTGTCCACCTCGGGTTCATCGCACACCACGGCCAGTGCTGCTTCGGGGTTCAAGGGCGGAAAGGCCCGCGGGGCCCTGGGCGAGGGTGGATCGGCGTCCAATGCCCGTTCCGTCAACGAGCCCGGTGGCACCTCGGGCACCGTCAGCGGCGTGTCCGGGAACGGGTTCACGGTGACGACACCGACCGGCGGACAGATCACCGTCAGCGAGGCCTCGTCCACCGCCTATCAGGACGCGACCAGCGGCACCTCGACCGCGACCACGGCGGACGCGGTCAAGAACGGCGCCGGTGTCCTGGTGCTCGGCACGGTGAACAACAAGTCGATCACCGCGACCACGGTGATCGTCGAGCCCGCGGGTAGCCCCTACACGACGGCGTCCTCGGACGTCAGCGCGCTGCAGCGCGGGCAGAAGGCCGGGACGCAGGCGTTCGGCACGATTCCCGCGGACTACAGCGACGGCCAGGGCACCATCGTCGGCGCGGCGACCGCCGACCAGGCGGTGGCGGCGGCGCTGGCCAAGTACCCGGGCGGCCTCGTCGACCGGGTCGTTCAGCTCTCCGATGGCGGGTACGAGGTCCACGACATCGGCACCAACATGCATCACATCTTCGAGGACGCGAGCTTCAAGGTGATCGGCGCCAACTAGGCGCCGGTCAGTGGAGGAGGGTGACCAGGGCCTTCTGGAGGAGGTGGAACGCCTCTTCGTCGGCCCAGACCGGCTGCCCGTGGCGCCAGGCGACATAGCCGTCGGGGCGGACCAGCAGTGCCCCGGCCTCGTGGATTTCGCGGGCGCGGTGCCAGTCGTGGTACGGGTCCTCTGCGCCCTTGGCCCCGATGACGACGGTGCGCAGGAACGGCAGGTCGAGTTTCTGCGCCGCCTGTACCCACGCCTGGCCCGACAGGCCGGTGACGAGGGAGAACGTGCCCTTCTGGGTCACGTCGAGGCTGGAGACCTTGTGCCCGATCTCGTCGACCAGCCACACGTGCGGGATCTTGGCGCCCGGCCGGGTGGTGGCCTGCAGGTGGAGCTCGGGATCGCGCTGCCAGGTCTCCTCGCCGGCTTCGGCGTCAGGGATGACGGCGCAGGACCGGTAGCGCTGGTTGAGTTCCACTCCTTGCGCGTTGAACTCGGTGTTCTTGCCCTCGATGGCGGCGACGAGGGCTTCACGGGCTCCGACTCCGGCAGGGCCGGTGTCGCGGACCTTCGCGAGGCCGGCCGAGACCGGATCGGCCTGGCCCTCGGTGCGGAACGCCTCGTTGACCGGGCGGTAGTCGATGCGGGACTGGTTGGCCCGGGCGACCACCTGGGCACCTACGGGCGCACGCTCCTCGGAGTAGGAGTCGAGCAACCGGGGCCCGGCCCATCCCTTAATCACGTAGGCGAGCTTCCAGGCGAGGTTGGCCGCGTCCTGCATGGAGGTGTTGGAGCCGAGCCCGCTGGACGGCGGGTGGCGGTGGACGGCGTCGCCCCCGCAGAAGACCCGTCCCTTGGAGTACCGGGTGGCCCAGGCCTGGTTGACCTGCCAGGTGGTGACGTTCTCGATCTCGATGTCCACGTCAGGATCGCCGATCATCTCGCGGATACGCGGCAGGACCGCCTCGGGGCTGGTGTCCGGCTCCGGGCCGTCGATGTCGTATCCCCAGCCGGCGATCCACTCGTTCCAGGGGCGCACGGCGCGGAAGGTGCCCATGCCGATCTCGCCGTATCCGGCGCCGGGGGTCATGATCCAGTGCAGCACGGCCGGCCGGTGGGCGACGTACCGGGCGAGGTCGGCCCTGAAGAGGGTGTAGACGGTGCCGGCGCGCCCCATGACGCCCTCGATGGGCAGGCCCAGTTCCTCCGCGATAGTTGACCGGGCACCGTCCGCACCGACCAGGTAGCGGCTGCGGATGGTGTATTCGTGCCCGTTGAGCCGGTCACGGACCGTGGAGGTGACGCCGGAGTCGTCCTGCACATGGCTGAGGTACTGGGCGTTGAAGACGATCTCGGCACCGCGGGCTGCGGCGTTCTTGACCAGCACCGGCTCCATGTAGGTCTGCGGGATGTCCAGCAGCGGACAGGGGCTGCCCTGCAGGTAGTCGCTGATCCGGGCTTCGCCGGTGCCCCAGGTGCGCAGCCTGGCGACCTCCTCACCGGCCAGGCTCGCGGTGAACAGAGTGTCGCCCATGAGGTTCCACGGTGTGGCCACCGAGGTGGCCTCCTGCTCCACGTCGAGGTCGCGCAGCACCTCCAGGGCGCGCTGGTTGGCGATGTGCGCACGGGGGCTGTTGGCCAACCAGTTCCACTTGGTGACCACCCGCACGCGAATACCGAGAGTGGCCAGGGCGAGCGCGCAGGTGGCGCCAGTCGGACCGGTGCCGACGACGAGGACGTCCGTGTCGAACTCCTCGGTGGAGGGGGCGCTGTGCGGTGCTGTGCTCATCAATGGTGTCCTTCGCTGGGGCAAGAGTAGGGCGGGATCCGCGGCCTGCGCTGCCGGCTACGCCGCCGGAGCGCGACCGTCCCACTGGAGCGGCGCCCCGGTACGTTCCTGGACGTATGCCGGGCCGACGTCCGGGGCGGTCTCGACGAGCCGGAGGCCGTCGGCCGTGACGTCGATGACCGCGAGGTCGGTGATGACGCGGTGGACGCAGCCTCGACCGGTGAGCGGCAGGGTGCACTCGTCCACGATCTTGGGTGCGCCGGTCTTGGTGGTGTGGTCCATGAGGACGAGAACGCGGCGGGCGCCGTGCACCAGGTCCATCGCGCCGCCCATTCCCTTGACCATGGCACCCGGTACGGCCCAGTTGGCGAGGTCACCGCTGGCCGAGACCTGCAGCGCGCCCAGGACGGCGGTGTCGATGTGCCCGCCGCGGATCATGGCGAAGGAAGTCGCGGAGTCGAAGAACGCGGCACCGGGCAGCACGGTGACGGTCTCCTTGCCCGCGTTGATCAGGTCGGGGTCGAGCTCCTCCTCCGTGGGGTAGTGGCCGGTGCCCAGGATGCCGTTCTCCGAGTGGAAGACCACCGAGGCGTCGACAGGCAGGTTCGCGGGGATGAGGGTGGGCAGACCGATGCCGAGATTCACATACGAGTGCGGGACCAGTTCTGCGGCGGCGCGGGCTGCCATCTCCTGCCGGGTCCAGCTCATGGGCGTACGGTCCTCTTCTCGACCGGCTTGTCGGCCGCCTGCTGGGGGGTGAGCGCCACGACACGTTGGACGAACACCCCCGGCAGGTGGACGTGTTCGGGGTCGATGACGCCGGGTTCGACGAGTTCCTCGACCTCCGCGACAGTGATCTGGCCGGCCATGGCGACCACCGGGTTGAAGTTGGCGGCGGCCTTGTGGAACACGAGGTTGCCGTGGGTATCGCCGCGTGCGGCTCGCACCAGCGCGTAGTCGGTCCTGATCCCGCGCTCCAGGACGTAGCTGCGCCCGTCGAAGACCCGCTGCTCCTTGGGTGGGGAGGCGATGGCGACCCGTCCGTCCGGGTGGTGGCGCACGGGCAGGCCGCCCTCGGCCACCTGGGTTCCGACTCCGGCCGGGGTGTAGAAGGCGGGAATCCCGGCACCGCCGGCACGCAGACGCTCCGCGAGCGTGCCCTGGGGGATCAGTGCGACGTCGATCTCACCGGCGAGGTACTGACGCGCGAACTCCTTGTTCTCCCCGATGTAGGAACAGGTGACGTGCGCGATGCGATGGTCCGGCAACAGGAGACCCAGGCCGCGGTCGCCGCTCCCGCAGTTGTTGGAGACCACGCGCAGGCGGTCTGCCCCCTGGGCGTGCAGTGCGTCGATGAGGGCATGAGGTACGCCGTTGAGGCCGAACCCGCCGACGGCGAGGGAGGCGCCGTCGGGGATGTCCGCGAGGGCCGCGGCGGCATTGGCGTGGAGCTTGTTCATGGGTGTTCCCGTGCGGTCGGTCCGAAGGAGCCTAGGCGACTGTGCCCGGGGTGATCTCGGCGAGATCGGTCTGCTGCCTGGTGGCAGCGGGTACGGCGCCCTGGGAGGCATGGGCGAGGGTGGTCTCGGTGCCGGCGTCGGAAGGCAGGGGGTTGTAGAGGAGGGCCAGGTGCAGACCGAAGACCCAGTGCCAGACGAAGACCGCGAGAATGTACTTCCACCCCAGGTGCAGGCTCAGGAACCCGGGGTCGGCGCCCATGGCGGGTCCGTAGACGCGCGGGGTCATGAATGCGACGGCGACGACGGCGAGCAGCGTGCCGAACGCCAGTCCCTTGGCCAGGTTGCCGAGCCGAGTGCTGCGCCAGGGCAGCAGGGGGTGCAGGGCACACGCGAAGACCACGGCGAAGACGATGCCGTCGGCATAGTGGAAGACACCGCCGACGGCGAACTTCTCCAGGGGAGACGCGAAGGGCACGTACACCAGGCCGTTCACGGTGTTCCAGTCCAGGCGGGGCAGGCCCACGCCGGGGAACCAGTAGCCGAAGATCGTCGCCACCTGGGTGGCCACGAGGCCCGCCATCAGGGCCGCGGCAAGGCGGTGGCGGGTGGCCCACAAGCGCCACCAGGTGATTTCGCCGGTTCTGGTCGTTCTTCTACCTGTCATGGTGCGACTCCTTTGGGTGCAGTGTGGCGGCACTCAGCCGCGTGGCTGGTGCGCTCCGGTCATGAGTTCGGCCAGGTCGTCGGGGCGAATGAAGGAGGGGGGTGGTGGTGGCCCCCAGTGGTAGAGGGCGTTGCGGCCGCTGAAGACCTCGGGCTTCCACAGGTCGTCGTCGACGACGACGTCGAGGTCGCTGTAGTACTCGGCGAAGGTGCCGGAGGGGTCGCGCAGGTACCAGAAGAAGTTCGAGCCGACGTGGTGGCGTCCGAGACCCCACACGTGGCGTGCCGGGTCCGCCTCCAGCATGGCCGCGGCACCGCGCCCAACCTCGTCGACGTCCTCGACCTGCCAGGAGCTGTGGTGCACGAAGGTGGCGGGGGTGTTCTGGACGAGCAGGTTGTGGTGGTCGGTGGAGCAACGCAGGAACGAGCCGCGGTCCTTGATGCTGTCGCTCACCTTGAAGCCGATGCCGTCAATGAAGAAGCGCATCGAGGTGGCCAGGTCGGTCGAGCCGACGACGACGTGCCCGAGCTTGCGCGGCGTGACCGGAGCCGTCCGGGACAGGGCTTCGGCACGGGCGTTGACACGCAGCGGCCGGCCGGGCGCGTTGGGTTCGATGAGCGGGCCGTTGTCGCTCTGCTTGATGGGGGCAGCGATCTCGACGCGTACGGTGACGCCGGTGACCGGTTCGACCGCGCTGACGGCGGTCTCCTGACGGTCGGCGGTGAACCCCTGGGCGTGCAGGCTCGATGCGACGCGACCGAGGTCGTCCTGGTTGTCGGCTCCGATGGTCATTGCGACCAGGCGGCGGGTGGGGCGGGTGACCAGGCGGAGCTGCTCGCCGCCGTCGCGGGTCGCGAAGCGCCCTCGGCCGAGCGGGTGCAGGCCGAACTCGGTGTAGAACTCCGCGACAGGGGCCGGATCGGGGACGCCGAGGGTGATGTGGCGCAGGGTGTGGAGACTCATGGCAGTCGGCTGTCCTTTCGGGCGCGGTGAAGTGAGAGAAGGTCAGGCTGTGGGGTGGTCAGGACGATCTTTCCGATGTGGCCGCCACCTTCCAGGGTCCGGTGGGCCTCGGCGGCCTCGGGCAGGGGGAGGATGCGGTCGATGACGGGGCGTACCCGCCCGGCGTCGATCAGGGGCCAGAGATGCTCCCGTACCTGGCCGACGATGCGGGCCTTCTCGGCTGCCGACCGGGCGCGCAGGGTGCTGGCGGTGAGAGTGAGGCGGTGCCGCAGGAGGGTGTTGAGGTCGATCTCGGTGCTGCGGCCGCCGAGCAGCCCGATGACGAGGAGGCGTCCGCCGTCGGCGAGGGCGTCCAGGTTGCGGGTGAGGTAGGGGGCTCCGACGCAGTCGAGGACCAAGTCGGCGCCGCGGCCTTCGGTGGCGTCGCGGACGGCGGCGACGAAGTCCTCGTGGTGGTAGTCGACGGCGATCGCCCCGGCGTCGCGGCACCACTCGGTCTTTCGGGCGGAGCCGGCGGTGGCCACGGCCCGAGCACCGAGTTCTCTAATGACCTGCAGGGCGAGGGTGCCGATGCCGGAGGTGCCGCCGTGGACGAGCACGGTCTGCCCGGCCGTCAGTCCGCCCAGCATCACCAGGTTGAGCCAGACGGTGCAGGCCGCTTCCGGGAGCGAGGCGGCCTCGGCGAAGTCCAGCCCGTCGGGGATGGGGAGGAGTTGCCCCTGGGGGACGGCCACCCGCTCGGCGTAGCCGCCGCCGTCCAGCAGGGCGCAGACCCGGTCCCCGACGGCGATGCCCTGGACGTCGGGGCCGACTTCGGCGACCGTGCCCGCGCACTCCAGGCCCAGGATGGGCGAGGCGCCTGGCGGCACGGGGTACAGGCCGCGCCGCTGGCGAAGGTCCGCGTGGTTGACGGCGGTGGCCGCCACCTGCACCACTACCTCGCCCGGAGCGGGCCGGGGAGCCGTGGCCTCGGCCCATGTGAGCTGTTCGGGGCCGCCTGCCTGGCAGACCGTGATCGCTTTCATGGCGCTTCCCTCAGGCTTCCGCAGCGATGGTGTTGCGTAGCGTGCCGATCCCGGAGATCTCGACCTCCACCACGTCACCCGGCTGCAGGAACACCGGCGGCTCACGGAACAGGCCGACACCGCCCGGGGTGCCGGTGACGATGACGTCTCCGGGGGCCAGCGGCGTGAACGTGGAGATGTAGGCGATGAGTTCCGGGATGGAGAAGATCAGGTCGCCCACCGAGGCTGCCTGGCGGACCTCCCCGTTCACCCGAGTCACCAGGTCCAGAGCCGCTACGTCCGGGACCTCGTCGGCGGTCACCAGAGCGGGACCGAAGCCACCGGTCGCCGGGAAGGTCTTGCCGGCCACCCACTGACCGGAGTGCCGCTGCCAGTCCCGGACGCTGCCGTCCTGGTAGCAGGCGTAGCCGGCGATGTGCGTGAAGGCATCCTCGGCGCGGATCCGTCGCCCTCCGGTACCGATGACGACGGCGAGCTCGCCCTCGTAGTCGAAGGTCTCAGTCTCGGCAGGCCTCACCAGCGGCTGGTCGTGGCCGACCTGGGAGTCGGCGTAGCGGGGGAAGATCGTCGGGTACGCGCTCTCGGGACGCGAGGTCTCCTCCCGGTGCGTGCGGTAGTTGACCCCGGCGCAAAGGATCTTCGCCGGATCTGGGATCGGCGGCAGCAGCTCGACGTCGGCGAGTTTCGCATCGCCCGTGCGGCCCTCGGTGGCCTCCCGGACTTGTTCCAGCGCTCCGGCGGCCAGGACTGCCCGCACCGAACCGAGCTCGGGACCCAGCAGGGGACCACAGTCGATGACGGCGTCACCGTCCCCAGTAAGCCGTCCGAAGCCTGTCCGCCCGTTGTGGCGGAAGGTGACCAAGCGCATCGCTGCCTCCGTAGTTCTCATTGCGTTTACAGGATCGTTTCTAAGGGGGCAAGAAACGATTCGTCAATAGGGAAACGTCTTCTGCCTCTGCAGTCGTCTCGGCTAGACTGCGCGCATGGCGAGGCGCGGCACAGCGGTGACACTGAACGAGGACATCTATCGGCGCATCCGCGGCGACATCCTGGCCGGGCGACTCCACCCAGGAGACAAGCTCAGCCCCGCCGACTTCCGCGAGCGCTTCGGCGTCAGCCTCGGGGTCGTCCGGGAGGCGCTGACGAAGCTGGCCGAGCAGAAGCTCGTGTCGGCGCGCAGCGGCCAGGGCTTCAGCGTGGTCACTCTGTCCCCTGAGGAACTGGGCGATCTGACCCTGGTCCGTGTCGACTTGGAGACCAGAGCACTGCGGCTGGCCGTCGAGCGTGGCGATCTGTCCTGGGAGAGCGAGGTCGTCTCGACCCACCACCGATTGGCGCGCACCCCCATCCGCGAGGCGGACGACCCGGAACGCACCAGCGAGGAGTGGGCGGCAGCTCACGCCGCGTTCCACGAGGCGCTGATCGGCGCGTGCCAGGTGCCGCTCCTGCTGGATTTCTGCCACACCCTGCGCGCGGCCACCGAGCTGTACCGGCGCTGGTCCGGGCCGGCCGCCGCCAAGCTGTCGGCCAAGCGCGACGTCGGCGCCGAGCATTTCGCGATCATGGAGGCCGCAGTGGCCCGCGACGCGGACCTCGCAGCCGATCTGCTGGCCGAGCACTACCGCCGCACCGAGCAAGTGCTGCTCGCGGGCGGTTTCACGCAACCTGAGCCGCCACGGGCACCGTCCGAGGGCCGGGAATGATGCGGGCGGTGCTCGATCTGAGCACCGCGCCGGGGGTCCGGCGGACAGGGTCATGCGAATCAGGTGGCTGCGCGGCCCGGGGCCGGGCGGCGCAGCGCCGTTGAGCGGAGCAGGGCCCGGGGATCCGGTTCGGCGCGATCGTCTTCGACCGCGGCCAGCAGGGTGCGCAGCGCGTCGACGACGGAGTCCTTGGAGCCACCCAACCGCTCGATGAGCTGCCCTTCGAAGCGGGTCAGTTCATGTAGCACCGGTACCACCTGCTCCCGGGCGGCCTCGGTGGCCTCCGCGAACATGCTGCGGCCGTCCTGCGGGTTCGGCAGGCGCACGATCAGCCGTCGCTCGGTCAGCTTGTGCAGCCGCTTGGTCGTCCCGGCCCCCGACGTCCACAACTGGTCGCAGATCTCCGTGGGGCTGACCGGCCGGCCCGCCCGGATCAGCAGCGAGAGGATGTCGAACTCGGCCCGGGTCATCCCGAGCCGCTCCAGTACGTCATCGCTGCGTTTCTGCAGGATCCGGGCGATGCGCAGCACCCGCACGACGACCTCCGCCGGGCTGGTGTCCACGTCCGGTTCCGCCGCCGCCCACTGGGCTCGAATGATGTCGATCGCATCTGCCATGCCTCCAATCTACTTCGGAAGAGAAGAAAGTGCTTGCCTGGCGAAGAAAAAACTTCTCCAGCAAAGTAGTCTGTTGGTGAAGGAGGTGGGATGACGTGTCGTCGCGCGCACAGCAGGGTCTCCCGATCGCAGAAGCGGTTCCACGCCTGGTCGACTTCGTGCAGCTCGGCCCCAACGCCGGGGCGCACCGGGTTTCCATACGTCTGGCGGTGTCGGCGTTGATACCGGTCCTCGCGCTCGCCGCGGCAGGGCGCCTGGAGTGGTCTCCCTATGCACTGCTGGCCTCGACGGTGGCCGTGTACGGTCGGCGGCGCCCGCCACGGACGCGACTGCGGGTCCAGGCGGAGGTCGCTGCCGCGCAGGTGCTGGTGATCGTCGCGGGAGTCGCGCTGGCCGCGGCCCGACCGGCTCCCTGGCTGCTGGTGGTCTGCACGGCCTTCGTCGCCGCTGCGGCTGCGGCTCTCGCGGACATCCGGCGGTGGAATCCTCCCGGCGCCCTGTTCTTCCTGTTCGGCTTCGCCGTCTGCGCCAGCATGCCGGGCACCGACCCGGCCGACGTCGCGGTCGCGCTGGCCGTCTCCACGGCCTCCGTGGTGACCGTGCTGGCGGTGTCCGTGCTGGATGCACCGCTCAAGCACCCCAGCGATACCGACACCCCGGTGCCCGGACCGCTGCCGGGCCGCCTCATCGCCGCCCAGGCGGTGGCATGTCTGGCAGCGGGGCTCGCGGCAGGCCTGGCCGCAGCGGCTCTCGGGATCGACAGGCCCTACTGGGCCATGGTCTCCGCCATCATCCCGATCATCGGGTCCACCACATCCGCACAGCTCTCCCGTGCCGGCCATCGCTTCGTCGGCACCCTGGCCGGCATCGTGCCCGCGGCCCTCCTCTTCCAGATCCACATGAGCCAGCTGGTCCTGCTGCTGCTGGTGGTAGCGCTGATGGGCTGCACCGAGGCGTTCGTGACACGGAACTACGCGGGCGCTCTGCTGTTCCTGACGCCGATGACCATCGCCATGGCGCTGACCACGCCAGGAGTACCGCTGTCCACCCTGCTGGTCGACCGATGCCTGGAGACCGCGATGGGGCTGGTGGCCGCCGTGATCGCCATCATGGCCACCCACCGGATCCGGCACCCCCGAACCGCGGACGCTGCGGGCTGAGGCTCGCTCTGTGCGGGGCTCGGCCGACTCCGGGAATACATGACTAGTCATGCAAGTTGGAGCAGTACGACCGCTCCACAGCACAGAAAGGCCACCCATCATGCAGTTCGGGATCTTCTCCGTAAGTGATGTGACCCGCGATCCGGTCACCGGGTACACCCCGAGCGAGGCCGAGCGGATCAGCAACGTGGTCGAGATGGCCCGGCACGCCGACCAGGCGGGGCTGGACGTGTTCGCGATCGGTGAGCACCACAACCCGCCGTTCTTCGACTCCTCGCCGACGACGCTGCTGGCCGCGATCGCCGCGACCACCAAGGACATCGTCCTGTCCACCTCGACGACGCTGATCACCACGAACGACCCGGTGAAGATCGCCGAGGACTACGCGATGCTGCAGCACCTGGCCAAGGGCCGCCTGGACCTGATGCTGGGTCGCGGCAATACCGGCCCGGTCTATCCGTGGTTCGGCAAGGACATCCGCAAGGGCGTCCACCTGGCGCTGGAGAACTACAACCTGCTGCACCGGCTGTGGCGCGAAGACGTGGTGGACTGGGACGGCGAGTTCCGTACCCCGCTGCAGGGCTTCACCTCCACCCCGAGGCCGTTGGACGATGTCCCCCCGTTCGTCTGGCACGGCTCGATCCGCACCCCCGAGATCGCCGAGCAGGCCGCCTACTACGGCAACGGCTTCTTCGCCAACAACATCCTCGCGCCGAACGGCCACTTCAAGCCGCTGGTCGACTTCTACCGCAAGCGGTACGAGCACTACGGGCACGGACGCGCCCAGGACGCGATCGTCGGCCTGGGCGGCCAGGCGTACATCGCCAAGCGCTCGCAGGACGCCTACGCCGAGTACCGCCCGTACTTCGACAACAACCCGCACGGCATCCGGATCCCGCTGGAGGACTGGACGACGAGCACCCCGTCGAGCGTGGGCAGCCCGCAGGAGGTCATCGACAAGACCCTCGGCTTCCACGAGATCTTCGGCGACTACCAGCGCCAGCTGTGGGTGGTGGACAGCGCCGGGCTGCCCCAGTCCGCGGTGCTCAAGCAGATCGACCTGCTGGCCGAGGAGGTCGTCCCGGTGCTGCGCAAGGAACTGGCCGCGCGCCGCGCCCCGGGCGTGCCCGACGCGCCGACGCACGCCGACCTGGTGCGCGCCAAGTACGGCGACAAGCCCGCCCGGCAGCCGCGGCCCAACCCCAACCGCGGCGACAACACCACCGGCACCTCGCCCTACCAGGACAGCGACCCGGCCAAGGCCGCCGTCCAGCCCGCGCTGTGACCGGCACCGGCCGGCTCGCCGACCAGGCCTGGGAGAGCCTGTTCCGCGCCCAGGTGGTCCTGGGGCGGGAGTTCGCCGCCCAGGACACCTGGGACGAGCTCCCGCGCGGCGACTACGACGTCCTGTACACCCTGGCCAAAGCGCCCGAGGGGCTGCGAATGACGGAGATCAACCGGCAGGTGATGCTCACTCAGCCGGGCATCTCCCGACTGGTCTCCCGCCTCGAGCAGCAAGGACTGCTGGAGCGGCAGCCGGACCCCGACGACGCCCGCGCGCAGCGCGTCCTGCTCACCGAAGCCGGCCGCGAGCTTCAGCGCAAGGTCGGCCGCAGGCACGTACGGCACGTCATCCGGGCCATGACCCGCGCCCTCGACCCCGACCAGCTCACGCAGCTGCGCGAGCTGTGCACCGCACTGACCGCAGCCGCCGAAGCCGCATCCCCCGGAACCGAGAAGGGACACCACACTTCATGACCACCAGTACCACCGCACGCAGCATCGTCGTGGTCAGCGCGGGAATGGGAGACCCGTCCTCGTCCAAGCTGCTGGCCGACCGGCTGGCGCAGAAGACCCTCGACCTGCTGCGGGAGCGCGGCGTCGAGGCACAGGTCAGCACCATCGAACTGCGCGACCTGATGCAGGAGATCGGCACGGCGACCGTGTCCGGCCTCATCGGGCAACGGCTGCGCCCCGCTGTCGAACGGCTGGCCGCAGCCAACGGGGTGATCGCCGCCACCCCGGTGTACAAGGCAGGCGTCAGCGGCCTGTTCAAGTCCTTCGTCGACCTGCTCGACAACGACCTCCTGATCGCCAAGCCCGTCGCCGTCACCGCGACCGCCGGCAGCGCCCGGCACGGCCTCGTCCCCGACGAGCAGATGCGCCCGCTCTTCGCCTTCATGCGCGCGCTGGTGATCCCCACCTCCCTGTTCGCCGCCCCCGAGGACTGGGCCGACCGCACCCTCGGCACCCGCATCGAGCGGGCCGCGACGGAACTCGCCGCCCTCATCCGCAGCGATGTCGCCGCCACCATCGCGGACAGCTCCTGGGCCCGCTACCAGCACGAATTCGGCAGCACCGCCCAGCCCGCCGGCGCCGAGGCGACTGCGGCTGCGGCTGCCGACACCGAGTTCGCGGGGATCGACCTCGACTCCGACCTGATGCGCCTCGCCACCGGCGGAACCCCGGCTGTCGCGGGCAGTTCACAGCGCACCGCCTGAGCTCACGATCCGACGCGAGGGCGCTCTCGCCGACGCCGGTGATCCCGGGATCCCGACCGCCCCGGCACCGTAGGCCAGAGCTCGCCCATCGCGCAGCAGGTCGTCGACAGCGGAGGTGTCGAGGCAAGTCACATCGGATCCGTGGCCAGCCCGGCTCTCCTCACGATGGGGCCACTCCGGCACACCTGGGAAAGCGTGGTGGCCATGGATGCCGTGGGTAGAGCCGGTGCCGCTCTGCGGAGAATCGCCGTTCCGCACAACTGCCAAAGCTTCCGGGATATGCATCTGCACATGCCAGCCGTGTCGTGTGCCTATTGGCCGGCACGCAGCCCGCGGAGGAACGTGTGCGGCACCACGGCGGCCCAACGTCGGCCGGTGAACCTCCCGGCATCGGCGGAGCCGCCTCCTGCTGTTCTTCCCATCGTGAGGAGCCCACCCATGCGCTCACGCAAAACCTCAGCCTTCGTCGTCGGTGCGGTCGTGGCAGTTCTCGCGGCGGCCGGGATCACCCCGGCCGCCGGCGCGACCGCCACCCACTACACCGGGACGCTCGCCGACGGAGCGACCTGGATCGCCGACGTCCCGGCGAACTGGAACGGCACGCTCGTCCTCTACAGCCACGGCTTCGGCCTGCTCACCGCACAGGACGCCATAACCTCGCAGGCGGGCGCCGCGCTGCTCGCCCAGGGATACGCGCTCGCCGGATCGTCCTACGACCCGAACGGCTCACTGTGGGCCCTCAACTCGGCTGTCCAGGACCAGTTCGCAACCGTCACGGCGTTCGGCCAACGGGTCGGCCGCCCCCAGCACACGATCGCCACCGGAGCATCCATGGGCGGTCTGGTCAACAGCATCATCGCGCAGAACAGCAGCGGCCGGATCGACGGGTCCGTGAACTTCTGCGGGCTTGTGGCGGGCGGGGTGGAACTGACCAACTACCACCTCAACGGCGAATATGCGATCAAGAAGCTGATTCCCGGCGCGTTCCTGGTCCCGCTGCGCGGCTACAACTCCATCGTGGAGGGCGCGGCGGCGGGCACGGCCCTGCAGACCACCATCGCCCTCGCCCAGGGAACCGCAGCCGGGCGTGCCCGCATCGCGCTCGCGGCCGCCCTGCTGAACGAGACCGACTGGGCGTCGGGCGCCACACCGCCCGCACCCACCGACTTCCTCGGTCAGGAACAGCAGGAGGAGCAGACCCTCACCGGTGGCCAGCTGGCAATCCTGACGACCTCCGAGTACTCGATCGAACAGGCGGTCGGCGGCGATCCGGCGTCCAACGTCGGGGTGGACTACGGCGCGCTGGTGCGATCCTCGCCCTACTACGCCCAGCTCAAGGCCCTGTACGCGCAGGCAGGGCTCGGCCTCGACGCTGACGTCGCCACCCTCAACCGGGGTGCGACCTACAGGTCCGAGGGCGATTCGCTGCGCAACACGCAGCTCACCGCAACCAACACCGGTTCCCTGCCCGTCCCTGAACTCGACATCCACACCATCGCCGACCAGCTCGTGCCCGTGCAGGAGGAGAACGCCTACGCGCAGCGGGTGCAGGCGGCGGGCGATTCCGCGAACCTGCGGCAGGCGTATGTCGCTGCCATCGGGCACTGCAACTTCACCGCAGCCGACATCGCCGCCGCAGTCGACACGGTCGCCGCACGCATCCAGACGGGGAGTTGGGGTCGGACCGACGCCGGCTCGCTCAACGCAACCGCCAACGCGCTGCCTGGCCTCGGCGGTGGGAACTTCCTCGAATACCAGCCCACGAAACTCGTCGTCCACTAACCAGCGTTCGACCGATCCGTTGACCTCTGCCAGGGCGGGCGGGGTGGTACCGCCTTTCCACAGCCCAGGTGGTCGCGGTGGACGGCGGGGATGACGTCCTCCCGGGCGAGGCGAGCGAGTGGCGGGTGAAGCGGGTCGTGCTGACGAAGACGGCCGGGTCCGCGTTGAAGTGGACCCGGGCGCCGAGGAGGTCGCGCATGTCGCGGCTGGGGATGGTGCTGGAGGGGTGTAGCGCTTGCACTGGATCTCGAGCATTTCGTGGCCGGGTTGTGCCGCAGGGACGGCTGCACCCGCGTCCAGGTCGTCGGTGGAGCCGGCGACAACGGAGCCGACGTCCGCGGCCTCCTGCACGACGGACGCAGCTTCGAAGTCGGTACCGGACATCGCGTCGACCTCGGCCGGTGTGCGGTGGCCGGCGCGGATCTGGTCCTCGGCCCGCCACTGCTGGTCGGCCCTGCGCAGTTCGCGGTGCGTGCGCCACAGGCGCCCGCCTACCAGGATAACCAGGGCCAGGAGAGCGACGGAGAGTAAGTACAGCCGCACCCTGGACCAGAACACGGCCAGAACCACGAGCAGGAGCCCGACCACAGCCGCACCTGCCAGGAGTAACCGCAGCTGAGCGCGCCTCCTGCGGCCTGACGATCGACGTTCGCATTGCTGGGCCACAGCGTCGTCCCCCTCATGCTCACCCGGATACCACCCCTTGCAGTGTGGGCGGGCATATACCGGCGGGGAAGCCCCAAATGTCGACGGGCCCACCAGTCACGCACAGCAACAGCGGGCAGTTGGAATCGATGCGCGCCTCGAGGTCGATCGTCCTCGCGGCGCCCCCTGACCGCCACCGGGATCGCGTGACAGATGTGACCTAGCGTGATGGATGTCGAACACTGACCGCTGAGGGGGCCGGGGGGTCGCAGGTTCAAATCCTGTCGTCCCGACCGCATAGCCGCAGGTCGGATGCCCGTATCGTCCTTGGATGATACGGGCATCCTGGCGTGTCGCGGGTAGTGGTCGGAGGTGAGCCCGGAGGGGCTGCGCGGCTGGGTCAAGCAGGCGAAAGCCGACCGAGACGCGGGACGCGCCAGCGCGCTGGCCAGCGCCGAGCGTGAAGAACTGGACCCGTCGGGTGCTCTCCGAGGACGGGCAGTCCAGGCAGCGAGGGCTGCCGTCAACGCGGCCGGTTCTGGGGTGCTGCGCAGTGGACCGAGCACGAAAGGCCTGCGCGGCGTCCTGGCTGTCGTTTCCGAAAATCGTGGCCGTCCCAGCGACCCATTTGACGCGACGCCGACCAGGCCCTTCTCACGCTACTGCCGCCGCCACCCACTGAGCTCAGGCGGCACGGCCTTCGATCGCTGGCAGCGCACATCCATCCGTCCGAGGCGACGGTAACCACTGGGGCGCGGGGACAACTGAAGTTCGTGCTCCGCCTGCGATCCGGCTTCGCCGCACAGGATCTTCACAACTGCGCCCGAAGTCCTGGACAATATGCCATCCTCACTACATGCGACGTGTACATCTCGAAGCTGCGGAAGATCATGTTGAGCGGCTGGCGCGGGAGGGTGATCCAGTCGGTGCAATCAAGGAGATCATCTGGAATGCGCTCGACGCCGACGCGTTGACGGTGGAAGTCACGATCGAACGAACGGTGTTGGATGCTGTCGACCGGGTGATCGTGCGCGACGACGGTACTGGCATCACTCCCGAGACGTGTGCCATCACCTTTGACAAGATCGGTGGTTCCTGGAAGAAGACCACGCGCTTCTCCGAACACCGCCATCGACCCTTGCACGGGCGTGCTGGGCAGGGTCGACTGCGGGGATTCGCGCTTGGCTCTGCCATCCGTTGGACGACGATCGCCGACTCCATCAGCGGACGGCTCCGCACCACTGTCACAGCGGACCGCTCCTCACGGAACGACTTCGAGATCTCGGATCCTCGGCCCGACCCAGGGGCTACCGGTACCGTCTTCGAGGCGTGGGGCCGCCAGTCGGTCGTGCTCAACAGACTGCTGTCAGTCAAGGCGGTTGCGCAGCTGACGACGGAGTTCGCCCCGTACCTGTCCATGTTTCCCGAAGTCGACATCCACTTCGACGGGTCGGCCCTGGACCCCGGCAAAGCGATCCAGTTCGAGAAGTCCTTCGACTTCGACTTCTCGTACGGGGATGAAACCCATCAGGCCACTCTTCGGGTCATCGAGTGGGACATGCGCGTCGACCGGGAATTGCATCTGTGCGACGCCAACGGCGTGGTGGTGGACATCGCCGACCTGCGCATTCAAGCCCCCGGTTTCGACTTCACGGCATACGTGATGTGGGAGCAGATGGCCGGCCATGCAGGAGAGTTCCTGCTCGGTGAGGCGTCCGACGGGCCGGTTGCCATCCTGCTTTCCCGAAGCCGGGAGATCCTTCGAGAGCACTTCAAAATCCGCACGGTCGAGCGGCGGGCCGACATCATCCAGAAGTGGAAGACGGAAGAGCTCTACCCTTACCACGGCGAACCTGCCACAGAGACAGAGCAGTTGGAGCGCGACACTTTCGACATCGTCGCTACGACCGTACAGCGGCACATGCCCCGGCCCGCCAAGCACCTGAAAGCGACGCTCGCCTTGCTTCGTGAATCAGTCAAGCACCAGCCCGAGAGCGTGAACCGGATCCTCGACGAGGTCTTCCGCCTCAGCGCTGAGGACCGCACCGAACTCGAGCGTCTTCTCGACCGCACGAGTCTCGTGGGCATCATCAAAGCGTCCAGCAGTGTCGCGGCACGACTGGACTTCCTGGCTGCCCTTGCGCACATGGTCTTCGACCCCGAGACTCGGAAGGTCGTCAGGGAGCGCACGCAGCTCCACAAGATCCTCGAGAACGAGACTTGGATCTTCGGCGAGCAGTACTCCCTGCTTGTCAGCGACAGGTCCCTCAACACGGTCCTCGATCGCCATCTCCACATCCTGGGTCGGGAGAACCGCGATCCAGAACCAGTCTTACGCGCGGACGGAACCGTCGGGATCGTGGACCTCATGCTCTCCCGCGCTCGGAAGTTTCACGACCGACGCCAGCACCTCGTTGTCGAACTCAAGGCCCCGAAGGTCAATGCGGGTGACGACGAGCTGAGGCAGATCAAGAGCTATGCCAAGGCTGTCGCGATGGACCCGCAGTTCGCCGATGTGGGTGTCGAATGGGACTTCTGGCTGGTTGCCACGGGCATCGGTGGCATGGTGGACCTCGAAGTCGAGCAGCGGGACAAGCCACACGGTTGCGTCTGGGACTTCACGCGCGGCGCAATGACCATCCGCGTCTGGGTCAAGCGCTGGTCCGAGATCATCGAGGAATGCAAGGGCCGCCTCACGTACTTCCAAGAGCACTTTGACCACGACCCCTCGGTCGAACAAGCTATTGAGTACCTGCGCGCCAACCACCCCCATGTACTCCCGGCCGCCCTGGCCGTTCCCTCTCAGACACGCGAGAGCGGGCCGACGGGCGCGGCAATTCCGGACCATACGTAACCCCAGGGTCAGCGCTCGCCGGCCTCACCCCTCTCTGTCAGCCTTGGGTGAGACGTCCCGCTTTGTCGGGTTAGGCTGAGAGGGCCCGAGTAGGAGTTCCACCCTGATGACCAGCATCAATCCGTCCGCAGCCGACCCGGCTTCCCGGCCGAAGCGCCGCACGTTCAGCCCCGAGTACAAGCTGCGGATCGTCGCCGAGTACGACGCCGCGCCCAGGAACGAGAAGGGCGCGGTCCTGCGCCGCGAGCGCCTGTACCACTCCCACGTCACCGAGTGGCGGGCCGCCCGCGAAGGCGGGGCACTGAAGCACCTGACGGACCACCGCACCAGCCCGGCCCGTGCGAGGAAGTCCGCCACCGAGGCCGAGAACGAGAAGCTGCGCCGGCAGGTGGAGCGGCTGGAGAAGGGGCTCGCCCGGAACAAGGCTGCGGTGGAGGTCCTGGGAAAAGCGTCGGTGCTCTTGGAAATGATCTCCGAGAGCGCGGACTGAAGCACGCCGCCGATCCCGTCGTGGACGAGGCGTTCACCGGCGTCGAACACGAGCTGGGCACCACGGCGGCGTGCCGGCTGACCGGCCGCTCCCGCGCCACCCACTACCGCAGGCGCAAGCCGCCGCCCACGCGCCGGCCCAGGGCACCGCAGGTTCAGCCGTCGGCTCTGACCGCTGAGGAACGCGATGCGGTGCTGGAGTTGATGAACAGCCCCGAGTACGCCGAGCTACCGCCCGCGCAGATCTGGGCCCGCGAGCTGGATACCGGGCGCTACCACTGCTCGGTCTCCACGATGTACCGGATCCTGCGCGAGCGCGGGCAAGCCGGCGAACGTCGACGCCAGGCCACCCACCCGGCCAGGACCGTGCCCGAACTGGTCGCCGACGGCCCCTCGCAGGTGTTCACCTGGGACATCACCAAAGCAGCCGGCCCACGCAAGGGCATCTGGTACCACGCCTACGTCATCATCGACATCTTCAGCCGCTACATCGTCGGCCACACCGTTGAATCGGCCGAATCAGCCGACCGGGCCCAGGAGTTGATCCGCGAGACCATCGCGCGCAACGGCAGCGTGCCCCAGACCGTGCACGCCGACCGGGGCACCTCCATGACCAGCAAGAAGGTCTCCCAGCTATTGATCGACCTCGGCGTCACCAGGTCGCACTCGCGCCCCAAGGTCTCCAACGACAACCCCTACAGCGAGGCCCAGTTCAAGACCACCAAGTACATGTCCGACTACCCAGAGCGCTTCGACTCCCTGGCCCACGCCCGCGACTGGTTCGACGCGTTCATCTCGTACTACAACCACGAGCACAGGCACTCGGGCATCGCCCTGCACACGCCTGCCAGCGTCCACTTCGGCACCGCCGAGGAGATCCGCGACCAGCGGGCACTCACCCTCGCCGAGGCCTACGCACAGCACCCCGAACGCTTCGGCCGCCGCCCCCGACCACCCGAGATCCCGAAGACAGCCTGGATCAACGACCCCGCCAAGCGCAGCGAACCCGCACCACAAACCTCATAGCGTCACGACCGTCTCACTGGACTTGAAATCTTCCGACCCGCACCCACAGGGGCCTCCTGCTGGGGTACACAACCCACGCTGGGGCAGGTGAGGCCAACGGACTGCCGGACAAGTTGGCGTGTTCGCAGCCGCGTGCACGGGCGGGCTGCGGCGCACGGAAGTAGCCAGCGCCGACGGCAAAGGCCTACCAGTGCGCCTTCACGAGCCTGCGCGGCACCCACAGCCGCCCGCGGGGGGCAGCCAACCGAGATCAGCAGCCGGGGATGTTCGGAGGAGGCGCGGGCGCGGACACGCCGTCCGATCGACCGAGGATGGATTTCAATTTCCGCGCAGCATCTCGCGTCGCTGTGGAACAGGCACCGGGCGTGCTTGTGAGTGCCGCCATGAAAATTCGAGAAGACATCCAATTCAATTAGCGGGTTGCATTAGTTCTCAACATGGTTGACATTCTGGAAATCCAGAATCCCGACTCGATTTCAGGCGAAAAAACTCCATTTCCCGATGAATTGCCTGGGGACCAGCTGGGGACCAGGTGCGGCGCAACGGCGCAGCTGGTGGGCCTGAGGGCTGCCTGGGGACCAGTTGGGGACCAGCTGGAAGGGCTGCGCCAGCACGCTATGGGTTGATTTGCACGCCTGTCACGTTCCATACGTGCCGTGCGTGCTATAGTTCGTAGACACACCTGACTGGGGGTCAGGGGGTCGCAGGTTCAAATCCTGTCGTCCCGACAGATTTTTTCGCAGGTCAGAGCCGTCTCCACTTTTCAGTGGCGGCGGCTCTTCTGCTTGGTGGTCGCGCTGTGGTCGTGAACGCCTTTCACGCGGCCTGGGTTGAGGTGCGCATACGCCTTCTGAGCAGGGATTTCCACGGCTTGGGCCGTGCTGGCCGGAGGCGAATAGCTGTCGCGTTCGGCGAGTCCCAGGAGGCGAGCGACGGCCTCTACGGCGGCACGGGCGGCGACGGAGGTGAGATGGCTGTGCTCCAGCGGGGTGCTCCGGCAGCACGATGCGACGCCTGCTCGTGGTTGCGCGGCGGAACGCTGTCACCACAGTGCGGAGCTGCCCGATCGGTGGATCCCGGGGTCACTTGGGGTCGGCGAAGATCTTGTCGACTGGCAGGTGGCAGTGGCCGGTCTGACTGGCGTGGCGCTTCTTGCGGGCTATGAGGTCGTCCAGTCGTATGCGCTGGTCGAGCACAGCCATGAAGTCGCCGCCTTCCATGGTAATGAAGGGCGTGCTGTAGCTGTAGACGGCCAGCGCATCCTCGCTGAAGCCGCTCATGCTGATGTAGAGACCCAGGGTGTTCTTGCCCTTGCGTTCGATGTTGGCCTTGAAGATATCGAGCAGCGGTCGGCCTATGGCCTTCTTCCACCACTTGGCTTCGAGTACGTAGTGGTCGGTCTCGAAGGTGAAGTCGCCGTCGATCTGCTCGTGTTCGAGGATGTAGGAGGCCCGGGGCTCCAGGTCGTACAGGCCGAACAGCTTGTTGATGAAGCCTTCGAAGTCGATACCGCGCTGGTGGGGGTTCACCGCCGAATGCAACTGGAGGAAGCATTCCTTCAGGGCCTCGTGGTCGTTGTTGAACGCCCGTACTTCCTGGGACTTCCGAACACTCTCTGCGATAGCTGCTGCGTGGGCCTCGTGCTCCTTGATGGCCTCTTGCTGCTTCCCGGTCCAGCGCTTGAGCTCCGCGACGGCCACCTCGGCTACAGCCACCCGCTCGGCCCGGTCGGGTTGCTGTTCAAGGTTGGGGAAGCGGTCCATGTCAGCGATGTCGAGCATAAGCGCCACAGTGAGGTCGAGGTAGCGTGCTTCGTTGGCGCGTAGAAGACCCACCAGGTGCCCGGCCGTCTCACGCTTGGTAGCCGTTACGAGGTCAAGCTGGGCCAAGAGCTCGGAGTGGTTCTGAAGCATGCCCCGCAGGTAGCGCCCGAACGGGGGCTTGTTCCAGAAGATCACCGCCAGCGCATCCGCAAGTGCGTTGTACGCACTGGGATTTATCGTCTTCTTCCGAGCATCGGGCTGCTGCAACGTCCCCCACCTCACAACCTGTTGTCGCCGGTCTCTCACAGTAGCGCCCGCTTGCTGTTGATCGGGTGTCCTGGTCCGGAACCGGTCTTGGCCGACTTGCTGGCGGAGCAAGGTCCCGGGCTCGATTCCGTACGCATCGCCCAGACGGGGTAATGCGGGACTGGCTCGCGGCGGAGGTCGTCACGGCCTCTGGGCGCGCCAGATGAGCGCTATGTGGCAGGCAACACTACGTCGAGGGTGCGGGGGGCCGTGGACGCCTTCGACGCGGTCGAGTTGGCGGTCGAGTTGGATGTCGCTGGTAGCGGAGGGGCCGGAGATCCAGGTCAGCGGCCGGGTCGGGTCGAGCCGGGGCAGTGCCTGCGGGAGCGAGGCGACGACCTGGTCGGCGGTGTCGACGACGCAGATGTGGTGGTCGGGGACAAGGGTCAGGGCGTGTCGCCCCTGGCCGGGCCCGGCGTCCAGGACGAGGGTGCCGGTTTCGGCGAGGGTGAGGTGGCAGCGGGTGACGACGCTGTCAATGCCATCCAGCTCACCCGCCGTCAGCAGGCGCTGTTCGTGCAGCAGTCGCAGGCCAGTCGCCGCACCGAGCCAGTGCTCGGGCAGGCCAGCGGGCACGGCCACGCTGTGCGAGCCGTGCTCGTCGAGCGGCCGGGCAGCATCGACCCGGCCAGGGACTGGTGCCCAGGCGGTGACCACCTGGGCCACGGTGATGCGCAAGGCCGTCCTGGCCACCGGCGCGTCGCCGACCTCCTGGAGATCAATCGTGAGGGCACCCTTCTGTTCCTGAACGTCACTGAACCCGTGCCGGCATCGCTCATCGCCGCAGGCTTTACCCCTCGGTGGCCAGTCGCGGACTGAGCAATGCGGACGGCGTCCGCCAGCAGCCCCGTGAACTGCGGCGCTTGCTCGCCGAGGCCCCTGCCCTACCGCGCGCTGCGCCTGGTGGCCGAAGCCGAGATCGGTGTCGGAGCAGATCGTGGCGTCAGGGCTCCGACGAGCAAAGACATGGCCTTGGTTGCCAGGAAAGCCCGCAGGCGATGCGGTCGCGCCAGCAGTCGGACGTTGTGGACCGCTGGGCTCGAAGGCGTCCTATTCGACATGGCCAAGCAGATTCCACCCGGTCGAGCTCGGAGATGGAATCCTGGACGCCCTTCAGTACGCGCTAGACGGTGCTCTCCTCCGAGCTTCCCACGACGTTACGGCACCAGTGCGGCGAGCTCCGTACACAGCAACCGCGCATCCACGATCGCCTGCCGGGACAACTGCTCCGGGACGGGCAGGCGCTGCCCCACTTGCATTGTGGACGACGGTACTTGGGCCAGGTACTTCGCGTCGACCATGCCGTCCAGATGCGTATGGACGTGCCGAGCAGCCCACGCCTGGAGCAGCCGATGCCACGTGGCTGAGCCCACCACAGTGCGCACGTCGCCCAAGCCGGCGGCGGCGAACAGGTCCGCGGTGTCCTCCAGTCGTTGAAAGATGTTCCCCTTGCCTTTCAGGAACGCTTCCGGGTTCGGCGCGGCCCCCCGGAACACCGCGCCGGAGAGCGTCTCGACCACGCCGACCACGTTCTTGAGGACATCGACCCGGGCCCGGTCGAACACACCCTGCTCGCGCAGAACGGCTGCCTGAGTACTGGGAAGCTGTCCCAGTGCATCCAGCAGCACGCTCTGCGCGTCCAATGCGTCGAGCGCGATCGAGATCGGAGCCAACAGGCCGCACACCGGACAGAACCGGTGCTCCCCGAAGACCGCGTACCGCACCGCGCAGCCGACAGCGGCGCACTGGCGGATCCGGACTAGCCGCTCCTCGTCGATGCCGGGCAGCGGCTGCGGGATGAAGGGCGTGACCTTGGAGGTCACCCGCACAGAGATGGCCCCACCGGGACGCGAACGGGCCAGCGAGCGGAAGGCGTTGCCCAAGGCCCGCTCAACCATCTGCACCGCGATGTCACCTACCGCCCGCTCGGTGCGCGCCAGCTGCTGTGCTGTCAGGAACTCGCTGTGGTCCTCATGGTGCCCGCAGTAGACGCACCACAGGCGGAGGGAATCGGGCAGGGCGTCGTAGTCCTCCCCGTCGATCCGGAACATCCTGGAGCAGTCGGGGCACTGTCGGCCGAAGTACCCGTCAGGGTCCGTCGGGATGCTCACGTTCATCTCGAAGCTCGTGCCGTCGCCGCTCAGCAGTTTGGCGCCATCCGCGTTGCGGAAACGGTTCTTGCCCCACATGACGGACATTGTGCACCCGGGCACTGACAGCGCCGACCGTATTGCGGGCAGACGCCCGCCGGGCAGCCAGACTGGCTGCAGTTGCCTTGACCCCGAGTCGCCTCCACCGAGCACATCTGATCAACTCTGCTGAAGGAGCTGGGCCTAACGACGCGGGTGCCTCGGCCGCGCCGGCGTTCTGCGGCTCTTGGGTGTCTCCAGTTCACGTCCTTCCCAAGCTGCCTGAACCGCCGGAAGCAGCATGGCGTGCGTCAGTCCGGCATCGTGAGTCCCATAGCCGAATCCGTGGAGCTGCCAGTGCAGTTCAGACTCGACGCGATCGCCGCCAGTGATCGTTCGTCGAGGACCGAGGGACCCGGCGCTGCCCTCCTCCACGTGGTCAAGGAGCACCGGCCGGTCGAGCAGGCGGACAACGTTGCGCAGGAGCAGAGCTGCCTGCTCCGCGTTGAAGGTCTGGGTGTGCTCGGTCTCCAGGACCAGCCCGACTAGGCCGCGTTTCCTCTCCCGCAGAAACAACGAGAGGATCGCTGGGACACGTCCGGCCAGCCAGGAGAACTCTGCCGTACGCAGGCGTGCGCAGGGCAGGACCGAGGCGAGGACCGACTGCAGCTCCCAGGAAACGGAGAGCCGGTGCTCGTGGAAGATGGCGGCGACTTCCCCCGGGTGGGCGAGCAGGACGCCGCCCAGCAGCTGCGCCCAGGCCTGTCCGATCTCGGTCAGCGCTGCCCGCAGCCGTATGTAGAACTCCTCTTGGAGGTCACTTCGGTAGTGCCGGGTCTCGCTCTCCACTCGTTCGCTGATGTCCGCAGTCGCGGACGTCGTCGAGCGCCCGAGGGCTACCTGGTCCAACCAGAAAGGCAGAAGGTCCTCGTTGTCGAGGTAGCGGGTACTCGTCGATGCTGTGATGCCCCGTGTCTCGAACTCGTCCGCCGCCAGGTTCAGGAAGGCACGGTAACGGGGTTGCCGCTTGCGCGGGGTCTTGCCGTTTAGGATCCACTGCGCGGCCAGCATCAGCGGCAGTCGATCGGTGAGCTGGCGCCGCAGGTCCTCCGTCAGGTGCCGGCGATCGCGCTCCGCGAGTTCCCACAGCGCCTCCAAATCGGCCGACTGCAGATGTTCCCACCCGGCACGGGACAGCGACTGCTCGCCCACCAGCAGGGACAGCTCCATCCGGCCCTCGCGCAGTTCGGCCCTGCCCCGCGATGTGGCGCAGGTGAACTCGACGAGGAAGTGCACGGCGGCAGCGTAGTCGGACAGTGCCCCAGGAGGCAGGCAGTGCAACCGGCCGGGCAGGTTGCAGGCGTCCATCGTGCCCTCAGCAGGCTGGGCGAAGGACTCGCTGCGGGCTCTACTCCGAAGGCTCGAACAGGCAGGATCAGCGTGCCAGACAGAACCCGTCTTCCCCGCCCAGGCATCGAAGGCAGCACCAGCCCAAGGTCCCAGCGGGATCGCTGATTCCATGACAGGTAACAAGGTTGGGGCTGCTTCTGATTGGGTGGTCGCCACGTACTCCGCCCCCGCCTCCGCGTAGCGCAATCGCTGTCGGCGCCAGCGTAGATGGCCCCCACGCACGAGAAGACGCGTATCGCGATTGTGGCCCGGGAACAGGCGTTGTGGGGTAAGCCGCCCCGATCGCACCGCAAGTGTGCGCCAGCCAGGCGGAGGCTGGTGTCCGTCCGGTAGGGCTCGGCCAGGCAGGCCTTGCACGTCCGCCTCCTGGCCGGCTGGTGGTCTCCTTACCGTGGCACAGCAAGGCAGCGGGTACCAGCAGGTCCCGGCCTGCGAGCAGGGCCAGCGCCGCCAGGTCCCGTGTGGAGGCGAGCTTGCCCGGCACCATCCCTGTGAGCCGGCGTGCGCCTTGGGCGGGGTCGCCGAGCCTGATCTGCTCGCCGCCGTGATCCAGCAGCACACCGGGTGAAGGAGTACTGGCACGCCCTTGAGGACCGCGTGCTGCTGCTCCCTCATCCTGGCTGCCCGGCAGACCTGTGATCGCGGCGATCTGAGCGGAGCTCAGGTTGCCCGGCTGGGGAGGCTTCACCGCTGCCGCGAACATCTGCGCCTGGCGAAGGCGGCGGACGGCTGCGTCGTCGCCGGGATCACGCGACTGCGGGCCGTGCACGCGAGGTGCACGGCCCGCAGTCGCCCGAAGGGGTCAGTAGCCGAGGTCGCTGAGGAACCTCTTGGTGTACTGCAGCGGGGTGGTGCTGGAGACGGAGTTGCAGGTGGGTGACGCGTAGCTGTAGTTGCAGGGCGTGTCGCGGTCCAGCGACCAGAAGTGGACGCCGGCCAGGCCGTTGCTCTTCGCGTAGGACGACAGCGTGTCCACGTCCGCGGTGGTGAAGGTCTCGCTGGTGTTGTCGTTCATGCCGATCATCGGCGTGACGGCGATCTTGCCGGCCGCGATCCCGTAGGTGTGCTCCAGGTTCTTCACCGCCTGGATCGACGACTGGGCCATCTGGCAGCTGCCGCCGGAGACGACGCACACGCTGCTGGACGCGTTGCCGAAGTCCATGGTCATCAGGTTGATGACGTAGGACTTCAGGCTGGAGCCCAGGACCGCCCGGACCACCTGGTTGCCGAGCGAGTTCACGCCGCCGTAGGAACCGTCGGAGGCGCCCAGGGTGGCCAGGGTGAAGCTGAACTGGAGCTTGGGGTAGGTCGCCTGTGCTCCTGCCGCGGCGTTGACCAGGTTGGTGATGTCCGAGGAGCTCAGCCCGTTCTCGATGTCGAAGTCGATGCCGACCAGGTTCGAGCTGGTGTAGTGCGAGATGAAGGAGTTCATGCCGGCGGTGGAGCCGCAGGTGAACGTCCCGGCGGCACCGCCGGTGGACACCACGTAGTTCAGGTTGGCGGAGTGGAGCTGGGGCACGTTCTCGGCGGCCCAGTTGGCACCCGAGACGCCTCCCCAGGTCTCGCTGCCGCAGGAGCCGGTGGCGAAGGCGAGGCTGACTGCGGGCAGCTTCGGGACGTACTGGGACACCATGCTGCCGGAGCCGACCAGCGGCAGCACGGACCCGCCGGCCGCCGACTGCATCTGGTAGGTGTTCCAGTTCATGTTGATGGTGACGTCCTTGTACGGGCTGAGGAGCAGGCCGCTCACCGAGCCCGTCCCGGTCCCGCCGGTCCCGCCGCCACCGCCGCCGCCGCCCGAGGAGCCGCCGGTACAGGCGCCGTTGGAGGTCCAGGGCTGCCCGGAGCCGCTGCCGCCGTTGCTGGTGGCCGGGTCGTTGCCCTGGGTCCAGTAGTTGGCCGTGTAGTTGGCACCGTTCTCGCTGGCCTGCTGGCCGGCGGTGTACACAGTGGCGGCGCTCCAGGCTGTGGCACAGGTGGAGGCCGCCTGTGCGGCGGGCGCCGAGGCCACCGCGAAGACCGTTCCACCGATGGCCAGGCCGAGGGCTGAACAGCTCGTCAGTGCCGTGCGAAGAATCCGCTTTCCAACGCGCATGAATCCTCCAGGGGGAGAGGAGTGGTGACGACCAGTCGGCTCACCTGCGGTGTGGGGCACAGGCGAGTTGCTGACTTTTGTATGTCCGCCGCCAAGATTGATCAAGACCATTAGCGCGCATTGGTACAGACCAGACTGCGGCGCGGTCTGCGTCGGCACAGATCCCCCCATCCAGGTTCGTCAGAACGCAGGGTCGGTCTTCTGGTTGTAGATTTCCGTGCCGGATGTGTTGTAGGCGTGGATGTAGGGGGTCGGGGTCTGGGTGTTGGGGCTGTGGGGGGTGGTGTCGGTGGACAGGGCGATGGTGTAGGCGAACGCGCCGCCTGCCATGGTGGCCGGGT